>NZ_JBVIRY010000020.1:0-169935 GCF_055575795.1 Kitasatospora sp. NPDC034023
CCACGACCACCTCCACGATCAAGACTTGGAGGAAGCCTGCCGTGCAACGGACGAAGGATCAATTACCCGGACGGGGATCCGAGACGAGCCACTAGCCCTCGTCGTCGGTCGCTCCCGGCGCCAGGGCCGGCGACGGGAAGACCCGGCGCGCCTCGCCGCCCGACCACCAGACGCCGATCGCGAAGACGGCCGTCGCCTCCAGCAGTCCGGCCCGGTCGAGCCCGCCGCAGTGCACCGGCAGGCAGCCCATGGAAGCCACCAGGTCGGCGACCAGCGCGGCGGCCACCGGGTCGTCCGCGCAGTACGGGACGCCGAGCGGAGTGCCGCCCTCGAAAGCGGGCCGCGGCAGGGTCCAGATGCTCTCGTGGCAGATGCCGAACACCTTGGCCACCCGGGCCGCCGGAGCCGTCGAGGCGAGCCGCGCGGCGATGGAGTCGGCGGTTCCCTTCGTGGTCAGGTGCGGGCCGTCCGCGCCCGGGGCCATCGGCACGGTGCAGTCCAGGAGGGTCCGTCCGGCCAGTTCGGCCGCCAGCGGGGCGACCACCGCCACCGCCGCCGCGGCCGGTACCGCGACCAGTACGGCCTCCCCGAACCTCGCTGCCTGCGCCGGGTCGCCGCCGTCCACCGCGCCCATCGCTGCAGCCAGTTGCTTCGCCGCCTCCGGGTCGCGGCCGCCCACCAGTACCTCGTGCCCGGCCCGCACCCAGGCCCCACCGAGGGCCGCCGCCATGGCGCCCGTCCCCAGAATGCCGATCCGCATGTCCACTCCTCGCCATCGGTGCCCGACCGCAGTCGGTGCGAACTTCCGTACCCGGCACGCTAGGCGGCCCGATGCACACCGCCCGGTACGCATCGGTTCGGGCAGGATGGCCGCATGGACACCACGAGCCGCAGCGGCGAGATCGAGAAGGGGGACGGCGAGGAGGCCGACGACCTGGGCGGCGGCGCCTTCGCGGCCGACTGCCGCGCCCGGCTGGCCTTCGAGGTGATCGCCAACCGCTGGGACAGCGTTGTCGTCTACGTCCTCGGCGAGCGGGGACCGATGCGCCCGCGGGCGCTGCTCGACCGGATCGGCGGGATCAGCCCGAAGGTCCTCAACGAGGCGCTACGGCGACTGGAGTACAACGGCCTGGTGGAGCACCGCCGTTACGCCGAGGCCCCGCCACGGGTCGACTACGCCCTCACCGAGGCGGGCGCGGCCCTGCTCGGCCCGATCCGCGCACTCGGCTCCTGGGCCGTCGAGCACGGCGACGCCGTCCTCGCCGCGCAGGAGCTGCACGACATCGGCCGGTCCTGACGTGTCGTCAAACGACAAGAAGCGGCGGGGGCGACGGTGGTCCGCACCCCGTCGCCCCCGCCGCCCATGGCCCTTCCGGCCGGCACCCACGGCCCGGCAGGGCCTCGGTTTCGCCCGAGTCAGGTCAACCCGACTCGATCAGTCCGACCCGGTCGCCCCACCTCAGTTGACGTTGACCGCCGTCCAGGTGGCGGCGACGGCGTTGTACTCCGTGCTGCCCGCGCCGTACAGGTCGGTCGCCGCGCTGAGGGTGGCCGCACGGGCCGCCGCGTAGTCGGTGGTGGACGTGAAGTACGTGGTCAGCGCCTTGTACCAGATCTGCGCGGCCTTGTCCCGGCCGATGCCGGCGAGCGTCGAGTTGTCGTACGTCGGGCTGTTGTAGTTGAACCCGTTGATGCTCTTCGCGCCGCTGCCCTCGGACAGCAGGTAGAAGAAGTGGTTGGCCACGCCGGACGAGTAGTGGACGTCCAGGTTGCCGACGTTGGCGTCCCAGTAGTCGGCGGACTGGCCGTCCCTGCTCGGCTGGTCCATGTAGCGCAGCGGGCTGCCGTCGCCGTTCAGGTTGATCAGTTCGCCGACCCAGTAGTTCGGGGGGTTGGAGGTCAGGTTGGCGTAGAACTCGACCATCGTGCCCATGATGTCGGAGGTGGCCTCGTTGAGGCCGCCGGACTCGCCCGCGTAGTTGAGGTTGGCGGTCGCGGCGGTCACGCCGTGGGTCATCTCGTGGCCGGCCACGTCGAGTTCGGTGAGCGGGGCGGCGTCGCCGCTGCCGTCGCCGTACGACATGCAGAAGCAGTCGTCGCTCCAGAACGCGTTGACGTAGTTGGAGCCGTAGTGCACCCGACTGAGGGCGCCGACGCCGTCGTTGCGGATGCCGTTGCGGCTGAAGGTGTTCTTGTAGAAGTCCCAGGTGGTGGCGGCGCCGAACTGGGCGTCCACGGCGGCGGATTCGCGGTTGGCGGCGGTACCGTCACCGAAGGTGTCGGTGGTGTTGGCGAACAGCGAGCCGCTGCCCGAGGTGCCGTTACTCATGTCGGTGGTGGACTGGCCGCCACGGGTGCCGTCCTTGAGCTGGTACTGCCCGCCGCTCTCCGCGGTGGTCAGCGCGACCTGGCCGACGAAGACGCCCTTGCCGGTGCCGGCGGCGGTCTGCACCTTCTCGTGGGTGGACAGCACCTGGCCGCTCGCCGCGTCGGTGACCAGGACCTGGCTGCTCGGGGTGCCGTCGGCGCGCACGCCTTCGACGGTGGTGCGGTAGGCGAGGCGGGGGTTGCCGTCGGTGGCCCAGACCACCAGTTGGGCCTTGCCGGTCTGGTGGACGTCGGCCAGCGGCGACTGGTCGGCGTCGAGGGTCGCCCCGACGGTGGCCTTGACCGCGCCGGTGGCCTGTGCGGCGGCCTGGTCGGCCGGGACCTTCGGGGTGACGCTCGGCAGGTCGATCCGCGCGGAGACCGCCTTGGAGACCGACTTCACGGCACCGTCGGCCTTCTGGTGGACGACCAGGTCGCCGCCGATCACCGGCAGGCCGGCGTAGGTGCGCTCGAAGCGCAGGTGACGGGTGCCGTCCTTGTCCACCACGGCGTCCTTGGCGACCAGTTGCTCCTTGTCGCCGAGGCCGAGCGCCTTGGCGAGCGGGCCGGCCTGGCCGCTCGCCACCGCGAGCACGGTCGCGTGCTGCTGGGCGGCCTGGGCCTGCGGCGAGGGCGAGGAGGCGGGGGCGGCCTGGGCGGCGGTGCTCACCTGGATCACACCGGTCAGCAGGGCGGTGGCCGAGAGTACGGCGACAGCCGCGAGCTTTCGCTTCACGTGGGAGTCCTTCCGGGAAACCGCGTCTGGGCGCGGTCACGCCACGTCCCGGGGGGCCGGGTCGGCACCTGTGGGGCGGAACGGGCGCTGACGTGCTGAAATCCCGTGCAGTCGAGCGGCTCGCCACCAAGGGTGGGGGTGGGGGCTACCGCTGGGGATGACCACAAGCATGACAATCCAACAGATGAAATGACAGGTCTGCCTCAAGGATTGGCCAGGTCCCGCCACGGGGTAAAGGGTGTTCAAGTGGCAGGCGAATCGGGGCGATTCACCGCATCCTGCGATTCGTTTCCACTCGAACCATGTCCGACCGCCTGCGCGGCAGCCCTTCGCCCGCCGAACGGCCGTCCGGCGGGCGGATTCGATCGACCTGCGATCGACTTTTACATCTGTGTAGAACTTTCCACACGGTCCCTTGACACCCGGGTGGCGAGGGTCCGCCACCCCGCACCCTTGTCCGCGCGCCTGACGACTGCTAGGACTCCTCGGACGCCTTCACTGGAGCCGCCACTCCTGGGCCGTATTGCCGGGGGTACAGGTCACCATGGTGACCGCGTTGCCCGGACCGTTGTTGGTCATGCAGACCGAGTTCATGTAGTCGGCCAGCGTGTACGAGCCCGCGGTGGAGCCGTTGCGGACGGTCCAGTTGGTGAGGTAGCTGAACCCGTTGCTCAACGCGACCTTCCCGTCCGTGGTCTGGACGAGCTGCGGGCCGCCGTTGTTGCAGGCGTTGAAGAGGATCCACGAGCCGGGGTTGGTCGACCGCACCCAGCCGTACTGCGCGGCACCGCCGAGCACGATCGGGTTGTCGCCGTTCAGGTTGTCGTCGCGCATCCCGATCGAACGGCCGTCCTTGACGCTGACGATGGTGCTCCAGCTGTTGCCGCCGCAGGACGGGGGCCGGCTCGGGCTCTGCGGGGCCGCGGTGGTGCCGCCGCCCGTGGTCTGGGCCGGCGGCTGCGGGTTCTGGTTGGCAGGCGGGGCGGGCGGGTTGGCACCGCCGCCGGGCTGGTTCGCCTGGCCGCCACCGGACCCGTTGCCGGACGTGCCACCGGACCCGTTGCCACCGGCCACGTTGCCGGAGGTACCACCGCCTGAGGCCGTGCCCGCACCGCCGGCCCGGCTGCCGCCCGAGGCGCCGCCGGCGTTTCCGGCCTGGCCCGGAACCGGGACGGGGGCCTGCTGCTGGTTCGGGGTGCCGGGCGCCGGCTGGTCGGGGGTCGGGGTGGCCGCCGGGGTGTCGGTCGGCGGCGGGGTGGCGGGCCCGGTGGTGGTCGCGGCGGCTGGGCTGCCGGTGACCGGGTTCGCGGAGACGGTGACCACGACCGTCGGCTGGGCGGCGGGCGGCACGGCCGCACCGGAGTCGCCGGGGCTGCGGTCGACCAACAGGGCGGTGGCGGTGCCCATCGAGATGACGACGGGGATGATCACGGGCACCAGCAGGGCGCGCCGGGACCGGCGCTTGCCGGGCTCGGTCTGCGCCTGCGACTGCACCTTCGCGACCTCGTCCGGCGAAGGGGTGTCACGCATGGCGGGAGCGACCACGGCGCCGGCCTTCGCCGACCCGCCCTTGGCCGGGTCGCCCTTGTCCGACGCGCCCTTGGCCGGGTCGCCCTTGTCCGACGCGCCCTTGCCCGGCTCGCCCTCGGCCGACGCGCCCGCGGGCGTCTCTCGCTCGGCTCGTTCCTTGGGTGCCGCCTCGGCTTCTCGCTTGGCCTCCCCCTCTGCCGCCGAGCCGGTGCCGGGCCGGAGGGCGATCGTCCGGCTGTCGCCCGTGGCGCTCCCGGATCCGACGCCGCCGAGCGCCGCGCGGGCCGCGGCCGCCATCGCGGCGGCGTCCGCGAACCGCTCCTCGGGCTTCTTGGCCAACGCCCTGGCGACCAGCACCCGGACCGCCGCAGGGAAGGCCTCCGGCAGCTCCGGCACCGGCTGGTTGACGTGCTTGAGCGCGATCTGCAGCGGCCCGTCACCGGAGTACGGCGGCTTGCCCACCAGCAGTTCGTAGCAGACCACGCCGATCGAGTAGAGGTCGGTGGCCGGCCCGAGGGACAATCCCTCGGCCTGCTCCGGGGACATGTAGAGCGCGGTGCCGATGATCGCGAACGGGGCGGTGAGCTTGGTGCTGGCGATCGCCCGGGCGATGCCGAAGTCGGTGACGGCCACCCGGCCGTCGGTACGCACCATCAGGTTGGACGGCTTGATGTCCCGGTGCACGATGTCCCGCCGGTGCGCGGCGTGCAGCGCGTCCAGGGCGCCGGCCACCAGGCCGAGGGCGCGCTTCACGGTCATCGGGCCGGTGTCCTCGAGCACCTGGTCCAGCGGACGGCCGTCGATCAGCTCCATGACGATGTAGGCGCAGCGCTCGTCACCGTCCGCACCGCTCTCGCCGTAGTCGTGGACGTGCACGACGCCGGGGTGGTCGATCGCGGCGACCAGCTGGGCCTCCCGGCGGAAGCGCTGGGCGGCGGTGCCGTCCTCGAACAGCTCCGAGCGGAGGATCTTGACCGCCACCTGTCGCGCCAGCACGGTGTCCTCGGCCCGCCAGACCGAGCCCATCGCGCCGCCGCCGATCTTCTCGACCAGCCTGTACCGCCCGCCGAGCACGGTGCCCGCCCCGCTCATGCCCCTGTCCCCCCGTGTGTCGTGACCCTCCCCGACGGGTCGTCGGCACACAGTGTGCCAGAGCGTGTCGTGTCCTCAGCCGCTCGGATGTGCAAAGGAATTGAGCACAACTGCCAGAGCCTTGTCAGACCTTCCGGATGTATCGGGCGTGGTCGGACACCTCCAGCGCGGCCGCGATGACCGCCCTGGGCCGGTCGGCGTGGACGGCATGACCGGCGCCGCGGACCACGATGTGCGTTCCCCTGATGGCACCGGACGCGATCTGCGACTGCAGGGCGGTCCACCGGGAGCGCAGCACCCCGGGCAGCCCCTCGGTCGCGCTCAGCACGGCCACCGGCACCTCGGGCAGCCGCGCCGTGGAGCGGCGGCGCCGGATCTCGGGGGCGGCGACGGTCGTCAGCCGGTTCTCGGCGAGGACGGTCCACCGCTGGTGGTGGTGCGCGACCACGGCCGCCTCGGCCCGGGCGACCGGATCCGCCGCTCCGGGCGAGGAGGGCGCCAGCGCCGCACGGAGCAGCCACATCCGGTTCAGCGCGGCTTCGGCGACGCGGATGGCCGGCGGCTGGAACTCCTCGTGCGCCGGGTCCACCAGGACCAGCCCGGCCACCAGCTCCGGCCGCTGCCAGGCGAGGAGTTGGGCCAGCTGGCCGCCCCAGCTGTGGCCGACCAGGACCGCCGGCCCTGCGTCCAGGTGCCGCACCAGGGCGGCGAGGTCCTCGAGCTGACCGTCCAGGGTCGGAGCTGCGGCCCGGGCCACGGCCAGGCCGGTGGCGCGCCCTGTGGCGCCACCTGTCGCGCGGCCTGTCGCGCGGCCTGTCGCGCGGTGGGGCTCGCTGGCGCCGAGTCCGGCCCGGTCGTACGCCACCACCCGCCCGTGCCGGGCGAGTTCGGGCAGGACGGGCGTCCAGGTGAGCGACGGGGTGCCGCAGCCTGCGATCAGGACCACCGGCGCGCCGCCGCCCTGCCCGGCCTCGACCCAGCGCAACGCCCTTCCGCCGCGGTCGAGTTCGCCCGGCCGCACCCCGCCGGGCGTGCACTCGGCGAATGCCCGCGCGATGGTGTCCTGGACGCTCCGCAGGCCCGGCCCGCTCTGCGTCCCCCGCTTGCCTTGCATGATGTGCACGTACGGCCCCCTGGATCCGTCGCTCGGTCCCGTTCCCCCGATGCCCGCGGTCGTTACCCCGATGCCCAGCGCGACGCGACCCGACTCCTCGTCAGGCACCCGACGTTGCCCGCCGGTCCGCTCCGACGCCCGAACTCCGTCGGTCCGGGCAATGAACCGGAGGCCAACAGATCGGGCGCGGACCGTGCCGGCGGGGCCGGACGCGGCCGGGGCGGGCAGGCGAGCCGGCGGGCAGGTCGGCGGAAACCGGACGCGGGCGGACCCGCGGACGGGCCTCAGGCCGGCAGGACGCGCTTCAGCAGGCCGAGCAGCGCCTCCCAGTGCCGTTCGTCGGCGGCCGCGTCGTAGCGGATGGTGTCGGCCTGGGTGTATCCGTGCAGGGCGCCGGTGTACACCTCGGCCCGGTACCGGACGCCGGCGGCGGTGAGGGCCTCGGCGAGCCGGTCGATCTGCTCGGGCGGCAGCGACTCGTCCTGGTCGGCGTGGCCGAAGTACAGCTCGGCGGTGATCCGGTGGGCGCCCAGGTGCGGGCTGTCAGGGCGCTCGGTGGCGAGGTTGCCGCCGTGGAAGCTGGCCGCCACAGCGATCCGGTCCGGGTGGCTGGCGGCGGTGCGCAGGGCGAGGAGGGCGCCGCGGCAGTAGCCGGTGAGGCCGACCGGGCCGTCCTGGACCAGCGGGGACTCGGCGAACCAGCGCAGGTAGGCGTCCGCGTCGCGCTCGGTCACGTCGGGGGTGAGGGTGGCGAGCAGCGGGATGAGCCGGTCGAAGAGCGCGTCGTCGCGCTCCGGGTCGATGAACTCGGGCAGTTCGACGACCGGCGCGCGGCCGTTCCGGTAGTAGGCGTTGGGGACGAGCACGGTGTACCCGGCCGCGGCCAGGCGGTCGGCCGTGCTCTTCAGATGCGGCCGGAGCCCGAAGGCGTCCATGTAGAGGAGGACGCCCGGGTGGGCCCGATCGTCGTCGGGGTGGGCGAGGTAGGCGTCGGCAGTGCCGTCCGCCGTCCGGATGTTCACGAGGGTTCCGCGCACGGTCATGGTGAGGGCGCTCCTTCCGTTCGTGCGGCAGCGTAACCGGTCGGCGCGGCACCCGATCCGAACGGGCCTTCGGGGAACGCCCCTGCCCCGGTGCGGCGTTGAGCGGACATGGGGTTGATCGTGGGTGTGGTGGCGGCAGTGGCGGCAGTGCTGGGACTGGCCGTGCTGGCGGCGTGGCAGATCCGGGACGAGGCGTCACCGCGTCAGCGGCAGCGCGGGCCCGGGGTGGGCTTCGGCGTCGGCGGGATGGACGAGTTGCACGCGCTGTTCAGCCCGGGAAAGCGGATACAGGTCGAGCAGAAGAAGGAGCAACTGGCGCTGCGGGACGACGCGCAGGCCGGATCACCGCCGCACTTCGGCGTGGACCTGGACCGGGGCGTGGCGGTGCTGCCCGGCGGGACCGGAGACCCTGCGCCCGGCCCGGCGCCGCGCGACGGGAGCTGAACGGGCCCGACCGGTCAACTCCCCCAGGTGCGGGAGCAGAGCACCAGCCGGTAGCCGTCCGGGTCGGCTATCGTCACGCCGAACTCGTCCCAGTACGGGTTGTGGGCCTTGACCCGGGTGCCGCCGGCCGCCTCCAGCCGGGCGACCAGGGCCTCGTCCACCGGCGTGCCGAGGTAGACGACGAACAGGTCGTCCGGCGTCGGGGTGGGCTCCAGCGGCCGCTCCGGGTCGTGGGTGAGTTCGAAGTGCCAGGAGCCGCCGGGCGGGCCGACCATGAGCAGGTCGTGCTCGCCGGACACCCGCTCGGTGGTGCGCCACAGCACGTCGAGACCGAGGCCGCCGACATGGAAGCGCTCGGCCGCCGCGAGGTCGCGCGAGGGGCGGGCGATCCGGACCCGCATGGTGGAATCGATCACGCGGGTGACCATAGCCGATGCCACTGACAACGAACCCCGGTGCGCCGCACGGTTGCGGACGGTCCGTCAGGGCCGCCAGGGATACGGCCGGGCCGTCAGAGCCGTTGCAGCCGTTCCTCGTCGGTGGTGCGCGGGCAGGTCAGGCAGGCGACGGCCTCGGGCTTGACCGCGTAGTAGAGGCAGCAGCCGAGCCGGGTGCGGGTGTGGTGGGCCCGCCCGTCGGGGGTGCGCAGGCGGCGGAAGTCGGCGGCGCCCGGGAGCGGCTGGGTGCCGCCGGGCAGGACGGCCTCGGCGGCGGCGACGGCGGCGTCCTCCGCAGCGGCTTCCTTCGAGGCAGTGTCCTTCGAGGCGGCGCTGTCCGCCTCGCCGAGCATCCGGCCGAGGTACCAGATGGCGGAGGCCAGATCGTCCGTCACCATGCCCCAGAGCGCCCGGTCGCGGCGCCGGGTGGGCCCGGCGAGCGCCGCGAGCACCGGCTCGACGTGCGCGACCACGGCGGCCCGCAGTTCGGCACGGAGCTCGTCGTCGCCGGGGAGGGTCACGTGACCGCGTGGACGCAGCGCGAGCGCGCCGGTGGGGGCGTGCAGCCAGAGGTCGGCGGGGTCGACGACGGGGACCCGCCGGGCGAGGTGCCAGGGGCCGGCGACGATCAGGCAGGTCGACCAGACGTAGTGGTGCAGCAGCCGGGAGGCGGTGACGTGCGGTCGCGGGGCGCGGCCGTGCTCGGCGGCGATGCGGTCCTCCTCGCCGGCCAGGACGGCGGCCAGCGCCCGTTCGTCGGTGGCGAGTTCGGCTCCGGAGTACCAGCCGTCGGCGGCGCGCGGGGCGGGCTCGGCAGCGTCGAGCAGGCGCAGCTCCAGCACCGGGCACAGCTCCAGCAGCCGCCGGTAGTCGCCGACGAGCGCGGTGGACGCCGCGAGCGGCAGGGCGCCGCGAGGCACGACGGGCAGGGGTGTTCCGGGAACCATCGACACTCCCGAGATCGATTCCGTATGATCGATTAAGGTGAGGCTCACCTTACAATGCCTCATGTCGCTCGGCGACCACGCAGGACCTCGCCGATCGACACATTGATCCGGCACGCCGGATCGGTCGGGGGGCAGTCGGGGGGTCAATCGGGACCGGTCGGGGGCAAACGAACCCCGCCTTGACGAACTTAGGTAAACCTAACCTAAGATATCGCCTCGTGCTGAGAACCGAACCGTCGGCCTCCACAGCCCCGGCGACGCCTCGTGCCTCGGCGGTCCGGCAGCCCTTGCTGCTGGCCGCCGGCGTGTGCGCGCTCGTGCTGTGTGCGGCCCTGAGCCTGGCCCTGGGCTCCCGATCCATTCCGCTGTCCGCCGTCGTCGACGCCCTCACCGGCGCCGCCCACGGCGGTGACGCCGATGTGGTGACGGGCCTTCGGGTCCCGCGCACGCTCATCGGGCTGGCCGTCGGGGCCGCGCTCGGCGTCGCCGGGGCGGTCGCCCAGGGCGTCACCCGCAACCCGTTGGCCTCCCCGGTCACCCTCGGCATCAACGCGGGCGCGAGCCTCGCCGTGGTCGCCGCGATCTACGTGCTGGACCTCTCCCGGCCGGTCGAGTACGTCTGGTTCGCCTTCGCCGGCGCGGCTGTCGCCGCCGTCGCCGCGTACGCGATGTCCCGGCGCGGCGGGGACCTGGACCCGGTCCGGCTCGCGCTCGGCGGCACCGTACTCACCGTGGTGCTCACCTCCTGGACCTCGGCGCTGATGCTGGCCAGTCACCGCACTCTGGACGAGGCCCGGTTCTGGCTGGTCGGCTCGATCGCCGGGCGGCACCTGGACGCCCTCACCCCCGTCCTGCCCTTCCTCGCGCTCGGTCTGGTCGGCGCCCTCGCCATCTCGCCCGCGCTCAACGCGCTGGCCCTCGGTGACGAGACCGCGCAGTCGCTGGGCGTGCCGGTGGCCCGGATCCGGGTGGCCGGGGGGCTCGCCGTCGTCCTCCTCGCGGGCAGTGCGGTGGCCGTCGCCGGGCCGGTGGCGTTCATCGGACTGGCCGCCCCGCACCTGGTCCGCCCGCTGCTCGGCAACGACCACCGCTGGCTACTGCCCGGCTGTCTGATCGCCGGTCCGCTGCTGCTGCTCACCGCCGACGTGCTCGGCCGACTGGTGGTCCGCCCGTCCGAGATCGAGGTCGGCATCGTCACGGCCTTCCTCGGCGCACCGCTGCTCGCGGTGCTGGCCCGGAAGGTGGCCCGGTGACCGCGCTCCTCCTCCCCGCCCGGGCCCTCGCCCGCCGCCGGACCCGTACCGCCGTCTGGTCGCTGGTCGCCGCCGCGCTGCTGGTGCTGCTGACCGGGGTCGCGCTCGGCACCGGGCAGGTCGGCATCCCCGTCTGGGACGCGCTGCGCGCGCTCGTCGGACAGGGCGATCCCGGCAACGTCCTGGTGGTGCAGCAGTTCCGCGCGCCCCGCGTCGTCTCCGCCCTGATCGCGGGCGCCGGACTGGCGATGGCCGGCTCGATGCTGCAGCGGCTGTTCCGCAACCCGCTGGCCGCCCCCGACACCATCGGCATCACCGGCGGCGCCTCCTTCGGCGCGGTGCTGATGCTCGCCACCGGCGCCTCCCAGCAGCTGATCCCGCTGGCCGCGGTCGGCGGCGGGCTGCTCGCGGCGCTGCTGCTCGGCGGCTTCGCCTGGCGCTCGAAGATGGCCGTCACCCGGCTGGTGCTGGTCGGCCTGGCGGTGCAGCAGGGCCTGGCCGCCGCCGTGAACCTGATGATCGTACGGTTCCCGGCCGAGCTGGCCTCCTCGGCGCTGCAGTGGACCACCGGCTCGCTCTACGGCCGCAACTGGACCGAGGTGTGGATCGGCGGCTCCGCCATCGCGCTGACCGCCGTCGGCGCCCTGCTCTGTCAGCGGCGGATCGCCGTGCTCGACCTCGGCGACGACTCCGCCGGCAGCCTCGGCCTCAACCCGGCCCGCGACCGGCTCTGGCTGCTGCTGCTCACCATCACCCTCGCCTCGCTGGCCGCCGCCCTCACCGGGCCGGTCGCCTTCGTCGCGCTCGCCGTCCCGCACCTCGTCCGGCTGCTCGCCGGGCCGCCCACCCTCGGCACGCTCGGCCTCACCGCGCTCACCGGCGCCGTGCTGCTGCTCTCCGCCGACCTCCTGGTGCTCCACGTGATCCCCGTCCACGGCCTGCCGGTCGGTGCCGTCACCGCCACCCTCGGCGCGCCCTGGCTCCTGGTGCTGATGATCCGCCAGGGCCGGCTTCCCCAGAGGAGCAGCTGATGACCTCCGTCGAGACCTCCACCGCGGCCATCGCCGTGCCCGCCGCCGCAACGTCCCCGGAGACCTCCGCCGTGCCCGCTGCCGGGACCTCCCCCGCGACCTCCGCTGTGGCCGCCGCCGTGCCCGCCGCTGTGCCCGCGAACCGGCTGGCCGCCCGGGGCCTCGGCCTGCGCTACGGCGACCGCACCATCGTCGAGGGGCTCGACCTCGAACTGCCCGGCAACGCCGTCACCGCGATCGTCGGACCGAACGCCTGCGGCAAGTCGACGCTGCTGCGCGGGCTCGTCCGACTGCTCGACCCGGCCGCCGGCACCGTCACCCTGGACGGCGCGGACATCCACCGGATGCCCGCCCGGGCACTCGCCAAGCGGATGGGCCTGCTTCCGCAGCAACCGGTCACACCAGAGGCAGTCACCGTCGAGGCGCTGGTACGGCTCGGACGGTACCCGCACCAGCGGATGCTCAGCCCGTGGTCCAAGGCCGACCAGGCCGCCGTCGAGGAGGCGCTGGAGCGCACCGGCACCGCCGAGCTGCGCGACCGGCAGGTCGACCGACTCTCCGGCGGGCAGCGTCAGCGGGTCTGGATCGCGCTCGCGCTCGCCCAGGAGACCGACCTGCTGCTGCTCGACGAGCCGACCACCTTCCTGGACCTGCGTCACCAGCTCGACGTGCTCGACCTGGTCGCCGACCTGCACGCCGAGGCCGGACGCACCGTCGTCATGGTGCTGCACGACCTCGGGCAGGCCGCCCGGTACGCCGACCACCTGGTGGTGCTCAAGGACGGGCGGCTCGCGGCCGCCGGTCCGCCGTCGGAGGTGCTGACGGCCGAGCTGGTGGAGACCGTCTTCCAGGTGCCGTGCCGGATCGTGCCCGACCCGGAGACCGGCACGCCGCTGGTCGTGCCGCGGGCGCGGAATCGGGCACGGAATCGGGCACGGTGCTCCGGTGCCGCCTCCGGTGCCGCCCCCGCTGCCTCCACCGGCTCCACTTCCTCCGCTGCTTCAACTGCTTCCGCTGCGTCCGCTGACTCCGTGGCGCCCTGAACTTCCCTCACCCGTCCCCCCGTTCGACCCGATCCAAGGAACCCCGATGAACCGCCGACTCCCCGTCGCCGCCCTCGCCGTCGCCCTCTCGACCACCCTGCTCGCCGCCTGCGGCAGCAGCGGGGACGGTGCCAAGTCCGGCGGCGACTCCGCGGCCTCCGCCTCGGCCGGCACCGCCGCCGGGTTCCCGCGCAGCGTCAAGCACGCCGCCGGCACCGCCGAGCTCAAGAGTCGGCCCAAGCGCGTCGTCGTCCTGGACAGCGGCGAGCTGGACGACGTCACCCTGCTCGGCATCACGCCGGTCGGCGCGGTGTCCCCGCACATGAAGACCGAGGGCGGGTTCCCCAATTACCTCAGGGACAAGATCAAGGACACCAAGGACGTCGGCCCGATGAACGAGCCGAACCTGGAGCTGATCGCCTCCCTCAAGCCCGACCTGATCCTCTCCTCCAAGGTCCGCCACGCCAAGGTGTACTCCCAGCTGAACGCGATCGCCCCGACCGTGCTGGCCGAGACCACCGGGTTCCCGTGGAAGGAGAACCTGGCGCTGTACGCCCAGGCGCTCGGCAAGGAGGACGAGGCCAAGAAGGCGCTCGCGGACTACGAGGCGCGGGCGAAGAAGCTCGGCGAGGAGATCAAGGCCAAGTTCAACGGGACCATGCCGACCGCGTCGGTGGTCCGCTTCGTGGCCGGGCCCACCCGCCTGTACGCCAAGTCCTCCTACAGCGGCGTGGTGCTCAAGGACGTCGGCCTGGCTCGCCCGGCCTCGCAGGACGTGGACCAGAACATCGTCGAGGTCAGCGCCGAGCAGATCAACCAGGCCGACGCCGACCTGGTGTTCGTCACCACCGCCGACGACCCGACCAAGACCAAGGAGAGCGAGGTCCAGCAGACCCCGGTCTGGCAGGGCCTGAACGCCGTCAAGAACAACAAGGTGTTCAACGTCCCGGACGAGACCTGGATGTCCGGCATCGGCGTCCAGGCCGCCGACGCGATGCTCGTCGACATCGCCAAGGCCGCGGGTGTGGACGCGCCCCAGTAGTCGTCCCGCGAACGCCGGCGAACGGATGACAGCTGACAACCGACAGCTGACCGACAACAGCTGGCAGCTGACATGTAACAGATTTCGAAAGTTGTCAGCTGTCATCCGTTCGCCCACCCTCCTCCGCCATCCCTCCGAGGACTCTCCATGCGGCTCTACCTGCTCGCCCTGAACCCCACCGACTCGGTCACCGCCGGCTTCCTGCCCGCCGCCGCCCGGCTCGGGCTCGACGTCACCGTCCTCACCGACTGCGCCGAACCCCACCGGCAGGCCTACGCCACGCTCCCCTTCGCGGCGCCCGAAGTCCTGGAGTGCGACGTGCGCGACTTCCGCGCCGTCGTCAGCCTGGTCTCCCGCCGTGCCCTGGCCTCCCCCGACCACGCGCCCGACGCGGTGTTCAGCAACAGCGACCACCTGCAGACCCAGACCGCCCTGGCCGCCGAGTACTTCGGCCTCCCGGCCAAGGACTGGAAGGCCGCGCTGCGTGCCAAGGACAAGGGCCAGCTGCGCCGCCACCTCGCGCTGACCGGCCAGGACACCGTCTGGTCCGCCGAGTTGGCCCCCGGGCAGGACCCGGCCGAGCTGGACCCGCCGTTCCCCTGCGTGGTCAAACCGCGCGAAGGGGTGGCCAGCGAGGACGTCACCCTGGTCGCCGACGCCGCCGAACTCGCCCAGCGCTGCCAGGAGATCCAGCACCGCAGGGCCGGAGCGACCCTGGTGGTCGAGGAGTTCCTGGACGGGCAGCTGTACACCCTGGAGACCCTCGGCGACGGCCGCCGCCGACACGTCCTCGGCGGCTTCCGCACCCGGCTCTCCCCGCCGCCGGACTTCATCGAGGAGGTGCTCACCTTCGTCCCGGCGCACCCTCAGCCGGTGGTCGACCAGGTGTTCGCCCAACTCGACGCGCTCGGTGTGGGACTCGGCGCCTGCCACACCGAGTTCGTCCTCCAGCCGGACGGCCGCGCCCGCATCATCGAGGTCAACTACCGTGCCATCGGCGACCAGTGCGACCTGATGCTCGCCGAGATCCTCGACATACCCCTGTTCGAGCTCATCCTCGGCGTCCACCTGGGCCGCGAACTGCCCGCCGACCTGGCCGAGCGGTGCGCCGCCACCCCCCGCCGGGCCCGTAACGAGGCGGTGTGCGCCGCCCGCGCCGGCGTCCTGACCGCCGCCCCCGGTCCGTCCGACGAGGTGCACGACGGCGTCCGGCTCGCATACTGCCCGCTGCGCGCGCTCGGCGAACGCCACGAGCACTACCGCACCAACCGCGACTACCTGGGCGTCATCTGGGCCGTCGGCGCCGACCAGGGCGCGGTGGACGCCGCCGTCGCCCGTTTCCTCGCCGCCAACCGGTGGGAGATCACCCCGTGACCGCCGGAGACCGGCCCGCAGCCGCCGAGGCCCGCCCCACCGGCGACGTCCACCCGATGAGCGACGTCCACCCCACCGGCGACGCCCGCCCGATGAGCGACCCCCGCGCCACGAGCCAGGGCCGTCCCACCACCGCCGCCGAGCAGCTCACCCTGCGGGTGCTCTCCGCCCTGCTCCGCGAGGACGTCCTCGGCCTGCGAACCAGCGGCGCCGTCGAGGAGCGTCCGGACGGCCCCTGGCTGACCGTCGCCGAGCTGCGACTCGCCCTGCCGGTGGCCCCGGAGGGCTTCCAGTGCGAGTACGCCGCCCGACTGCCGATGCTGGAGCTCGACGGGCACCGGATCACCGGCCCGGACACCGTCGTGGCGGCCCTCGCCGGGCTGGCCGAGGCCGAGGACCGGCCCGGCTGGGCGGACTTTGCCGAGGAGTGCCGGCAGACCCTGACCACCATGGAGCTGCACGAGCGGGCCCGCGCCGAGGTGCACGACCGGCTGACCGACCTGTACGGCGCCGACCCGACCGACTGGACCGGCCTCGCCGCCGCCCTCGGCTACGACACCCTGGCCGCCTACCTCGATCACCCGGTCTACCCGACCGCGCGCGGCCGCTCCGGCCTCACTGATCCCCAACTGCGGTCCTACGCACCCGAGTTCCACTCGGCTTTCGAACTGCGCTGGCTGGCCGTGCCAACCGACGCGCTGACCGTCCACGGCGAGCGGCCACTGCCCAGCTGGTGGCCCACCCCGGCCTGGCTCGGCCTCGCCGACCAGTGCCCCGGCGACGGCTGGACCACCCTGCCGGTCCACCCGCTCACCGTCGGCGCGCCGCTGGACGAGGCACTGGCGGCCACCGGCCTGGCCGACCGCGCGGTGCTCGCCGAACGGCCGTACCTGACCGTCGTTCCGACCCTGTCCATGCGCACCGTCGCCGTCGCCGACGACCCCGCCTGCCACCTCAAACTCCCGCTCGCCACCGCCACCCTGGGCCGCCTCAACCGCCGCACGATCAAGCCCGGCACACTGGTCGACGGCGCGGCCGGCCAGCGGCTGTTCGAGGCCGTCCTGGAGCGCGAGCCTCGGTTCGCCGGCCGGATCCTGCACGCCGACGAGCAGACCTGGGCGCACGCCGGGCACGAGCTGCTGGCCGTCCTGCTGCGCCGCTACCCGGCCGGGTTGGAGGGGGCGTCGACCCTCCCGCTGGCCGCCTTGTCGGCCCCCGCACCGGACGGCCGCCTGGTCATCGACCACCTCGCCGACCGCTACCACGGCGGCGACGTCCTGGCCTGCTACGACGCCCTGCTGGAGCTGCTGCTGGACTGGCAGACCACGCTGTTCGGCTACGGCATCGCCCTGGAGTCGCACCAGCAGAACACCTCGCTGGTGCTCGACCGGGACGGCCTGCGGTTGCTCTACAAGGACGACGACGGCCCGCGTGTGCACACCGCCCGGATGACCGCGGCCCTCGGTGAACTCGCCCCTTCCGCAGCCGAGTTCGACGACCAGCGGATCTTCGGCGACGACGACCGGGCGCTCACCGACCTGTTCGCCACCATCACCGGCCACCTCTGCACCGGCTCGCTCGCCTTCGGCCTCGCCGACCACGGCCGAGCCGAACTCCCGGACGCCCTTGCCCTGTTGCGCAAGCGCACGGCGGAGGCCATCGAACGGCTCGGGCCGGTGGGCGAGCCGCTGCGGGCGGCACTGCTGGACGCCGAGCGTCTGCCGGTCAAGGCCATGGTCACCGCCGGCACGCTGCTCAGCAAGAAGCGCTCGGGCGCCGCCGACATCAACAAGCACTACACCAGCGGCCCCAACTACCTGCGCGACCAGCCGGGCGACCACCTGCGCGACGCCGCACGCGACCCCGCGCGGGGTGCCGCACGCGGCCCCGCGCGGGGTGCCGTACGCGACGCCGCGCACGCCGACGGGACCACCCGATGACCGTGGAGACCCTGCCGCAGCAGTCGCAGCCCTCGGCCGCGCAGTCCGGCGGGCTCGGCCGACGCCAGGTGCACGCCGTCGCGGCCTGCTACTTCGTCGCATCCTTCGCTGCGCTCGGCCTGCCGCCGTACCTGACCGCGATCCTGCCCGGACTCGGCGACCCCCAGGCCCGCTGGGCCGGCGTGCTGTACATCGTGCCGACGGTGTTCAGCGGGATCGGCGCGCCGCTGTGGGGCCGGCTGGCCGACCGCTTCGGCCGCAAGCGGCTGCTGCTGCGCGCCCAACTCGGGCTCACCGTCTCCTTCCTGCTGGCCGGAGCCGCCGACAGCCTGCCCGCCTTCACCCTCGCACTGGTCCTCCAGGGCTTCCTCGGCGGCACCTTCGCCGCCACCAACGGCTACCTGGCCGCCGCACTCGACGGGAGTCGACTCTCCCGCGCGCTCACCCTCATGCAGGGCAGCGCGCGGGCGGCCCTGGTGGCCGCGCCGATCCTGGTCGGGGCACTCTCCCCGTGGATCAACCCGCACCGCCAGTACCTGGTGATGGCCGTGCTCCCGCTCACGGCCGCGGTGTTCCTCTCGCTGCTGCCCGAACCCGAGTGCCCCGAGGCCCCGGAGGCCACCGCGGGCCGGGCGTCCGAGAAGACCGTCTCGGCATCGCTCCTGACGCTCTACGTCTTCGAGTTCGCCTTCGTCTTCGCGACGGTCATCTCCTTCCCGTACCTCATCGCCCTCGCCGAACAGCGCCTGCCCGGTGTGGACGGCATCACCACCGGCGTGCTCTTCGCCCTGCCGCACCTGTGCTACCTGGTGTTCGCCGCCCGCACCCACACCGTGTTCGGCTCCCGTCCGCACACCGGCATCGCGCTCGGCTTCGGCTTCGTCGCGCTCGGCCTGGCCGGACACGCCGTCGCGTACTCGCTGCCCGTGTTCATCGCCGTCCGACTGCTGCTCGGGGCCGGGCTCACCCTGGGCCTCGTGTGCCTCGCCGTGCTCGCCGCCGGGGCCGCCAAGGGGCGCGCGCCCGGCCGGATGTTCGGCACCCTCGAACTCGTCTCCAAGGGTGGCGCCGTCGCCGCCGGCGCCGTCGCCGCGCTGGCCAACGGGCGATTCGGCGCCGCCGCCCCCGTGGTGGCCGGAACCGCCGCCGCCCTGCTGGCCGCCGTCGCGGCCACCGCACTCACCCTCCCGTCCCTCCGCCAGCGCTGGAGTCGCCGATGACCGCCGAGCAGATGACCGACAAGCCGACGGCCCACGAGCCGACCGCCCCCGCGCCGATCGCCGACGCACCGATCACCCACGCACCGATCGCCCACGCACCGATCACCCACGCGCACCGCATCGGTGCGGGCCCGAGCACCGGCGAACTGCCCACCGCCGACGAGGCGGTGGCCCACACCCTGCTGAACTGCCTGCTGCGCGAGGTCTCCGCGCCCGAGCACCAGACCGCCGCCGACGACGGCCGTCTGCTGCTGCGGCTGCCCCGCCGCGGCGCCCTGCTGCGGGTCGCCCTGCGCCGTACCTCGCTGCTCGGCGCACACCGCTTCACCGGGCCGGTCGAGGTCGAACGGGATGGCGACTGGGCCGAGTTGGGTTGGCAGGAGCTGGCCGGGTACGTCCAGGACGAGCTGGAGCTGCGCACCGGCACGGTCAACGAGGAGTTCCTCGACCAGGTGGCGTCCAGCCACGACGGGGTCCGCCAGGGCCTCGCCCGCCGTCCGACCGCCGGCGCCGACCGCTACCTGGAGTCCGAGCAGGCCCTGCTGTTCGGACACCGTTTCCACCCGGCCCCCAAGTCCCGCTCCGCCGCCCGCGGCGACTGGCGCCGGTACGCCCCGGAGTCCCGCGCGGACTTCCCCCTGCGCCACCTCGCCGTCCGCCCCGAACTGCTGGCCGAGGAGTCGCTGGACGGGAGCGTCAGCGCGCTGCTGGACGGCCTCGGCGAGGTGCCGGACGGCTACCGGCTGCTGCCCGTCCATCCCTGGCAGTACCAACTCATCGGCGACCACCCGCTGTTGCCCGACGCCATGGCCCGAGGCGATGTCCTCGACCTCGGCCCGCGCGGCGAGCGGTTCACCGCCACCGCGTCCGTGCGAACCCTGCACGGTGCCGACGCCTTCCTGAAGTTCAGCCTCAACGTCCGCATCACCAACTGCCTGCGCAAGAACGCCGCTTACGAGCTCACCGGCGCCGTCGCGCTCACCCGACTGCTCGCCCCGGCGCTCGCCGACCTCGCCCGGCGCTTCCCCGACGCGGCGATGCTCCGCGAACCGGCCTTCCGCACCCTCGCCCTGCCCGGCGCCGACGGCCACCCCGACCGGGCGCTGTACGAGGGCTTCGGCCTGATCGTCCGCGAGGGCTTCGGCGGCGTGCTGCGCCCCGGCGTCACCCCACTGCTCGCGGCCGCCGTCGCCGACGAGCACCCGACCAGCTCCGCGCACATCTCCCGCCTGCTGGACGGCAGTTCGGACATGGTTCCGGACGGCGCGGCGGCGCTGGAATGGTGGCGCGCCTACCTGCGGCTGCTCCTCCCGCCGGTCCTGGCCGCCTACTTCGACCACGGCGTGGTGCTGGAGCCGCACCTGCAGAACGTGCTCATCGGCGTGGACGCCACCGGGCACCCGGTCCAGGTGCTCCTCCGCGACCTGGAAGGCACCAAGCTCGTCCCCGAGCACAACGCCGACATCCTCGCCGCCCTCCCGCCCGAGGTGGCCGGACCGATGACGTACGACGCCGAGCGCGGCTGGGACCGGGTGGTCTACTGCCTGCTCGTCAACCACGTATCCGAGCTGCTCGCCGCCCTCGCCGACCGGCACCCCGAGCTGGAATGCGCGCTCTGGCAGGCCGTCCGGGACACCCTGGAGGAGTACGGCACCGCCCACGGCTGCCCGCCCCGGCTGCGCGCCCTGCTCGCCGGCGTCCCACTGCCCGCCAAGGCCAACCTGCTGACCCGCTGGGAGCGCAAGGCCGACCGCGAGGCCGGCTACGTCCGGATGCCCTCCCCGCTGGCCGGCTCCGTCCTCGCCGAGGCCGCCCGCATGCCCGTCCGCCTTCCCGCCGGGAGCATCGCCCGATGACCGAGACCGTCCGCGCCGGCGAAACCGTCCGCGCCACCGAGACCGACCGCGCCGCCGAAACCGTCCGCAGCCACGTCGCCGCCCTCGTGCCCGACGAACTGCCCGCCTACGTCTACGACCTGGCCGCACTGCGCGAGCACGCCGCCGCCGTCCGGGCCGCGCTGCCCGAGCGGGTCGAGCTGTACTACGCCGCCAAGGCCAACCCGGAGGCGCCGCTGCTCATCGCGCTGCGCGACGCGGTCGACGGCTACGAGGTCTCCAGCGGCGGCGAGTTGGCGCACGTGCGGGCCGCCGTGCCGGACGCCCCACTGGCGTTCGGCGGACCGGGCAAGACCCCGGCCGAGATCGCCGCCGCGGTGGCGGCCGGGGTGCACCGCTGGCACATCGAGAGCGAGCAGGAACTGCACCGCCTCGCCGCCGCGCTCGCGGACCGGCCGGAAACGGTCGTGGACGTACTGCTGCGGGTCAACCTGGCCGTCACCACGGACGCGCTCGACGCCGTGCCGCTGGCGATGGGCGGACGGCCGACACCGTTCGGCCTGGACCCGGAGCAGGCCGAACGGTGCGTCCGGCTGCTCACCGACGGCGGCCCGTCGGCGCGACAGTTGCGCCTGCGCGGCGTGCACGCCCACCTGGCGAGCGGGCTCGCGGCAGCGGAACAGCTGTCGGTCGCGTCGCAGATCGTCGCCTGGTCGGCCGCGCTCGCCGAGCGGCACGGCTTCCCGCTCGAGGAGGTCAACATCGGCGGCGGGATGGCCGTGGACTACCAGGACCCGGCGGCGCGCTTCGACTGGACGGCCTTCGGAGAGGGCCTGGCCAAGCTGCTCGACGACCACCCCGGCCTCACCCTGCGGATCGAACCGGGCCGGGCGCTCACCGCCTACTGCGGCTGGTACGCGACCGAGGTGCTGGACGTGAAGCAGAGCCACGGCGAGGACTTCGCGGTGGTCCGCGGCGGCACCCACCACCTGCGCACCCCGGCAACCCGGGGGCACTCCCAGCCCTTCGAGGTGCTTGCGGTGGACGCCTGGCCGCACCCGTGGCCACGCCCCGCCGTCACCACCGGCCGCGCCACCCTGGCCGGGCAGCTCTGCACCCCGAAGGACGTCCTCACCCAGGCGGCCGACGGCGCGGAGGGGCTGCGGGCGGCGGACCGGGTGCTGTTCGCCATGGCGGGCGCGTACGCGTGGAACATCTCGCACCACGAGTTCCTGATGCACCCGCGCCCGGGCTTCCACTACCTGGGCGGGTGAGGGCGAACGGGCGACGGCCGGCGGCTGGCGGCTGACGGCTGACGGCTGACGGAGTTCAGTCGACAGACGACAGATAACGGCTGACAGATAACAGATAACAGATTTCAACATCTGTCATCCGTCAGCTGTCAGCTGTTCGCCTCCCCCGTCCGCCGCAGCCCCCTCCGCACACTCGTGCGACAGTGGTAAGCAGCGAAGGGAGCGCGAACGTGCTGATGGACAAGGTGGCGGAGATACTCGCCGAGGCATCGGCCGAGGCGGTGGAACCGCGCTTCCGGGCGCTGGCCGCCGGCGAGGTGATGGAGAAGGCACCCGGCGAGGTCGTGACGATCGCCGACCGTGAGGCCGAGGCCATCATCGCCCGCCGCCTGTACGAGCTGCTGCCGGTGCCCGTGGTCGGCGAGGAGGCCGTCGCCGCCGCCCCCTCGCTCGCCCGCGCCCTCCACGACGAGCCCGCCGCCTGGCTGGTCGACCCGGTCGACGGCACCTCCAACTTCGTCGCCGGCCGCCCCGATTACGCCGTGATGTGCTCCCTCGTCCGCGCCGGCCAGACCGTGGCCTCCTGGATCTGGCAGCCCGCGACCGCCACCGCCTACCGCGCCGAACTGGGCGCCGGAGCCTGGCGCGACGGCGGGCGCCTCACCCGCCCGCCGGCACCGGCCGACCCCGCCAAGCTGACCGGCGTCCTGAAGAGCCGCTTTCTCGAACCGGACCACCGCCAGCGCCTCGAAGCCAACTGCTCCGTGTTCGGCGAGATCCGCCCCGGCCGGAACGCCGCCGGGGTCGAGTACCCGGACATCGCCGAGGGCCGGTTCGACTTCATCCTGTACTGGCGCACCCTCCCCTGGGACCACGCCCCCGGCTCCCTGCTCGTCACCGAGGCCGGCGGCGTGTCCGCCCGGCTGGACGGCAGCCCCTACCGCCCCGAGGCCCCCGGCTGCGAGGACGGCCTCCTCGTCGCCGCCGACCCGGCCACGTGGGAGCTGGCCCGCGACGTCCTCATGGGCGCCTGACCCCGCGCAGCCACCGGCAGCACCGCGTCACCACACCACCGGCAGCCGCTCCGGCATGCGCTTGATGAACCCCGGCCGCCAGGCCAGCTGCTCGACGGGCAGGGCGAGCCTCAGCTTCGGCAGCCGCTCGACCAGGGCGGTAACGGCGATCTCGGCGTGCGTACGGCCGAGCGCCGAGGCCGGGCAGAAGTGGCGGCCGGCCCCGAAGGCGAGGTGCGGGTTCTCCGTCCGGTCGAAGTCGATCCGCTCCGGGTCCGGGAAGACCGCCGGGTCGTGGTTGGCACCCTCGACCAGGACGAGCACCAACTCGCCCTCCCGCACCAGGACATCGCCCACCTGGACGTCCGCGAGCGCCAGCCGCGGCAGCGCGTCACCGATCGACAGGTTGACCCGCAGCAGCTCGTCCACCGCGCGGCCGATCAGCGCGGGCTCCCGCCGCAACCGCTCGGCGAGTTCGGGCTGTTCACACAGATAGATGACGGCGTTCAGCAGGAAGGCCGAGGTGGACACCGCGCCCGCGCCGAACAGCGACAGGGCGACGGTGGCGAGCAGTTCGTCGCTCACCCGGTCCGAGACGTCCGGGGAGCGGCGCAGCCAGGCGAACCGCCCGAGCAGCCCGTCCACCGGCTCCGGATCGGCGTTGAGCTTCCCCAGCATGTAGCCGAGGTCCCTGTACCAGTTGGGCGTTGCCCCCTCGAAGGGCACCGGGCTGGTCAGGAAGGCCACGTCGATTCCGGACATCAGCCGCCGCCAGTCGTCGGACGGGATGCCGAGCAGTCGGCAGTGCAGCGCGGCCGAGTACGGCTCGGTGAAGCCGTCGCGCAGTTCGCCGGGCGCGCCCTGCATTTCCAATGCGTCGATCAGGCGGTGGGCTTCGGCCTGCAGCCAGCCGTCGAGTTCCTTGTCGGCACGCGGGGAGAGCGTCTTCATGACGGCGTTGCGCAGCCCGGCGCTGTTGATGTTGCCCATGTTGTTGACCACCTCCGGCGGGATGGTCAGCGCGTACTGGCGCGGGACACCGGGGTTGGCGGTGTCCTTGAGGCTGAACCGTTCGTCCTCCAACACCTGCTTGGCCAGCTCGTAGCTGCTGACCAGCCAGGCGGGGTCGCCGGTCATGGTGCGGACCCGGGCGATCGGTTGCTGCTCGCGCAGCCGGTTGGCCTCCTCGGGGAGCACGTCGCCCCGCCTGGAGAGCGGGAAGGTCAGGTCGGTCGTCAGCAGTTCCGTCACGTGTGGCTCCTTGGGTGAAGCGGCGGTAAGCCCGGAGAGGGACAGGGAGTTGGCTATGCGGCCCGGGCGGGACCGGCTCCGACCGGCGCGGCTCCGGTCACGACCGGTTCGCGCCCCGCCGCCGGCAGCTCGGACGCGAGGACGGCCGGAACCGAGGGCACGTGGGCCGGCCGGACCACCGCGTAGGCCTGGCCCGCCGCCGCCCGCATCCCCTCGTCCCGCCCGAACAGGACGGGCGTGAGCGGCAGCTGCAGGTGGTAGCAGCTGACCGAGGACGACACCCCGAGGAGCGCCGGGGTGTCCAGGAAGAACGGCAGCTCGGCCGTGATGTAGCGCAGTCCGGCGGCGAGTTGGGGCTCGTTGGGAGCCAGTCCCTCGTCCAGCCGGGCGGTCAGGAAGCCGCGCGCCATGCCCTCCGCAGCGGCCCGGTACACCGGGTCGGTCCGCAGGCCGTCGACGGCCTGGCGATGCAGCCGCCGGTAGGCGTCGTCGGCGGTGAAGTCGGACAGGGCGTGCACCCGTACGGCACTCTGGGAGCCGGAATCCGCCACGCCCCGGTCGATCCGGCGGGCGGTGGCCTTGACCTCCTTGGCGGCCCGCCGCTGCGCGTGCTCGGGGGTGTGGCCGAAGGCCTCGAACTGGGTCGCGACATGGAGGTCGGCGTACACGATGTCGATGCGCTCGAAGAACTCCAGCCCCCACCCGATGAGTTCGGCGATCCGGCGGTGACTGAAATAGCTGTTCCCCGGACTGACACCGATGAGCAGGTGCTCGCCCCGCTGCCAGATCTCCCGGCACCGACGGGAGTACGGGAGGGCCTCGTACAGGCCCGCCGGGGTGGTTATCGGCTCGTCGTCCGGGATGGTTTCGCGCATGCCTTGCCTCCGCTTCACAGCATGGTCACAGGACGGGGGTTCACGTGGATTTACCGGGGTTCACAGAAATGCACGGCGGATAGGCGGAGTTCACCCGGATGCCAGGGAGTGATCACCGCGCCTGGGCGACGAGTGCCTGATCAGGCGACCTACCCCGGGGTGCCGTGTGCGCATGGTGGGGCTGCGGCCACATGAAGTTACCGCCGCTCTTCGGGATCTCCGCAAGCCCTACCCGGGGGTTGGCGGAATGTGATCACCGGGCGGCCGGAAACAGCCTGTACACCCTCGCGAAGCTATGTCCACGGACATTGTCAGGGCACGGTCCGATAGCCCCGAACAGCCTCCCACGCCAGTGTCACTTCCTCCAACACCGCTCCGGAAAAAGGCTTCTGATTTGGGAACAGAAGAAAGGGCGCCACACGAACCGTGTGACGCCCGAGCCGCGATACGTGAACCACGACGCCCGAACCGCGACGCTTGAAGCACGACGAGTGGAGCACGGCGCCTCTGGAGGAGCCGCTACCCCGCCCGTTCGCCCGCCACCTTGCGACCCGCGCCCACCACCTCCCGCAGCAGCGTCCCGACCTCCCCGGCTGTCGTGTGCGGGTTGAGCAGCGTCAGCTTCAACCGCACTCGGCCCGGCCCCGCCCCCGGCAGTTCCGTGCGCCCGACCACCGCCCGCCCGCTGCGCAGCAACAGCCGCCGCAGTCGGCCGTTCAGCTCGTCGAGTGCCTCCCCGTCCGTCACACCCTGCGGGCGGTAGCGGAAGAGGACAGCGGTGAGGACGGGGTCGGCGTGCAGTTCGAGGGAGGGGTCGGCGCGGATGGCGTCGGCGGCGACGTGGGCGAGGTCGTGGCAGGTGTCGACGAGGCGGCCGAGGCCCTCTCGCCCGAGGGTGCGCAGGGTGACGGCGAGTTTGAAGGCGTCGGCGCGGCGGGTGGTGCGCAGGGAGCGGCCGAGCAGGCTGGGGTAGCCGGCCTGTTCGTCGTCGACGGGGTTGAGGTATTCGGCACGGCGGGCGAGTGAGACGTACGTTTCGGCGCGGCGGACCAGGAAGATCCCGGCGGCGGCCGGTTGCCAGCCGAGCTTGTGCCAGTCGAGGGAGACCGAGTCGGCGCGGGCGATGCCGTCGAGCAGCGGGGCGAGCCGGTCGGAGAGCAGCGCCCCGCCGCCGTACGCGGCGTCGACGTGCAGCCAGGCGCCGTACCGTCCGGCGAGGTCGGCGGCGGCGGCCAGCGGGTCGACGGCTCCGGTGTCGGTGGTGCCGGCGGTGGCGACGACGGCGATCGGGGTCCGTCCCGCCCAGCCGGCCTC
This sequence comes from Kitasatospora sp. NPDC034023, assembly GCF_055575795.1. NCBI lineage: Bacteria > Bacillati > Actinomycetota > Actinomycetes > Kitasatosporales > Streptomycetaceae > Kitasatospora > Kitasatospora sp. NPDC034023. Next base: position 26,155 of record NZ_JBVIRY010000020.1, read on the forward strand.
GGCCAGTGCCCGCTCCAACTCGTCTTCCCGCATCCGGAGTTGACGGTCGACGGGGACGGGGACGACGGCCCGTTCGCCGAGTCCGAGGAGTGCGGCGGCGCGCTGGACGGAGAAGTGCGCGGCTTCGGAGGCGAAGATGCACGGCCGGGCGCCCGCCGGGATCCCGTCCAGCTCCACGATGCCGTCGAGTTTCTGGTCGCGCGCGAGCATGAGCCCCATCAGGTTGGACTCGGTGCCGCCGGAGGTGAGGACCCCGGTGGAGCGCCGGGGGTCGTAGCCGACCAGTTCGGCGAGTTCCGCGAGCAGCGCGGTCTCGAGCGCCGTGGCGGCGGGGGCCTGGTCCCAGGAGTCCTGTGACGGGTTGAGGGCGCTCACGGCGAGGTCGGCCGCGGCGGCGACGGCGAGCGGCGGGCAGTGCAGGTGGGCGGCGCAGGCGGGGTCGGCGGGGTCGGCGGCGCCGTAGGCGAGGAGTTCGGTGAGGCGGGCGAGCGCGTCGCGGCCGCGGGCGGCGGCCAGGGCGTCGCCGACCAGCGCGGCGATCTCGGCGGGGCTGCCGGCCGGCAGTGGTCCGGAGCGCATGGCGGTGCCGGTGTCCAGGGCGTCGAGGACGGTGGCCAGCAGTGGCCCGAGCGCACCGGGCCCGGCCGCACCGCCGGACAAGGCGTCCGGCGCGACCTCGCCCCCCGGCAGCCCGACCGGTCCGGTTCCGGGCCCGCTCACCGCTCGGCCTTCCCCGCACCACGCGCCGACGGCGACGCCGCCGCAGCCCCAGCCCCAGCCCCAGCCCCAGCCCCAGCCCCAGCCCCAGCCCCAGGAGCCTCCACCAAAGAAGAAGAAGCCGCCGCGATCGCGTCCGCGAGCCGCTCCAGTACCGCCGCCACCTGCTCGTCCGTGATGGTGAGCGGCGGGAGCAGCCGAAGTACCGCGTCGTGGCGCCCGCCGAGTTCGACGATCAGCCCCCGCGCCAGGCACGCCTCCCGCACCCGGACGGCGAGCGCCGGGTCCGCCGGGTGGGCCCCGCAGGCATCGGCCTCGGCCGTCGGGTCGACCAGTTCGACCCCCAGCATCAGCCCCCGCCCGCGCACGTCGCCGATCACCGGCAGTTCGCCCACGAGTTCGCGCAGCCGGGCCGTCATCCGCTCGCCGACGACGGCCGCCCGTTCGGCCAGGCCGTGCGCCGCGACGTACCGCAGGGTCGCGGCTCCGGCGGCCATGGCGAGGGTGTTGCCGCGGAAGGTGCCGGTGTGGGCGCCGGGCCGCCAGCCGTCGTAGTCCTCGCGGTAGACGACGACGGCGAGCGGCAGGCTGCCGCCGATGGCCTTGGAGAGCACCATCGCGTCCGGGACGACTCCGCTGTGCTCGACCGCCCACATCGCGCCGGTCCGGCCGACGCCGGTCTGCACCTCGTCCACGATCAGCGGGATGCCGCGCTCGGTGGTGATCCGGCGCATCTCGCGCAGCCAGCCGTCGGGGGCGGGAACGACGCCGCCCTCGCCCTGGACGGCCTCCAGGATCATCGCGGCGGGCGGCACCACACCGCCCGCCGGATCGTCCAGCAGCCGCTCGACGTACGTCGCGGCGAGGGCGGCGCCCGCTTCGCCGCCGACCCCGAACGGGCAGCGGTAGCCGTACGGGTAGGGCAGCCGGACGACCTCGCCGCCGCTCGGCAGCGGCTCCTTGACGGCGACGTTGCCGGTGAGCGCGAGGGCGCCGGCGGTCATGCCGTGGTACGCGCCGGTGAAGGCGAGCGCGCCGGGGCGGCCGGTGGCGGTCTGCATCAGCTTGAGCGCGGCCTCGACGGCGTCCGTCCCGGCCGGGCCGCAGAAGTGCACCCGGGCGCGGGTGGCGAACTCGGCGGGCAGGCTCTCGAACAGAGCGCTGGTGAAGTCGTCCTTCTCGGCGGTGGCGAGGTCGAGCAGGTGCAGCGGGGCGCCGCTGTCGAGGGTGCGGCGGATGGCTTCCAGCACCACCGGGTGGTTGTGGCCGAGGGCGAGCGTGCCGGCGCCGGAGAGGCAGTCCAGGTAGCGCCGCCCGTCGGCGCCCTCGACGGTCATGCCGTTGGCGCGGACCGGGACGATCGGGAAGGAGCGGGCGTACGTTCTGGCGGCGGATTCGCGGACGCGCTGACGGCGCAGGATGGCCTCACCGGTGGCCGGGGGCGGGGCCAGAGCCGGGGCCGGGGCTCCGGAGGCGGCCTGGGCAGGTACGGCAGCGAGCGACACGACAACCCCCAGAAGAAGTTAGGTAAGCCTAACTTTATCGCTCCTGACCTGGCGGAATGCCCGCGGGTCACCCAGAACCACCCGAGCGGGTGAACCTCCCCCGGTTCCGCCCCACGCCCTCCTCCGACTCCCCCTGCCGTTCTCAACGACCGCCGCACCGAAAGGTCACGCCCCACCCGGCCCGCCCGGCCTCGCGTCCGGTCCTCAGGGCTTCGCCTTCCACCGGTAGCAGAGTTCCGGCCGCCCGACGTTGCCGTACTGCGGCTCCCGCACCGCCCGCCCGGTGTCCACCAGGTGCTCCAGGTAGCGCCGCGCGGTGATCCGCGAGACCCCGGCGGCGGCGCCCGCGGCCGCCGCCGACAGCCCGGTCGCGGCCTCCCGCAGCACCGAGGCGACGGTGTCCAGGGTGGGCGCGCTCAGCCCCTTCGGCAGGGTGCTGCGCTCGGGGGTGCGGAGCAGGGCGAACGCCTGGTCGACCTCGTCCTGGCCGGTGGCCTCGCCGGTGCGCCCCAGACTGTCGCGGTAGCGGGCGTAACGCTCCAGCCGGTCGTGCAGGGCGGCGGCACTGAACGGCTTCAGCAGGTACTGCACGACCCCGGCCGAGACCGCCTGCCGGACCATCGCGAGGTCGCGCGCCGAGGTCACCGCGATGACGTCGGTACTGTGGCCGGCGGCGCGCAGCGTACGGCACAGCTGCAGCCCGTGGCCGTCCGGCAGGTAGAGGTCGAGCAGGGTGAGGTCGACGGGAGTCCCGGCGGCGCGGGCCCGGTCCAGGAAGCGCAGCGCGTCCGCGCAGCTGTGGACGGTGCCGGCGGCGTGGAAACCGGGCTCGCGCTCGACGTACAGGGTGTGCGCGGCGGCCGCCACCGGGTCGTCCTCGACGACCAGGACGGAGATCCCCGGCGGCTCGGTTTCGTGGCGCGAGGTCATGCCCGAACCCCTTCCGGCTCGCGTCCTTGCCGCTCCCGCCCCTCCGGCTCACGCCCTCTCGGCCCTCCCGACCCCTGCGGTTCCTCCGACATCTCCGACTCCCCCGACTCCCCCGGGTCCCCCGGTCGGCCGGCCAGTGGCAGCCGGACCGTCAGCACCGCGCCGCGCTCGCGCCCGACCTCGACGGTGCCGCCGTTGCGCCGAGCGGCCTGGGCGACCAGCGCCAGCCCGAGGCCGTGCCCGCGGCCGTCCTGCTTGGTGCTCCAGCCGCGCCGGAACACGTCCTCGACGGCCGAGGGGTCGATGCCCGCGCCGGTGTCGGCGACCCGCAGCAGCAGACAGTCGCCGTCCGTGCCCTCACCACCAGCGCTGTCCGAGGAGCCACCGCCGCCCGAGGAGCCGCCGTCCTCCGAGGAGCCATCGCCGCCCGCGGGGCCACCGCCCGAGAACCCACCGCCATCGACCCGCGCCGTGACGGTGACCTCCGGCGGGACGGGGCTCTGCGCGGCTCCGGCGATGGCGGCGTCCACGGCGTTGTCGATCAGGTTGCCGAGGACGGTGATCAGGTCCCGGGCGGAGAGCCCGGGCGGGAGCACCCCGTCGTCGATCCTGCTGTCCTCGGTGAGGGTCAACTCCACGCCCCGCTCGGCGGCTTGGGAGGCCTTGCCGAGCAGCAGCGCGGCGAGCACCGGCTCGCCCACCGCGGCGACCACCCGGTCGGTGAGCTGCTGGGCGAGCTCGAGTTCGGCGGTGGCGAACTCCACCGCCTGTTCGTGGCGGCCGAGTTCGATCAGCGAGACGACCGCGTGCAACCGGTTGGCGGCCTCGTGCGCCTGGGCACCGAGCGCCTCGGTGAAGCCGCGGACGGAGTCCAACTCGCCACTGAGCGCCTGCAGTTCGGTGTGGTCCCGGAGGGTGACCACCCGGCCGAGGCCAGTGCCGATGGTCGAGGTGTTGAGCACCACGACCCGCTCGGCGGTCAGGTGCACCTCGTCCCGGACCGGCTCTTCACCCAGGACGGCCGCCACCAGCGCCTCCGGCAGGTCCAGTTCCGCCACCGGTCGCCCGTCCACGTCGCCTGCCAGGCCGAGCAGTTCGCGGGCGGCGTCGTTGCACAGCACGACCCGGTGCGAGCGGTCCAGCAGGACCAGTCCCTCGCGCACCGAGCGCAACGTGGCCTGGTGGTACTCGTAGAGGTGGCTGAGCTCGTCCGGCCCCATGCCGTGAGTGTGCCGCCGCAGCCGGGAGTTGGCGAGATAGGTGCCGACTCCGCCGAGCGCGAGCGCGGCCACCGCCACCCCGACCAGGGCCATCAGCGGGCCGCTGAGCTGCGCGGAGATCGACTCGACGGTGCGGCCCGCGCTGACCAGCGCGATCACCCGGTGCCGGTCGTCCCATACCGGCGTGACCACCCGGACGGACGGGCCGAGCGTGCCGGTGTACGTCTCGCTGCGGGTCTGCCCGGCGAGCGCCCAGTCGATGTGTCCGAGGTAGCGCTTGCCGATCTGCTCGGGCAGCGGGTGGGTCCAGCGCACGCCGTCGGTGTCCATGACGGTGATGAAGGAGACCCCGGTGTCCGTCCGCACCTGCTCGACGTACGGCTGGAGCACCGTGGTCGGGTCCGGGCCGGTGACCGCGGCCCGGACGGACGGCGAGTCGGCGACGGCGTGGGCGACCGCGGTGACCTGGCGGCGGGCCGCGTCCTCGTTCCGGTCGGCGGTGAAGAGGTACGCAAGCACCGCGCCGCCCGCGACCACGGCGGCGACGATCACCACCTGGACGACGAACAGCTGCCCGGCCAGGCTGCGGACCAGCCGACGGGGAAGGCGCCGGGGCAACCTGCGGGGCACACCCGACGGACGGGGCAACCTCGACGGACGGAGCAGGCGGGACGGACGGAGCAGGCGGAGCAGGGAGAGCCGTCGGCGCGGGGCGGTGGGGGCGGTGCGCTCGGACATGCCAGCCAGTGTGCACCACGGGCCGCTCGGCCGACCCTGCTGCACCGATCGTGAACTCTATGAACGCAAACGTGACCTCCGTCACGCCTCGGCACATAGTTCGGAGCGGCCCACCACCCGGGGCCGCCAGGACTGCAGGGCGAAGGAGCCGCAGATGTCGATCGCTGGAGCCGCAACGGCGGGGGGACCCAGACACAAGGACCGGACCCACTACCTCTACCTCGCCGTGATCGCCGCGGTGATCGCGGGCGTGGTGGTCGGGCTGGCCGCCCCCGGCTTCGCCGTGGAGCTGAAGCCGGTCGGCACCGGGTTCGTCAATCTGATCAAGATGATGATCAGCCCGGTGATCTTCTGCACCATCGTGCTGGGCATCGGCTCGGTGACCAAGGCGGCGAAGGTCGGCAAGGTCGGCGGCCTGGCCCTCGGCTACTTCCTCGTCATGTCGACCGTCGCACTGGCCATCGGCCTGGTCGTCGGCAACCTGCTGGAGCCCGGCGGCGGCCTGCACCTGACCGCCGCGCTGGCCAAGTCCGGCCACGCCCAGGCGGCGGCCGGCGGAGCCCAGTCGACTGCCGACTTCCTGCTCGGGATGATCCCCGACACCATGTTCTCGGCCCTCACCCAGGGCAAGGTGCTGCAGACCCTGCTGGTCGCCCTGCTCACCGGCTTCGCCCTGCAGGCGATGGGCCCGGTCGGCGCCCCGGTGCTGCGCGGGATCGAACACGTGCAGCGGCTGGTCTTCCGCGTCATGGCGATGATCATGTGGGTCGCGCCGATCGGCGCCTTCGGGGCGATGGCCGCCGTGGTCGGCGCCACCGGCACGGCCGCGCTGAAGAGCCTCGCGGTCATCATGATCGGCTTCTACCTGACCTGCGCGCTGTTCGTCGTCGTGGTGCTGGGCACGCTGCTGCGCCTGGTCGCCGGGGTCAATGTGTTCGCGCTGCTGAAGTACCTCGGCCGCGAGTTCCTGCTCATCCTCTCGACCTCCTCCTCCGAGAGCGCGCTGCCCCGCCTGATCGCCAAGATGGAGCACCTGGGCGTCAGCCGCCCGGTCGTCGGCATCACCGTGCCGACCGGCTACAGCTTCAACCTCGACGGCACCGCGATCTACCTCACCATGTCCTCGATCTTCATCTCCGAGGCGATGGACAAGCCGATGTCGATCGGCGAGCAGCTCTCTCTGCTGGTGTTCATGGTGATCGCGAGCAAGGGCGCGGCCGGGGTCACCGGCGCCGGCCTGGCCACCCTCGCGGGCGGGCTGCAGTCGCACAAGCCCGCGCTGGTGGACGGGGTCGGCCTGATCGTCGGCATCGACCGCTTCATGTCCGAGGCCCGCGCGCTCACCAACTTCGCGGGCAATGCCGTCGCCACCGTGCTGATCGGGCACTGGACCGGTGAGCTCGACACCGAGCGCGCCCACCGGGTGCTGGCCGGCGAGGTGCCGTTCGACGAGCTGACCCTGGTCGACGGCCACGGCACCGACGGCCACGACACCGACGGCCACGGCACCGACGGCCACGGCGAAGGCGGCCCGGCGCCGGAGCCCGAGACCGCCCCCGCCCGGGGCGCCGCGCCCGCCGCCGCCTGAGCGACCGCGCGTCCCCTTCACTCCCCCGGTCCGGCGCCTCCCCCATCCCCCGGAAACGGCGCCGGGCCGGGGGCCCTTCCGTCCCCCGGCCCCGACGCCATGGGCCGCCCGTCACAGCTCCTGCGAGCCGCTGACCGCCCAGGCCACCCCGCTGGCCGGATCCTCCAGCGCGACGTGCAGGTGGTGCAGCCCGGCCGCCGGCTCGTGCCAGGTGAAGCAGCGCATCCGGGCCACCAGCGCGTTCACCTCACCCGGCACCGGCCCGTCCGCCCCGGCCATCGCCGCCAGCGCCCGCCACAGCCCCAGCCGCCCGTGCGCGCAGCCCTGCGCCCGTCCGACGGCGGCGGCCCGTACCAGCGCCGGGTAGGCGAGCGCGAACGGCAGGTACCCGCCGACCACCCGGCGGCCACGGGCCAGCAGCGCGGCCGCCAGCGGGGCCTGGCCGCGGACACAGACCACCTCCGCCCACGGCGCCAGCGCGCCCAGCTCGGCCAGCGCCCGGGTGACCCGCTGCCCGACCGGCCGGCCGTCGGCCCGCGCCACGGGCGCCGGCAGCTCCACCTCGCCCAGGCCCTCCCGGCTGGCCGGCAGGGTCAGCAGCGCGCTCCGCGCGCCTCCGCCGGGCAGGTACTCCCGCACCCGCGCCGGCTCCTCCCACCCCGCCGCCTCCCACGGCTCCAGCCGCAGCGGCACACCCTCCGGATCGGGCTCGGCCCCGTACGAGAGGTCCTCGCCGAGCAGCACCCGGGTGTGCGCGACCAGCCGGCGCACCGGGGCCGGGCCGAGCAGCGGCGCCAGCCGCAGCCAGGAGTGCCGGGTCGCGAGCACCTCCCACAGCGGGCCGGCGTCGTGGTCGGCCACCCCGGCGACCGTCCCCTCGCCGCCGTCCCGGTCGAACAACCGGACGGCCAGCTCGGGCGGCGCCGCGTAGGCGATCAGATGGCCGAGCGGCGCGGTCAGGGCCGCCGCGGTCTCCTCCCCCGCTTCGACCACGGCGGCCGCCCGGCCCTGCCGGTAGGCGGCGAGCAGCTCGTGCCAGCGGCCGCCCTCGGCCAGGGCACGCAAGCGGCGGTCCTCGTACGTGATCACGATTTGAGCGTACGGGCCGGGGCGGCGCATCAGCTGACTTGCCGTCAGCTCGGTGCGTCGGGCCGCCGCGCGGCGGGCGGCGGACGACCCCAGTCCGCGCCCCGCTCACCCTCCCGCTCACCCTCCCGCCCACGCTCCCGTTCGCGCTCCCGTTCGAGGACGGCGCGCAGCCGCCCGTGGGCCCGGCGGCGGGTGACGGCCAGGGTGCTGCGGTGCAGCCCGAGCAGTTCGGCGGCCTCGTCGACGCTGTAGCCGTCGAGGTCGACCAGCGCCACCGCGCGGGCCTGCTTGGCGGTCAGGAAGCCCAGCAGCCGGACCACCTCCCAGCGCGCCTGCAGCTCGGCCATCCCACCCGCCCGGGGATCGGGCATCGCGCAGCCCCGCCCGGCCCGTTCGCCCGCCTCCGGCACCTCGGGCATCGGGACCCTCCGGCGCTCCCGGCGCCACTGGTCGCGCAGGATGTTCACCATCGCGGTGAACGCGTAGGCGTACGGCTGCGGATGGCCGAGGAAGCGCTCCGGCCGGCGGGCGATCCGCAGGTAGACGTCGTGGACGACGTCCCCGGCGGCGAGCGGACTTCCGGTGAGCGAGGCGGCCGCCTGCTGGAGGCGGGGCAGCAGATCGGTGAACAGCCGGTTGAAATCGGCCGGTTGACCGCCGCTCTCGCACGGGCCGAAACCCTTTTCCGGCCCGCCGCCCACTCGTCGACCGCCGCAATCCGCCATGCCGCTCTCCCCGGGAATCGGCACCCCGAACGCCCGATCGGGCCTGGTCGCAGCCCAATCGGAGCCGTTGTGACACAGGTCACATCATAGTTCGTCGTCTCACTGTCCGCAGTCATTCGTATGCAATACGTCACCGGCCGTACGGGGAGCGGGAATTCGTCCCCGCCCACGCATCCGGACGGCCGGGGCGCTCCACCCATTGAGAACCGTCCAGCAAGGAGAAGCACCATGCGAGGCTGCATCGCCAGGAAGATCGCCACGTTCGGGATGGCCGCCGCGGCCACCCTCGGCGTGCTCGGGACCACCACCCTGCCGGCCGCGGCGGCGCCCGCCCCGGACCAGAGCATCACCCCCGGGTCCATCGCGGCGTCGAACACCGTCGCCGCCGCGCCCTACCACTGCGTCATCACCGCGAACTACGGCTGGCGCTGGGAGGGCTACTGCAACATCTACTCCGGCTGGCTGCGCACCATCACCTACTGTGCCAACGGCACGCACACCACCGGCCTGTGGATCGGCGCGCGGCCGGAGGCCTGGGACGTCTGGGGCAACTGCCCGGGGTCCGCCTGGACGAAGATCGTCTTCCAGTGGCACAGCTGAACGTGCCCCTGCGACCTGGCGGCCCCGGCGCGGACGGCGGCCGACGGTCGGCGGGGTGAGGGGCGACAGGTAACAGGTACCAACTGACAGCTGACAGATTTCGAAATCTGTCAGCTGTCAGTTGTCGGCTGAACTCTGTCAGCTGAACGCTGTTATCCGAAAGCTGTCATCTGACCGCCGACGCCCGTCACACCGACACCACCTCACCCGAACCCCGCCGGCGCGGCGTCCGCGAGCAGCCGGGCGGCGCGCACCCGGCCGGCGTGCTCGACCAGGTTGATCAGCACCTCCTTCCCCGACGACCGGTGGCGCGCGTCGCAGAGCAGCACGGGCGTGCCGGTGTCCAGGTCCAGCGCGCGGGCAACCTCGTCCGGGCCGAACTCCCCGGCCCCGGCGAACCGGTTGACCGCGACCACGAACGGGATGCCCCGGTGCTCGAAGAAGTCGACGGCCGGGAAGCAGTCCGTCAGGCGGCGGGTGTCGGCGAGCACCACGGCACCCAGCGCGCCCTGGGCCAACTCGTCCCAGAGGAACCAGAAGCGGTCCTGCCCCGGAGTGCCGAAGAGGTAGACCGCCAGACCCTCCCGGATGGTGATCCGCCCGAAGTCCATCGCCACCGTCGTGGTGCTCTTGCACTCCACACCGTCGAGGTCGTCCACCCCGCGCCCGACCTCGGTCAGCCGCTCCTCGGTGCGCAGCGGGCGGATCTCGCTGACCGCGCCGACCAGCGTCGTCTTGCCGACCCCGAAGCCGCCCGCCACCAGGATCTTGAGCGCGAGCACGGTGCCGTCGGGGTCCTCCGCCACCGACGCTCCGGAAGACCCGGAAGCCCCGGAAGCCCCGGACGGGTCGGACGGGTCGGACGGGTCGGACGGGTCGGACCGGTGAGACCAGCAGGACGGATCGGACGGACCGGATCGGTGGTCAGAGTGCGCGGAGTCCATGGATGACCTCCTGGAGGATGCGCTCGTCGGGGAGCAGGGCGGGCGGGACGGGGCGGTTGACCCGGATGAGTCCGGCCGCCAGCAGGTCGCCGAGCAGCACCCGTACGACGCCCACCGGCAGGTCGAGGTCGGCGGCGAGCTCGGCCACGGACAGCGGGGTGCCCCGGCACAGCGCGTGGATGCGCGCCTGTTCGGGACCGACCGGCGGCTCGGGCGCGTCCGGGACGAGCGCCGGGTCGGGCAGGACGCTGACGACGACGGCGATCAGGTCGAGCTGTTGCCCGCCGGCCCCGGTGCGCCCCCGCGTCATGGCGTACGGGCGGACCAGCGGGCCGGCCTCCTCGTCGTACCAGCGGGCCCGGTGGGCGGCAGCGAGCGGGTTGCGGGGGTGTCGCCCGGCCTCGGCCGGCGGGTGTTCCGGATGTCGCTCGGCGGACCACCCCTCGCGGGACGGCCGCTCGGCAGACGGCCCCTCGGCGGACGGGCGGGGCACCGGGCTCACCAGCCGTCCACCGCGCGCGCCGGGGTGCTCAGGTGCTCCCCGACCCGGCGGACCAGTCCGGCCATCTCGTAGGCGATCAGACCGAGGTCGGCCCGGGCGGTGGCGAACACGGCCAGGCAGGTGCCCTCCCCGGCGGCCGCGACCAACAGGTAGCCGCCCTCCAACTCGACCATGGTCTGCCGGACTTCGCCCGCGCCGAAGTGGCGTCCGGCGCCCTTGGCCAGGCTGTGGAAGCCGGAGGCGATGGCGGCCAGGTGCTCGCCGTCCTCGCGCGGCAGGCCGGCCGAGGCGCCCGTGGCCAGTCCGTCGGCGGAGAGCATCACGGCGAAGCGGACCTCGGGGGCGCGCCGGACCAGCTCGTCGAGGAGCCAGTTCAGTTCTCCTGCGCGGTGGGTGGTGCCGATCACGGGCGCTCTCCTTCGGGTCGGGGCGGGAACAGGGGACCGCGCGGGCCCTGCGGCGGTGGGAGGTCGGCGGGCTGCTGAGCGGTGGGTCGGCCGGCGGGCCGGTCCGCGAGACGGTCGTACCGTCCGCCCTCGGGGCGCAGGCCGCGCGCCCACCCGTCCTGGAAGGCCGCCATCGCCGCACGCGCCGCCTCGGGGCTGCGGCCCTCGTGACCGTCACCCTCGTGGGCGCGACGTTCGGGGCCCGTACCCGGCGCCGTGGGCGGTCGGGCGGTGGCGGCGGTCATACGGCGGGGGCCGGGGCCCGGTCCGGTCGGGGCCTCGCGCAGCTGCGGAACGAGGCTCGCCTGACGGGTCCGACGCGGCAACTCCTGGCGCCCTGCATCGAGTTGGCGATCGGCGGGCACCTGATCCGGCTGCGGATCCGACTCCGACTCCAGGCTCCGTCGGTACGGCTGCGGCGGCCCGGACTGCGGACGGACGGCGGCACCCGGGCCCCCGTCCGCAGCCGGGCCGGCCACCCGGGCACTCGAGGCCCGGATGGGGGTGCGGCGCACCGGCCCGGGGTCGCTCCCCCGGACGCCGAACGGCGGCAGTGCCCCACCCTCCGGCGGTGGCCCACCCACCGCCGGAAGTCCTTCACTCCCCGCATCGCGCAGGCTGTCCCCGCCCGTCGGGCCGAACTCCCGCTCGACCCAACCCGGGTACGCGCGCCCGACCGGGACCGGTGCGGCAGGATCGACCGGTGCGACGCCCGGCTCCGGCACCGGATCGTACGGTTGATGCAGCCCGTCCGCCGCCCCGTCGGTCAGCAGCGCGGTGGGCAGCAGGACCACCGCGGTGGTGCCGCCGTACGCGGAGGTCACCAGCGAGACCTTGACGTCCTGCCGCCGGGCGAGCCGGCTGACCACGAACAGGCCGAGCCGGTCGCTGTCGAAGAGGTCGGTCTGCTCGGCCGTGGCGATCCGGCGGTTGGCGGCGGCCAGGGCCTCCGGGCCCATGCCGAGGCCGCGGTCCTCGATCTCCAACGCGTAGCCGGTGCCGACCTGTTCACCCCGGATGTGCACCCGGGTGCGCGGCGGGGAGAAGCCGGTGGCGTTCTCGACCAGCTCGGCGACCAGGTGGGTGAGGTCCGCGACGGCGTGCCCGGCGACGGCGGCGCGCGGCAGCGGGTGCACCTCGACCCGGGCGTACTCCTCGACCTCCGAGACGGCCGCGCGCACCACGTCCACCAGCGGGACGGGCCTGCGCCAGGCCCGGCCGGGGGCGGCGCCGGAGAGGATGATCAGGCCCTCGGCGTGGCGGCGCATGCGGGTGGTGAGGTGGTCGAGCCGGAACAGGTCGGCCAGCTCGGACGGGTCCTCGGTGCGGCGCTCCATCGCGTCCAGCAGGGCGAGTTGGCGGTGCACCAGGACCTGACTGCGCCGCGCGAGGTTGACGAACACCCCGGATACCCCGGACAACACCTCGGCCCGCTCGACCGCCGCCGTGACGGCCGCCCGCAGGACGGTGCCGAGCGCCCGGTGCACCTGGCCGATCTCGTCACCCCCGCCCACCGGCCCCGGGGCCTCGGCTCCGATGTCCACCTCCTCGCCCGCCCGCAACTTCCGGATGGTGGCGGGCAGTTTGCGACCGGCCAGCTCAAGCGCCGTATTGCGCAGGCCGATCAGGTCGGTCACCAGTCCGCGCCCGATCTGCACCGAGATCACCAGCGAGGCGACCACGCCGACCAGACCGAGCAGCACGGCCATCCCGGCTGGGGTGAACAGGCCCAGGGCGTAAGGACTCTGGCGATCGGAGGCAACCCGTCCGGCCTGGCCCTCGATGGCGCGCAGGCCGCTCACGACATTCCCGGCGACCACCGCCCACCGGTCCGCCGGCACCGCGGCGACGGCCGTCCGACCGTCGGCGGCACGGACCCTCTCCTCGTACCCGACCAGCTCGCGATGATCCTGGCCGCCGGTGACGGCGAGCAGCGCCGCCCGGTCGGCGGGGCGCAGGTCGGCGGCGGAGCTCCGCTCGAACTCCCGCCGGGCGAAGGCCGTGCCGGAGAACTCGCGCAGCTGGTCGTCGCCGAGCGCGCCGGTGAGCTGGGCGACTCGCAGCAGCGCGTCCTCGCGGGCCAGCAGTTCGCGGGAGCGGGCCAGCTCGAGCAGCGCCCTCCTGTCGGCGGCGGCCGGATGGTCCTGCAGCAGGGTGACGGCGCCGGCCGCGGCAAGCGCCCGGTCCACCGCCTCGCCGTACGCGGCGTACACCTCGGGCCAGCCGACGCTCCTGGCCAGCACGCGCCCGCGCAGCTCGGGCAGGGCCGCGAGGGCGGCGCCGAGGGCGTCCAGGCGGGCGGCGGCGTCACCACCGAGGCCCTGGGCGTCGGCGCGGTTGTAGCCCTGGTCGGGGTGCCGGGGATCGGGGTACAGCGGGGTGATCGCGCGGTCGGTGGTGGCCGAGGCCTCGCGCAGGGCGCTCACCCGGGCCTCGGTGGGGGCGGTCGCCGGGGCGGCCAGCAGCTGACCGGCTGCGGCGCGTTCGGCCTGCAGCCCGACGATGGTCCCGGCGACGGGGGTGAGCACGGTGCGCTGGGCGTCGCGCTGGCGCAGCAGATCCCAGACGCCCTGGGCGGTGGTGACGGTGGCGAACCCCCACAGGGCGATGATCGAGACGACCGGGACCATCAGCAGGGCGATGATCCGGGCCCGGACGGTCCGGGGGCGCAGCCCGTGCAGCCCGTGCAGCCATGTGCCGGGCCGCGGTGGACGGGCGGGCGGCCCGGCATGGGCACCCCGACGGGCACCGGGGGCGGTACCGCGGTCTTCTCGCATGGATGAGGAGCCTTTCGGGCGGGGCAGGGGCGGGCGGAGGCGGAGGCGGAGTGGTCGGGAGCCGCACGAGGCCTGACGCGCCCGGGCACGCAGTGTCCAGGTGGCCGCGCTCAGGTGGCCGCGCTCAGGTTGCCGCGCTCAGGCGGCGCGGTCGTGGTGCTCCGCGTCGTGGCGCTCGACTCCGGGGAGAGCGGGCTCGGGCGGTTCGGGCACGGGGGGCGCGGCAGTGGCGGGGAGCTCCTCGATTGCCGGCTCGCCCGCCTCCCGGTAGCCGGCCCGCTCCTGGGCGGTCGGCGAGAGCGCGACGAAGGCCGAGGCGAGGAAGAGGAACGAGCCGAGGCCGACGGCCAGCGGGAAGACGAGCTCCATCGCGCCGGCCCCGCCGAGGCCGCCCCGGCCCGGCTCCAACCGGACGTGCACGGCGGCCATGCCGGTGTAGTGCATGCAGCTGACGGCGAGGCCCATGGCCAGCGCGGCGGCCCCGGCCGCGTAGACGTTGCGGATGGTCACGGCGGCCCAGAGCGCGGCCGTGGCGGCGCCGACCGCGACCAGTACGGACAGCGCGACCGTCCCGGCGTCGTAGCTCAGAGCGCCGTGCATTCGTACGGCGGCCATGCCCAGGTAGTGCATCGCGGCGACGCCGAGGCCGGTGGTGACACCGCCCGCCAGCAGGGAGAGGCCGCGGTGCGCGCCGTAGCAGACCACGGTCAGACCGAGGCCGGTGACCAGCACCGCGACCACGAGGCTGAGGACGGTCAGCGGGACGTTGTAGCGCAGCTCGGTGCCGTCGACGGCGAACCCGAACATGGCGACGAAGTGCATGGTCCAGATGCCGGAGCCGATCGCGGCGGCGGCCGTGACCAGCCAGTTCCGCCGGGCGGCACCGCTCGCGGCCAGACCGCGCAGCGTGCAGCGCAGCCCGAGGGCGGCGCCGGCGCAGGCCATCAGGTACGAGAGGGCGGGGGTCAGCCAGCCGAGACTGAGGGGGTTGAGGGTGCCCATGGGACCTCCGGTCGACCGGTCGGGCCCGGGGCGGTTCGCGGTGCGCCCGGGCTCCCCGGGCCGGGCGGACTCCATGCGATCGGCGGCGAGGCGCTGTCAGATCCGTGGGGACCCGGTCTCGTCATATGCCATTCGCATGTGCGCTTTCGGCCTGGGGTGCGTGGGACGCTATCGAGGGGCCGGAAACCGCCACCCGAAGATCTGAAAAGCTGCCCACGAGCGACGGGCGGTGTGTTCGAATGACCCGGTCGTATGCCCGGACGGCAGGCGGCAAACAACAAACAGCAGACGGATAACAGAGTTTGACATCTGTCATCTGTCCGCTGAAAGTTGAACGCCGACCGCCGACCGCCGACCGCCGACCGCCGACCGCCGACCGCCGACCGCCGACCGCCGACCGCCGACCGCCGACCGCCGAACCAGCTCAGCCCGCGGCCGCCACCCGGATCCGCATCGGGCTCGCCGCCCGCAGCGTGATCCCCTGGGCGAGCGCGACCCGCCGGTCCACCGCCTCCACCTCGAAGTCCCGCAGCAGCACCGCCAGGCTCAGCACCGACTCCAGCATCGAGAAGTGCTGCCCGATGCACGCCCGCGGCCCACCGCCGAACGGGAACCAGGCGTAGCGGTGCCGGGCCTTCTCCTCCTCCGGCAGGAAGCGGTCCGGGTCGAAGCGCTCCGGGTCCGCCCAGTGGTCGGGGTGCCGGTGGGTGACCAGCGGCGCGACGACGACCTGGGCCCCCGCCGGGATGACGTACCCGTCGATGACGGTCTCGTCGACCGCCCGCCGGCCGACCAGCGACGCCGCCGGGTAGAGCCGCATCGCCTCCTTCAGCACCCGGGTGATGTAGGGCAGTGCCTCCAGGTCCGCCGCCGTCGGCGCCCGCCCGGCCAGGACGGTCCGCGCCTCCTCCTGGGCGAGCTTCCGGTGCTCCGGATGCTTGGCCAGCAGGTGCAGCGCAAAGGCCAGCGAGGTGGCCGTGGTCTCGTGCCCGGCGATCAGGAACACCAGGACCTGGTCGCGGAGTTCGTCCGGGTCCAGCCGTTCCCCGTCCTCGCCGCGCGCCCGCCCCAGCAGCGTGAGCAGGTCGTCCGCGTCCTCGTTGTCCCCGCGCGCGGCGCGCTCCGCGATGATCCGGTCACAGACCTCGTACAGCGCCCGCTGGGCGCCGAGGCCGCGCCGGTTGCCCGGGGTCGGCCAGGTGCGCGGGACCCGGACCGGGGCGAAGCCGCGCTCCTTGACGTACTCGCCGAGCAGCGGGAAGTTGTGGTGGACCACCTCGACCGCTTCCTCCACGTCCGCGCCGAAGAGGATCCGCGCGACCGCCCGCATCGCGAACCGCGACATCTCCTCCGCCGCGTCCACCACCCCGTCCGGCACCGCGCGCCAGCGCTCGGTGAGCGACTGCGCCTCCCGCGCGATCACGTCCGCGTAGCCGTCCACCCGGCGGTGGGTGAACAGCGGCTGGATCAGTCGGCGCTGGCGCTGGTAGTCCTCGTCCTGGCTGGTCAGCAGGCCATTGCCGACGCTGGTCCGCAGCTCGTCGTAGAAGGCACTCTCCTTGCGGAAGTTGGCCGCCTCCCCGCCCAGCACCTTCTGGACCCCGTCCGGGGAGAACACCGCGTAGAACTCGACCCGCAGTCCGGGCGGGCCGGCCTGCAGCCGCACCACGTCGCCGTGGTCGCGGCGCGCCGCGAGGTAGGTGCGCAGCGGCCGGCGGGTGAGGTCGAACAGCGACCCGACCAGCGGATTGCCGACCGGTCCGGGTATGACGGTTTCGGTGGCCATGGGTGACTCCTTCTGCACAGGGATGCGCACCGACAACTCTACTGACGGGTAGTCAATGCCGGAAGGATCGTGCAACCAGTGCCGCCAGGACAGCCGGCGCGGCCGGCGCAGCCAGCGCGGCCAGCGCGGCGACGGGACAGCCAAGGCAGCCGGTCCCGTCGGCCTCTCGGCCTACTCGTACTCGGTGCCGCCCTTGCGCGTCAGGTAGGCGTCGCTGACCACCTTGGCGATCGCCCGCCCGCCGAGCTTCATGCTCCAGCGCTCGGTCACCGGCCGCACCACCACGCCCTCGCGCAGGTGGAGTTCGCGCCCGGAGCAGGTCTCCTTGCCGTGGGCGTGCGCCAGCACGGTCTCCGGGTCGAACGGCCCGCGCCACAGCTCGGGCACCAACGGCAGCTCACCGTCCAGCAGTTCGGGCGCGGACAGCCAGGTCAGCCGCCCGTCCACCACGGCCGACACGTCGAACGCCGCGTACCCGGGCCGCCCGGCGCGCGCGGAGACCCCGTAGGCCAGGTCCTGCACGCCCTCGCCGAAGACCTCGCCGAAGATACCGACCCGCTCGGCGCCGAGCCGCTCCGCCAGCCGGGCCGCCACCGCCGGGATGTCGTACGCGCGCACCGCCCGCCAGTAGAGGTTGCGCTCGTCCTCGGCCAGCGCCAGCCCCTTCGCACCGATCCCCTTGGACGACACCTGCACCTCGCCGGTCTCGGCGGTGTACGTGACCAGGCAGCAGCTGCCGTGCAGCTTCTCGGTCAGCACCACCGGCTCGCCGGGCTCGAAGACGTCGGGGTAGCGCTTGAGGTTCTCGATGTCCACCCAGGGCAGCAGGTCCGGAGCGCTGACCACGTCGCCGCTCATCGAGGTCGGCACCGGCGGCTGCCACTTGACCACGCCGAGCAGCTCGGCGAAGTCCGCGCCCTGCTCGGCCGCGGCCGCCAGGTCGGTGTCGGCGAGTGCGGCGGGCCGGCAGACGACGCCCTGGGACAGCTCACCGCGCAGCCGTACCGCCCTCACCCGGTTCGCCCGGGAGCCGGCCAGCTTGCCGGTCAGGCCGAGCTCCGCGATCAACTCCTCGGGGAGGACGGACTGTTCGGGAATGTAGACGGCGTGGTCTCCGGTCCGGTACGCGCCCCTCGCGACCACCGCCCGGTAGAGGCCGACCTGTGCGAGCTCCAGAGCATCGGCGTTCGGGTGCTCCAGGATGGTCAGCTTCTCGACGGTGACGCGCAGCGTGGACATGGACGGACTCCTCCCCTTGGTCCGACCGTGGCGGCGCGCTTCCGCGGCCGTGGTGGCTCGCACGCGCAGCTCGGTCGTGTGTACGGACGGCGACCACTCTGACCGCTCGACCGCCTTGGCGCGACGCATTTTCCGCACGCCCCGACCTCACCCCACGCCACCCCACGCCCCCGACATCACCCCACGCCCACGACATCACCGCGCCGCCCCGCCGCCCCGCCGCCCACGCCCGCGCCATCCCGCCAACCACCCTGTCGACCACTGCCAACCACCCTGTCGACCACCCCGTCGGCCACCCCCACCGCGCCCGTTTGAGCCATCCCACAGCAGGCCCGCGGCCCCCACCCGTCCCCACCTGTGCGAAGCAACAGAGGATTTATCGCTCGCATTTGCGGCACTATGATCGCCGTAATGGCCGCAGCTGCGGCCAGTCCCTCGCGCCCCTTCCGGCGCGCACCCCGGAGGGGAATCACCGATGAGCACCCGAACGACCGGCACCACCCGCAGACTCGCCGTCGCCGCAGCGGCCCTCGCCCTCAGCCTCGGGGTCACCGCCTGCGGCAGCGACGGCGGCAAGTCCTCCGGCTCCGCGGCGTCGACCGCCTCCTCCTCCGGGTCCTCCGCCGCCGCGGGTGGCGGTGTGCCGAAGGCCGGCGGCGCCATCACCGTCTTCGCCGCCGCCTCGCTCAAGGAGAGCTTCACCGAGCTGGGCAAGAAGTTCGAGGCGGCCAACCCCGGCAGCAAGGTCACCTTCAACTTCGGCGGCAGCTCCAGCCTCGCGACCAGCATCAACTCCGGTGCCCCGGCGGACGTGTTCGCCGCCGCCAGCCCGGCCACCATGAAGACCGTGACCGACGCGGGCGGCGCGAGCGGCCAGCCGGCGACCTTCGTCAAGAACACGCTCACCATCGCCGTCCCCAAGGGCAATCCCAAGCACATCGCGGGCCTCAAGGACCTCACCGGCTCCGGTGTGAAGGTCGCGCTGTGCGCAAAGGAGGTGCCCTGCGGCGCCGCCGCGCAGACCGCGCTCAAGGCCGCCGGCGTCGACCTCACCCCGGTCACCCTGGAGCAGGACGTCAAGGGCGCGCTCACCAAGGTCGAACTGGGCGAGGTCGACGCCTCACTGGTGTACAAGACCGACGTGCAGGCCGATGCTGCGAAGATCGACGGTGTGGACTTCCCCGAGGCCGACAAGGCCGTGAACGACTACCCGATCGCCGCCCTCGCCAAGGCACCGAACAAGGACGGCGCCGCCGCCTTCGTCGCGTACATCCAGTCGCCCGAGGCCAAGCAGGTGCTGACCGCGGCGGGCTTCCAGGCACCGTGAGCGACCGCACCACCGGCCCCGGGAAGCAGCGCGCGAGCCGCGGCCCCCAGGACCGCCGGGACCGGACCGCCGGCGACGCGGCAGGACCCGCGCAGGTCCTGCCGCGCCGCCGGCGCCGGTCGCGCACGCACCGCGTCCCGGTCACCCTGCTGCTCCCGGCGCTGCTCGGGCTGGCGTTCCTGATCCTCCCGCTGGTCGGCCTCCTGGTCCGGGCGCCGTGGAGCGCCCTGTCCGAGCAGCTCACCAGCCCCGCCGTCTGGGACGCGCTGCGCCTGTCGCTGATCAGCGCGACGGCGGCGACCGCCGTGTCGCTGGTCCTCGGGGTCCCGCTGGCCTGGCTGCTCGCCCGCACCGAGCTGCCGGGCCGACGGGTGATCCGGGCGCTGGTCACCCTGCCGCTGGTACTGCCTCCGGTGGTCGGCGGTGTGGCGCTGCTGCTGGTGCTCGGGCGGCGCGGCATCGTCGGCTCCTGGCTGGACTCAGCCTTCGGCGTCACGCTGCCGTTCACCACCACCGGGGTCGTGATCGCCGAGGCGTTCGTGGCGATGCCGTTCCTGGTGATCAGCGTCGAGGGCGCGCTGCGGGCCGCCGACCCCCGTTACGAGGAGGCCGCCGCGACCCTGGGCGCCTCCCGGCTGACCGCGTTCCGGCGGGTCACCCTGCCGATGATCGCACCGGGGATCGCCGCCGGGGCCGTGCTGGCCTGGGCCCGGGCGCTCGGCGAGTTCGGCGCGACGATCACCTTCGCGGGCAACTTCCCGGGACGCACCCAGACCATGCCGCTGGCCGTCTACCTGGCCATGGAGTCCGACCCGCAGGCCGCGATCGCGTTGTCGCTGGTACTGCTCGTGGTCTCCGTCGCCGTCCTGGTCGGCCTGCGCGACCGCTGGCTGTCGACCCCGTGACACCGCCCGCCCCCGCCCGCGCCTCCTCGGACGCCCCCGTGAACGCCCGGACACCGACCCGAGACACCCGAGACACCCGAGACGCCCGAAACGCCCGAAACGCCTGGACGCCGACCCGATGAGCACCTCGAACCCCGCGCACACCGAACGCCTCCCGAGCGCCGCCCTCGACGCCCGGCTACGGGTCGACCGCGCCGCGTTCACCCTCGACCTCGCCCTCACCGCCGCCCCCGGCGAGGTGATCGCGCTGCTCGGCCCGAACGGTGCCGGCAAGTCCACCGCGCTGCGCGCCCTCGCCGGCCTGCTCCCGCTCTCCGGTGGCCACCTGCGCCTGGACGGCGACACCCTGGAGGACCCGGCCGGGCGCGTGCACACCCCCGCCGAGGAGCGGCCGGTCGGCGTGGTGTTCCAGGACTACCTGCTCTTCCCGCATCTCAGCGCGCTCGACAACATCGCGTTCGGCCCGCGCTGCCAGGGCCGCCCCAAGCGCGCGGCCCGGGCCGAGGCCGCCGCCTGGCTGGAGCGGATGGGCCTGGCCGACCACGCCTCGGTCCGCCCCGGCCGGCTCTCCGGCGGTCAGGCGCAGCGGGTGGCGCTGGCCCGGGCGCTCGCCGTCCGCCCCCGACTGCTCCTGCTGGACGAGCCGCTGGCCGCCCTGGACGCCCGCACCCGCCTCGACGTACGGTCCCAACTGCGGCGCCACCTGGCCGAGTTCGACGCGGTGGCGGTGCTGGTGACACACGACCCGCTGGACGCGATGGTGCTGGCCGACCGGCTGGTGGTGATCGAGCACGGGCACGAGGTGCAGTCCGGCAGCCCGGCCGAGGTGGCCCGGCGGCCGCGCACCGACTACATCGCCCGCCTGGTCGGGCTGAACCTGTACCAGGGCCGGGCCGAGGGGACGCATGTCACGCTCCCGGACGGCACCGTCCTGGCCACCGCCGAGGAACTGGACGGCCCGGCGTTCGTCGCCTTCCCGCCGTCCGCGGTGACCCTCTACCGGGAGCGGCCGCGGTCCAGCGCGCGCAACCTGTGGCAGGTCGAGGTCACCAGCCTGGACCTGCACGGCGACCGGGTCCGCGCGGACCTGGCCGGCGACCTGCCGATGGCCGCCGACCTCACCCCGGCCGCCGTCGCGGAGCTGGAACTGGCGCCGGGGGTCACGGTCTGGGCCTCGGTCAAGGCCACCCAGACCCACGCCTACCCGGCCTGAGCCGCCACCCGCCGCCCGCCACCCCCTGCCGGGCCCACGGAGGCCACGGAGGCCACGGGGCCCGAAGACCATGGGGGCTACGGGTGCTACGGGGGGCTACGGGGACTACTCCGACGGCTCGACGAACCCCGACTCGTACGCGGCGATCACCGCCTGGGTGCGGTCGCGCGCACCCAGCTTCGCCAGCACGCTGCTGACGTGCGTCTTCACCGTCTGCACACCGAGGAACAGCTGCTCGGCGATCTCCCCGTTGCTGAGGCCCCGGGCGACCAGCCGCAGCACCTCCGCCTCCCGCTCGGTCAACGCCGCCCGCTCCATGGCGGCGCGGGCGGTCGGGTTGCCGTGCCCGGCGGCCAGGCGGCGGATCGCGGCCGGGAACAGCAGCGACTCACCCGCCGCCGCCAGCCGTACCGCGTGGGCGATCTCGGCCGCGCGGGAGCGCTTGAGCAGGAAGCCGTCGGCGCCCGCACGCAGCGCCTGGTAGACGTAGTCGTCGTTCTCGAAGGTGGTCACGACCAGAATCCGCGGCGGCCGCTCCCCCGGGGCGACGGGGCGCAGCAGCTCACGGGTGGCCGCCAGTCCGTCCATCACGGGCATCCGGACGTCCATCAGCACGACGTGCGGGCGCAGTTCACGCGCCAGGGCGACCGCCTCCGCGCCGTCGGCCGCCTCGCCGACGACCCGCAGGTCGCCCTGCGCCTCCAGGACGGCCCGCATGCCGGCCCGGACCAGCTCCTCGTCGTCGGCGAGCAGGATGTCCGTCATCCCCGTAGCGCCCCCGGCCATCCCCCGCGCACCCCCGGTCATCCCGCGCACATCTCCGGCCATCCCCGCGCACCCCCGCTCGGGCTGTCCGCCACAAGATCGTTCGTCACGAGCCCAAGCGTAGGGGCAGCCGGACGGTCAGCACCCACTCCCCGCTCCCGTCCTCCGCCGCCCCAGCCGTCGACTCCCCGCCGAGCAGCGTGGCGCGCTCGCGGATGCCGCGCAGGCCCTTGCCGCCCTTGCGCGCCCCGCCTGCCGCCGTCCGCACCCCGCCCACCGAGGGCCTCGCCCCGCCGCCGGGCAGCCGGCTGGCGCAGCGCAGCTCCAACTGCCCGGCCCGTACGGCGATCCGGACGTCGACCGGTTCGCCGGGCGCGTACTTGAGCGCATTGGTGACCCCTTCCTGGACGATCCGGTACGACTCGCGGGAGAGCACCCCGGGCAGCGCGCCCACCGGCACGTCGATCCGCGCCTCGACCGGGCTGCCGGCCGCGCGGGCGGTGTCGAAGAGTGCGGGCAGCTGGTCGATACCGGGCTGTTCGGTGGCCACGCCGTTCGCCCCGGCCGGGGTTTCGCGCAGCAGGACGAGGGTGCGTTCGAGGTCCTCCATGGCCTGGCGCCCGGTCTCCTCGATGACTTCGAGCGCCCTGGCGACGAAGGCCGGGTCCCCGACCTCGCGCGCCGCGCCCGCCTGAAGGACCGTCACCGTCAGTGCGTGGCCGATCGAATCGTGCAGTTCGCGCGCCAACCGGTTGCGCTCCAGCAGTCGTTCGGCCCGCAGCTCCGCCTCCGCCAGCCGCTCCGCCGGGGACGGGCCCAGCAGTCTTACCGCCAGGGCGAGTTGGAGTCGGCCCGCGTACACCAGGAACCAGCCGAAGCCGAGCACCAGCAGCGGGAGGAGCGGGAGGTACCGGAGCGCGTCCGGGCCGGTCAGCCGACCGTAGGCCGCGGCCAGGCCGAGGGCCATCGCGAACCCGACCACCGAACCGAGCGCGACCCGCCCGACCAGCCAGCCGGCCGTCCGCCGCCGGTCGGCCCAGCTGCGGGAGGGGTCGATGGCGATGTCCTCCTCGCGGTCGGGCACCAGCAGCAGCCGGGCCTGCACCCCCTCGGCGCGCCGCGCCGCCGGCACGAGGGCGACCACCACCAGCAGCACGGTGTCCGACGTGACACTCGCCATCAGGATCTCGCCGAGGCCCTTGTGGTACGTCCCCGGATAGATCATCAGCACGACGCCCGCGAAGATCCACCCGACCAGCAGGTGCACCAGCCGCGCGTACGTGGCGCCGGCCAGCAGCGGCGCGAGAAACCTGGGTACGGCCGTCGTGGACACACCGTTCCCGGGCGCGCGGGCCTTGAGCGCTGCGATCTTGGGCATCCGGCCATCCTGCCAGGTCAACCATGCCGCCGGGCTCCCGCACCGGTCGCCCGCGATCTCCCTCCGAGGAGGGAGGCGGATCCCCGCCCCGGCGGGATCCGCCGCACCCGCCCCCTCCGGTCGAATGGAACCACCGACGGAGACCGCCGACGGACACCACCGCCGGGGACCGCCGACGGACACCACCGCCGGACACGACCGGCGCAGACCGCAGCCCGAGGAGGGGAAGGCGACCGTGATCGAGATCCAGGACCTGACCAAGGAGTACGACGGCCGACGCGTCGTCGACGAGCTGACCTTCGAGGTCCGACCCGGCGTGGTGACCGGCTTCCTCGGCCCGAACGGCGCCGGCAAGAGCACCACCATGCGCCTGGTCCTCGGCCTCGACCGCCCCACCGCCGGCCGCGCCCTGATCGACGGCCGCCCGTACACCGAACTCGCCGACCCGCTGCGCCGGGTGGGCGCGCTGCTGGACGCCCAGGCCCTGCACGGCGGGCGGACCGCCCGGGGCCACCTGCGCTGGCTCGCCGCGAGCAACGGGCTGCCGGAGCGCCGGGTCGGCGAGGTGCTCGCCCAGGTCGGCCTGGCGGACGCGGCCGGGCGCCGGATCCGGAGCTTCTCGCTCGGCATGCGCCAGCGCCTCGGCGTGGCCGCCGCACTGCTCGGCGACCCGCCGGTCCTGATGCTGGACGAGCCGGTCAACGGCCTCGACCCCGAAGGCATCCGCTGGATCCGCACCCTGCTGCGCGACCTGGCCGCCGAGGGCCGGGCGGTACTGGTCTCCTCCCACCTGATGACCGAAATGGCCCTCACCGCCGACCACTTGGTGGTGATCGGCCGCGGCCGGCTGCTCGCCGACGCCGCGACCTCCGACTTCATCGACCGCCACGGACACACCCGGATCCGGGTGCGGGCCGTCGACCCGACCAAGCTGGCCGCCCTGCTCGGCGGCACCGGCCATGACCTCGACGCCACCGAAGTCGACGGCGGCGCCTGGGAGGTGAGCGGCGCCGAGCCCGAGCGGATCGCCGCGCTCGCCGCGGCCAACGGCGTGGTGCTGTACGAGATCGCCGTCCAACAGGACTCACTGGAGGAGGCGTTCATGCGGATGACCGCGGACAGCGTCGAGTACCGGGCGGAGGCCGCCGTATGAGGTCGGCCGCCTTCGGCGCCTTCCGCGCCGAACGGGTCAAGCTCTCCACCCTCCGCTCGCTCTGGGTCACCCCGCTGCTCGCCCTCCTGCTCACCGCCGGGGCCACCACGGCCGTCGGCGCGGCCCTCGGCGGCAGGGACCGCAACATCACCGACGACCCGAGCATCGGCGTCTTCTACGGGCTCAACTTCGGTCAGGCGGCGCTGGCTTGCTTCGGCATCCTGCTGATCGGCCAGGAGTTCAACACCCGGATGATCGACGTTTCGCTCACCGCCGTGCCCCGACGCGGCCGACTGTACGGCGCCAAGCTGGCGCTGGGCGGGCTGGTCGGCCTGGTCGTCGGCGCCGTCGGGACGGCGGGCGCGTTCGCCGGGTACGCGGCCACCGTCCCCGGCGCCTGGGACGGCCCGCCCCTCGTCCGCAGCGCCGTCGCCGGTGTGCTCTACCAGGCGCTACTGGTGGTGTTCTGCCTCGGAGTGACCACCGCGCTCGGCAACCTCACCGCCGCCATGGGGCTGCTGGTCCCGACCGTCTTCCTGCTCTCGCCGCTGCTCAGCGGCGTGCCCGGGATCCGCCGGGTGGTCCGGTTCCTGCCCGACCGGGCCGGCCAGTACGCGCTGCGGTACGTCGACGACCCGCAGGTCGGGTACGGCCACTGGACCGGACTGCTGATCATGGCGCTCTGGACGGCGCTGGCGGCGTACGGCGGCCTGCGGGCGATGCGCCGTAGCCCCACCAAGTAACCCCGGATGAACGGGAGATGGGAGAGACCGTGAGCACGCTTTCCGGCGCCCTGCGCGCCGAACGGATCAAGTTCACCACCCTGCCCTCGCAGTGGGCGGCCCCGCTGGTCGCACTGGCGCTGACCGTCGGCATCACGGCGGCGGTCAACGCCGCCTACGGGGCGAAGGACCACACCCCCGGAGCGGACCCGGCCGGCGGGATCTTCTACGGGCTGCTGTTCGGCCACGTCGCCGTGGCCTGCTTCGGAATCCTGCTGATCGGGCCGGAGTTCAACACCCGCATGATCGGCAGCTCGCTCACCGCCGTCCCGCGACGCGGTCGGCTCTACGGCGCCAAGCTCGCGCTCGGCGCCGGGCTGGGCCTGCTGCTCGGGTTGGTCTCCACGGCGGGATCGTTCCTGGCCGTCGACGCCACCGCCGGCCTGGACTTCTCCACCCCGGGCCTGACCCGAAGCTTCCTCGCCGGTGTCCTGTACCACCCGATGATGGTGTTGATCTGCCTCGGACTGACCACCATGCTGGGCAACTTCAGCGCCGCACTCGGCCTGCTCACCCCGATGGTCTTCCTCGGCACCACATGGCTGGCCGCCATCCCCGGCGTCCGCGAGGTCGGCCAGTTCCTGCCCGACCGGGCCGGCCTGTACGCGATGCGCACCCAGCCGGAGCCGGGCGTCCACTACGGGCACTGGACCGGGTTGCTGATCATGGCGCTCTGGACGGCGCTGGCGGTCCTCGGCGGCCTGCGGGCGATGCGCCGGTACGAGGCGTCGGGCGGGTAACGGCAGACAGCGAACAGATGACAGGGTTCAGCTTTCAGATTTCGAAATCTGTCATCTGTCTGCTGTTCGCTGTTCGCTGTTCGCTGTTCGCTGTTCGCTGCCATCCGCCAGCCGCCACAGCGCCGGGTGCCGCGATCACCGTGCAGCCGCCCGGGGCGATCTCCCTGTACGGGGGTCCTTGCTGGTCGCACAAGAGATCAAGGGCCTAACTGACCCGAAGACCCACCGCCAGGGTCAGTTCAAGGACCCGGTGCGGCGATGCGAGATCCGGAAACAGCTCCCGCAGCTGCGACATCCGGTACCGGACTGTCTGGGGATGGACGAACAACGCCGCCGCCACCTCGTCCCGCCTGCCCTGGTGCAGCAGCCACGCCCGCAAGGTCTCCTCCAGCCGCCGTGCGGTCGCGGCAGGCAAGGTCCGCAACGGTGCGAGGGCTCGGGCACGCAGGTCTGCGAACGCGTCCACGTCGGCGCTCAGCACCAGCTCGGGAAGGTGGTCCTCGGTGTCGCGAATATCAGAGGAGAGGGAGCGCGCGCGTGCGGCTCGTGCGTACGAGGCGGACGCACGAGTCCATGGCCGTGCCGGACCGACCACGGCGGTGCGGTCGGTCAGCTGCCGCAAGAGGTGTGATCGGTCGGCATCGGGGACGAGCAGCACACCGGTGGCGTCCGGCAGATCGTCGAGGACGAGAGTGCTCGGGTCGAGCGCGCGGTAGGCGGGCCGGGCCTGGGCGGCGGGCAGCAGGACGGCGGTCAGCGAAACCGGGGGCTGCCACCCGGCCCGTTGAGCAGAGGCCAGCAACACGTCCGGGCTCGCGCCGGCGAGGAGGTCGCGGGCCAGGTGTTCCAGGTGGCGCTCGTGGGCCCTGCCCCGGGCGGCCAGTTCGTCGGCATGGCCCGCGGCGCTCGCGGCGGAGAGCTCGTCGATGTAGGCGAAGGTCAGCTCGGCGAACTTGGCGACCTCGGCGGCGGGCAGACCTGCGGGTACGGCACCCGCTGCCAGGCATCGCCAGGCCACGCGGGCGCCGACGCGGTAGGCACTGAGCAGGGCGTCCATCGAACGGCCGTCGCGCACCTCGCCGCGGCCCAGCTCGTAGGCTGCGTCACCGGCGTCGCCACCCGTGGCGTTCCCGCTCGCGAGGTCCAGGTAGTGCCCCAGGGCGGTGCGGACGGCTCGGCGGATGGTGCCGCCCATGCGGCCCGAAAGGGCGTTGGCATAGGGAGGGACCTCGTCAATGATCGCCTCGACGACCTCGTCGGCGGTGGCCGTCAGCACAGCCCGAAGCGCGGTGACCGTCGTCTCATCCAGGACCAGCTCGCTGGCCCTCAGGATTGCATGGCTCACGTTTTTGTTCCCTGCGAACAATTCAGCCGACCAGATTTACGTCCTATGGTCAGGACTTTACGCCCTGAGGCGCAGCAAGCTGGAGTCATGACGAGTGCAGCCCTCCGCAGCAGGGCGTGGAAACTGCTGGAGATGGTCACGACGCCGCTGCTGCCGTCGGACTACCTCGACCTGGTCAGCCCGCTGCGTGCGGGCGCGGACCTGCGTGGGCGCATCGAGGCCGTGCACCCCGAGACGGGTGACGCCGCGACCATCGTGATCAGGCCGGGACGGGGCTGGCGCGGCCACACGGCCGGTCAGTACGTGCGGATCGGAGTCGACGTCGACGGGAGGCGCCTGTGGCGTGCCTACTCCATCACCTCGCCGACAAACCGCCAGGACGGCCGCATCACGATCACCGTGAAGGCGATCCCGGACGGCAAGGTCAGCAACCACCTGGTCCGCAGGGCGACACCGGGCACGCTGATCCAGCTCGACCAGCCGACCGGTGACTTCGTGCTGCCGCAGGCCACGCCCGCCAAGGTGCTCTACCTGACGGCCGGCAGCGGCATCACGCCCGTGATGGGCATGCTGCGCGACATCGAGTTGGACGACGTCGTCATGGTCCACTGCGCGCCGCAGCCGCAAGACATGATCTTCCGCAGCGAACTGCACAGCCTGGTCGCGGACAAGAAGCTGCGCCTCACCGAGGTGCACACCAACCAAGGCGGCAGGCTCGACATCGCCCGTCTCGGCGAACTCGTGCCCGACTGGGCCGAGCGCGAGACCTGGGCCTGCGGGCCCGCGGGCCTGCTCGACGCCGCAGAGGAGCACTGGACCGAGCACGGCGTCCGAGAGCGTCTGCGCACCGAACGGTTCCGCCCCCGCATCGTCGTCACCGGCGACGGCGGCGAGGTCACGTTCAGCGCCACCGGCAAGACCGTCGACGCGGACGGCGCCACGCCGTTGCTGGACGTCGGCGAGGAAGCCGGCGTGCTGATGCCCTCCGGGTGCCGTATGGGCATCTGCTTCGGCTGCGTCACGCCGCTCAAGGCGGGCGCCGTCCGCGACCTGCGCACCGGCGAGATCACCGAGGCCGAACCGGGCGTCCTCATCCAGACCTGCGTGTCCGCCGCGGCGGGCCCCTGCGACATCGAACGGTAGAGGCACCTTGACCGCCATCGACCCCACCGCCCACCTGACCGCGGAGCAGATCGAGGAGCTCGGCCGCGAGCTGGACGCGATCCGCGACGAGGTGATCGCCGATCGCGGCGAGAAGGACGCCGCCTACATCCGCAAGGTCATCTCGGCGCAGCGCAAGCTCGAGCTGGCCAGCAGGGGCGTGCTGCTGTTCTCGATCTTCCCGCCCGCGTGGCTGCTCGGCACCGCCGGTCTGTCCGTGGCGAAGATCATGGACAACATGGAGATCGGCCACAACATCCTGCACGGCCAGTGGGACTGGATGCGGGACCCGAAGATCCACTCCACCACCTGGGAGTGGGATCACGTCTCGCCGTCCGAGCAGTGGAAGCACTCGCACAACGAGCTGCACCACACGTACACCAACGTGATCGGCAAGGACAACGACCTCGGCTACGGCATCATGCGCGTCGACGAGGACCAGAAGTGGCACCCGTTCCACCTCGGCCAGCCGCTGTGGAACCTCGTCAACGCCTGCTTCTTCGAGTACGGCATCGCGGCGTACGACCTGGAGCTCGGCAAGAACCTGCACAAGCGCCGCCGCAGGAACCCGGAGTTCCGCGCGCGGGCCAAGGCCGTGGGCCGCAAGATCCGCAAGCAGGTGCTCAAGGACTACGTGATCCACCCGCTGCTGTCGGGCCCGTCGTTCCTCACCACGCTGGCCGCCACGTTCACCGCGAACCTGGTCCGCAACATCTGGACCCACTCGGTGATCATGTGCGGGCACTTCCCCGAGGGTGTCCAGGTCTTCGAGCGCCGGTCGATCAAGGGCGAGACGCGCGGCCAGTGGTACCTGCGCCAGATGATGGGCTCGGCGAACATCAGCGGCAGCAGGGCCATGCACTTCATGACCGGCAACCTGTCGCACCAGATCGAGCACCACCTGTTCCCGGACCTGCCGAGCAACCGGTACGCCGAGGTCGCGGTGAAGGTGCGCGCGCTGTTCGAGAAGTACGAGCTGGAGTACGTCACCGGACCGTTGCCGAAGCAGGTGTTCTCCGCGTGGCGCAAGGTCTTCCGGCTCTCGCTGCCGAACAAGAAGCCCAAGGTCACGACGCCGGACCGGGAGCAGGAACTCGTCGCGGCCTGATCCCCGGTACCGGTTCTCCGGGTGACGACGCGTTCACGAACGCCGAAGGCGCGGGGTGGGGCAGTAGCGCTCGCCTCCTTCGACTGCAACAGTCGGCCCGGGGGCGATCTCGGTGAAGCCCGCGTCCCGGACCACCGGCAGCCCGCTGCGGAGGAGTTCCTCCCACGCCTCGGGCTCGGCCGTCCGCACCGCCAGCGCGAAGCCGGACTCCGCCCACTCCTTGCGCTGCGTCTCGTCCAGCTCCCACCACGCGAGCTGGGCGGCGTGTCCGGTCTGGGCCATGGTCTTGCCCGCGCTCATCTCCAGCTCCGGGTTGAGCCACAGCACCGGCAGCCCCGGGTCGGGCGCGCCGACCTCGGCGGTCTCCTCCAGGTCCGTCCCGGAGACCTGCAACTTGGCGAGTTCCTTCGGCCAGCCGTCCAGCGGGATCGGCGGGAACACCCGCACCTCCGCCTCCCGCCCCCGCACCGTGATGCCCGGCAGCTCCCCGGCCCGGCGCCACTCCCCGCCACGGGCCCGCCGGACCACCTTGCGGATCCGGGCGTCCTCCCAGGCCGCGACCCGCTCGGCCCACTCGCCGTCCGCCTCGGTCACCCGCGGGTCGGCCAGCAGGGTGAGCACCGCCCGGGCCGAGGTCTCCAGCGCGTCCGTCCGCCCCGGCGGGGTGGCCCGCTCCAGTCGGACGAGCAGCGGCAGCACGTACTGCGGCCGCGCGTCACGACCCTCGGGGGCCGGGGATTCGCCGGAGCCCGCGTCAGTTGCGGAAGGCGAGGCAGGTGAGGCAGGCGAGGAAACCGGGGGAACGGAAGCCGGGGCATCGAACGGAGAAGTCACCCGTCCAGCATGCCAGCCCCACCCGGCCCGGCTCGGCCCACCCCGTCCGGCCCGCTTTCGGCCCCCTTTCGGCCCGCTTTCGGCCCCGGTTCAGCCCCCGTTCAGCGCAGCCGCTGCCGCAGCTCGTCCACGGCCGCCCGGATGCCCGCGCTGTAGGCGTCCTCGGGCAGCGCGTCCAGGCTGCGCACGGCCTGATCCAACTGTTCGCGCGCGAGGTCTGGCTCGCCGAGCTTGAGGTGGTCGGAGGCCAGGTTGAGGTGCAGCGAGGGGTAGAAGGCGCGTACCTGGAGGGCCGGTTCGTAGGTCCGGGCGCGCTCGGCGGTCAGTGAGTCGGCGGCGGCCAGCGCCCGCCGGTCCCATTCCAGCTCGGCCTGCGGGTCGTCCTGAAGATCGGCCAGATAGTGCGCCAGCACGCAGCGGTGGAAGACGTCCTGGTCCCCGAGCTCCTCCCAGAGCGCCTCGAAGCCGGCCCGCGCCTCGGCCGTCTGCCCGCGCTGGGCCGCCCGTACGCCGTCCAGCCCGAGCGCGATCCGGTCCAGTGCCCGATCGTCGCCACCGGCCAGGGGTTCGCCGGCCCGGCCGGAACCAGTCGAGGACACCTCACGCATATCAGGCACATCGGACATGCCCGCAGCCTAGCCGCCCGGCCGGCGACCCGCCCCACCCGATCACAGACCCGCCCCGGCCGTCCGGCGCCCAGTCCCGGCCGTCCCATCCGCTCCGGTCAGCGCCGGTAGCCGCGCTGCGGGTCTCGCTCCTCCGCGTCCTCGTACATCAGGAACCAGCCCTCCGGGTGCGTGGCCGCCAGCAGCGCCTCCGTCCGCTGTTCCGCACCGAGCTCGGGGTCACCGTCGTCGGGCCCGTAGACGCCGAACAGCTCGTCGTTGCAGCCGTCCCAGTCGTAGTCGTAGAGATCGGCCGGGAGGTCGCCCATCATGTCGGCCACCGACTCGGGCTGCGCACCGAGCAGTGCCCGGGCGTCCACCAGCGCCATCCGCAGCCCGATCTCCTCCGCCAGGCAGCGCGGCAGCGGCCATTCGCCGAGCGCGAGATCGTCGGCCAGGTCGTCGAAGGCCCGGGCGATCGCCCGGCGCCAGGCCACGTGCATCCGCCAGGTGCGCTGGGGCAGGCGGGCGAAGACCGTCCAGTCGATGTCCTCGCCGTCGGCGACCGCCTCGTCCCCGTGCTCGTCGAGGTCGTCGTAGGCGGCGTCGGCCAGGCCGAGCAGCTGGGCGTGGAGCAGGCAGGCGGTGCGCGGGGTGAGCGTCCAGTCCGCGCCCGCGCCGCCGTCCTCGTCGTCGCTCTCCAGCGGGAAGAGTTCGGCGAAGTCCGGCGTGAAGTCCTCGGTCACGCTGATCTCCAGCGTGCCGCCGATCGCCTCGACCCCGGGGATGGCGGCCACCAACCGGTCCGGGTGCAGCAGCGCGCCGAGCGCCGCGTTGGCGTCCTCGGCGACCTCGCGCAGCAGTTCACGGCGCTGGCCGGCCGGGTCGATGCCCCCGAAGTCCAGCTCCTCGACGACCCTGATCGCGGCCGCGCGCAGGGCCGGCCAGTCGGTGATCCGCAGGCCCAGCACCACCGTCGCCTCGATCTCCTGCGCACCGGAGTCCTCCGCCGCGCCCGGCCCCTGTGGATGATCGCTTCGCTCGCCCATGGGGCTACGGTACGGCTTTTCGGCCGCCCGATCACCGGTCCGGCCCAGCTTCCGGCAGCCTTCTCGGCCACCGCCCGGCCCAGCCTCGGTCACTCGGACGCATGACATTGGCAGGATGCGTCCCATGGCTGACATCAATGAGTACGGCGGCGGGCAGGGCCCGAACGCCGATGTCCTGGTCGTGACCACCAATGACATCCCCGGCTTCCGGGTCGATCACGTGATCGGCGAGGTCTTCGGGCTGACCGTCCGCAGCCGCCACGTCGGCAGCCAGATCGGTGCCGGTCTGAAGTCGCTGATCGGCGGCGAGCTGCGCGGTCTGACGAAGACCCTGGTCGAGAGCCGCAACGAGGCGATGCAGCGGCTGGTGGAGCAGACCAGGGCGCGCGGCGGCAACGCCGTCCTGATGATGCGCTTCGACGTGACGGAGGCGGCGGACGTCGGCACCGAGGTCTGCGCCTACGGCACCGCCGCGCTGATCTCCCCGATCGGCTGAAACCCGGTCCCGCCCGCCCACGGGAGCAGCGGGTACAAGCACGAACGGCGGGAACAGTCGCCGGGCCCCCGATGTTTCACGGGCGTGACTGTTTACGGTGCAACAACCTTCGGCGCGACGGACGCCGCGCCGCAGCGCGTGGACGTCCTGGTGGTGGGCGCCGGGCAGGCGGGCCTGTCCGCCGCCTACCACCTGCGCCGCCGCGGCTTCGCCCCCCACCGGGCGGGCACCGACGGCGGCTTCGTCGTGCTCGACGCCGACGCCGAGCCCGGCGGCGCCTGGGCGCACCGCTCACCGTCCCTGCGGATGGCCACCGTGCACGGTTTCCACGACCTCCCGGACGCCGAACTCCCGCCGGCCGACCCCGAGGCGCCCGCACGCGAGGTGGTGCCGGGGTACTTCGCGGCGTACGAGGCCCGGCACGCGCTCCCGGTCGTACGCCCGGTCGCGGTGCGCGCCGTACACGCCGAGTCCGAGCGCCCCGACTCCCGGCTGCTGGTGGAGACCGACCGCGGCGCCTGGTCCACCCGCGCGCTGATCAACGCCACCGGCACCTGGACCCGACCCTTCCTCCCGCACTACCCGGGCCACTTCGCCGGGCGCCGGCTGCACTACGCCGACTACCGCGGCCCCGAGGAGTTCACGGGCAAGCGCGTCCTGGTGGTGGGCGGCGGCGCCTCGGCGATCCAGGTGCTGTCCGAGGTGGCGGCGGTCGGCGAGACGGTCTGGGTCACCCGCTCCGAACCCGTCTACCACGAAGGGCCGTTCACTCCTGAGTACGGGCGCGCGGTGGTCGCCAAGGTCGAGGAGCGGGTCCGGCAGGGGCTGCCGGTGCGCAGCGTGGTGAGCGTGACCGGGCTGGGCCCGTCCGTCGCCTACCGGCGCGCCGAGGAGCTGGGCGCGCTGCACCGCAGGCCGATGTTCGACCGCCTCACCGAGCGCGGAGTCGCGTGGGGTGACGAGGAGCTGGCGGTGGACGCGATCGTCTGGGCCACCGGCTTCCGCCCCGAGGTCGGTCACCTCGCCCCGCTCGGGCTGCGCTCCCCCGGCGGCGGCATCGCGCTCACCGGCACCCGCGCCACCGCCGATCCGCGCGTCCACCTGGTCGGCTACGGCCCCTCTGCCAGCACCGTCGGCGCCAACCGGGCCGGGCGCGCGGCCGTCAACGACCTGGTCAAGCTGCTCGGCGACCCTGCGGAGCAGCCCGACCCTGCGGAGCAGCCCGACCCTGCGAAACAGCCCGGCCCGGCGATGCAGCCCGACCCGGTAGAGCAGCCCGTGCCGGCGGCGGTCTGACCGTCCCCGGAGCGTCGTCTGACGCTTGACCACCCGGCCGCCGCCGGATCACCCGCCGACCGCGGGGCTCAGCGGTCGTAGTCCACCGTCACCCGGTCGGTGAGCGGGCGGGCCTGGCAGGTGAGGACGTAACCGGCGGCCAGTTCCTTCTCCTCCAGGGCGAAGTTGCGGCGCATCTCCACCTCGCCCTCGGTGACCAGGGCGCGGCAGGTGCCGCAGACCCCGCCCTTGCAGGCGAACGGCAGGTCGGGGCGGGAGCGCTGGGCGCCGTCCAGGATCGAGCGGTCGCGCGGGAGGGAGAGGGCGCTGCCCCGGCCGTCGAGGACGAGGGTGACCTCGCTGTGCTCACCGGGCCCGCCGGCGGACGAGGCGTCCGTGCGGTCCCAGTCCTCGTCGCGCTCCGGGAGCGGCTCGTCCTCGGCGTGGAACAGCTCCTGGTGCACCCGCTCGCCCGGGACGTCCAGCTCGGCGAGCAACTCCTTCGCCCCGGTGACCATGCCGAACGGGCCGCACAGCCACCAGTGCCCGACGCTCCCGACATCCACCAGCGCCGCCAGCAGCGCCCGCACCCGCTCCGGGTCCAGGCGTCCGCTGAGCAGCTCGGCGTCCCTGGTCTCCCGGGAGAGCACGTGGACCAGCTGGAAGCGGCCGAGGTAGCGGTCCTTCAGGTCGGCGAGCTCGTCCGCGAACATCACCGTGTCGCTGCGCCGGTTGCCGTAGAGCAGGGTGACGGTGGAGCGGCGGTCGGCGGCCAGCACCGAGCCGGCGATCGACAGCATCGGGGTGATGCCGGAGCCGGCCGCGAGCAGCACGTGGTCGGCGGGGACGCCGAGTTCGGGGGTGAAGAGGCCCGACGGCGTCAGGACCTCCACCTCCTCGCCGGACCGGGCCTCGCGCACCAGCCAGCGCGAGAACAGCCCGCCCGGCACCTCCCGGACGGCGATCCGCAGCGGGCCGCCGACGGGGGCGCAGATGGAGTACGAGCGGCGCTCGTCCGCGCCGTCCACCAGCTTGCGCAGCGTCAGGGTCTGCCCGGGGCGGAAGGCGAACGCCTCCGTCAGCTCGTCCGGCACCTCGAAGGTCACCGCCACGGCGTCCTCGCAGAGCCGCTCCACCCGGTCGATCCGCAGCCGGTGGAAGGTGGGGCGGCGGGCCGGGCGGATGCCGGTCGCCGGGGTGTCGGCGGAGGCGGGCGAGACGGCGGCGGGCATTCAGATCTCCTTGACGCGTTCGAAGGGCTCCCGGCAGGCGCGGCAGCGCCAGAGCGCCTTGCAGGCGGTGGAGCCGAAGCGGGACAGCTCCTCCGTCTCCGTCGCACCGCAGAGCGGGCACGGCACGGGGGCCGCGGCAACGGCTGCGGTACGGGTCGCGACTGCGGTACCGGTCGCGGCGATGGCGGCTCCGGCGAGGGTCTCGGCTCCGGTACGGGTCTCGGCTCCGGCGCGGGTCGGGCCGAGGGCGAGCAGGACCGGTCCGGCCGCGCGGACGGCGGAGGTCGGACGCGGCGGGGCGATCCCGGCCTCGGCGAGTTTGCGGCGGCCCTCGGCGGTGATCAGGTCGGTGGACCACGGCGGGTCCAGCCGCAGCCGCACCCGGACCTCCCGGTACCCGGCGGCGCGCAGGCGGCGGTCCACGTCGGCGGCCATCTCGGCGACGGCGGGGCAACCCGAGTAGGTCGGGGTCAGCCAGGCGGTGACCGCACCGGTGCCACCGTCCACCTCGACGTCGGCCAGGACGCCGAGGTCGGCCAGCGTGAGCATGGGCAGCTCCGGGTCCGGGACGGCCGCGGCGACCGCCCAGGCCGGGTCGCGGGTGGTGCCCACGGTCGCCAGGCCGACGGTTTCCACCACCGCGTCCTCCGTCACCACGTCGTCCACCAGCACGTCGCCCACCAGCGCGTCGTCCACCACCGCGTGTTCCGTCACCACGTCGTCCGTCACCACGTCGCCCCCGGGTGTGCGCGGGCCAGCACCTGCAGCTCGGCGAGCAGCGGGCCGAGGGCCTCGGTGTGCACGCCGTCCCGGCCGGCCAGGCCG
This sequence comes from Kitasatospora sp. NPDC034023, assembly GCF_055575795.1. NCBI lineage: Bacteria > Bacillati > Actinomycetota > Actinomycetes > Kitasatosporales > Streptomycetaceae > Kitasatospora > Kitasatospora sp. NPDC034023. Next base: position 62,156 of record NZ_JBVIRY010000020.1, read on the forward strand.
AGGACGGTGGCCAGCGGCGGCACGTCCGGCACGGTCAGCCCGGCCTCGGCGAGGACGGCCGCGAGCGAGCGCAGCACGGGTTCGCGCAGGGTCGCCGGGTCGACGCCCACCCGCAGCTCCACCGGGTGGGCCGTGAACAGCTCCTCCAGCAGCGGCCAGACGGCGTCCAGCCCGGCCTGCATCCGCTCGGCGGAGTACGGCGTGCCGTCGCCCAGGCGCAGGGTCCACGCGGTGGCGTACTCGCGGTGGTACGCCAGCTCCTTGACGCCCCGGGCCGCGACCGCCGCCAGCACCGGGTCGGGGTGCGCGCTCAGCGCCTCGTACAGGGCGCCTCGCGCGGTGGCGAACAGCAGCAGCCGGGCGATCGAGTACGCGAAGTCGCCGTTCGGCGTCTCCACCAGCCGGACGTTGCGGAACTCGCGGTCCTCGCGCCAGTACGCGAGGTCGTCCTCGGTGCGGCCGGAACCGTCCGCCTGGCCGGCCCGGGTCAGCAGCAGGCGGGACTGGCCGAGCAGGTCGAGGCCCAGGTTGGCGAGCGCGACCTCCTCCTCCAGCTCGGGCGCCCGGGTGCACCACTCGATCAGCCGCTGGGAGAGGACCAGGGCGTCGTCGCCGAGCATCTGGCAGTAGGCGGCCAGGTCCGTGCCGTCGATCCCGGCGGGCAGGGTGGTGTCCACGCCGAGCAGCGGGTCGGCGAAGCCCGTCCCGTACGCCCAGCGGCCCTCGCCCTCGGGGCGGGGGGCCGCCTCGGTGAGGCTGAGGTAGACGTGGTCGTCGTGGTCGGCGCCGGTGGCGGCGTGTCCCTGCGTGGCGGTGTGGTCCTGCATGGCGGTTCCCCCGTCAGATGTGCGGGACATCCTCGGGGATGTCGTAGAAGGTCGGGTGGCGGTAGACCTTGTCGCCGCTGGGCTCGAAGAACGGGTCGCGCTCGTCCGGGGTGGAGGCGGTGATCGCGTCCGAGCGGACCACCCACAGGCTGACGCCCTCGTTGCGGCGGGTGTAGAGGTCGCGGGCGGCGAGCAGGGCCATCCGGTCGTCGGCCGCGTGCAGCGAGCCGACGTGGACGTGGTTCAGCCCGCGCCGGGGGCGCACGAACACCTCGTACAGCGGCCAGCCGGCCGTGGGCGCGGCCGTGGAGTCGGCCTTGGGCTCGGTCACTTTCCGTTCTCCTGTTCGGTGGCGTGCTGTTCGGCGTGCTGCTCGGCGGTGCGGGCGGACTGCTCCGCGGCGCGCTTGGCGGCGTAGGCGACGGCCGCTTCGCGGACCCAGGCGCCGTCCTCGTGGGCGGCGCGGCGGCGGTCGATCCGCTGGGCGTTGCAGGGGCCCTGGCCGCGGATGACCCGGTTCAGCTCGGACCAGTCCGGCTCGCCGAAGTCCCAGCCGCCGCGCTCCTCGTTCCAGCTCAGCTCGGGGTCGGGGAGGGTGACGCCCAGGTGCTCGGCCTGCGGGACGGTCATGTCGACGAAGCGCTGCCGCAGCTCGTCGTTGCTGTGCCGCTTGATCCGCCAGGCCATCGAGCGGGCGGTGTTCGGCGAGTCCGCGTCCGAGGGGCCGAACATCATCAGCGACGGCCACCACCAGCGGTCCACGGCGTCCTGGACCATCCGGCGCTGGGCCTCGGTGCCGCGCATCAGCGTCATCAGGAGCTCGTAGCCCTGGCGCTGGTGGAAGGACTCCTCCTTGCAGATCCGCACCATCGCGCGGGCGTACGGGCCGTAGCTGCAGCGGCAGAGCGGGACCTGGTTGCAGATCGCCGCGCCGTCCACCAGCCAGCCGATCACGCCGACGTCGGCGAACGTGAGGGTCGGGTAGTTGAAGATCGAGGAGTACTTCTGGCGGCCGGAGATCAGCTTCTCGGTGAGCTCGGCGCGGTCGATGCCGAGGGTCTCGGCGGCGGCGTAGAGGTAGAGGCCGTGGCCGGCCTCGTCCTGGGCCTTGGCGAGCAGGATGGCCTTGCGGCGCAGCGAGGGGGCCCGGGTGAGCCAGTTGCCCTCGGGCTGCATGCCGATGATCTCGGAGTGGGCGTGCTGGGCGATCTGCCGGATCAGGGTGGCCCGGTAGGCGTCGGGCATCCAGTCCCTGGGCTCGATCCGTTGCTCGGCGGCGATGACCGCCTCGAACCGGTCCTCCGGCGTCTGCGCGGGGACCGCCTCGGCCACCTCTGCTGTCACCACAGTCCCCTCTCGTGTCCTGCGCTGTCGGTCTGCCCGGGCTCGGGCGCCAACCGACTGACCGTTCGGTCGGTACCATTCTGCGCGGCGGGGCAGAGGGATGGCAAGGCGCGAAACAGATAACAGCTGACAGATTTCGAAATCTGTCAGCTGTTATCTGTCTTCCGTCATCTGTGATCTGTGATCTGTGATCTGTTCGCCGCCAGCCGCCGACCGCCGGCTGCCGACCGCCCGCTGCCGACAGTCAGCCGTCAGCGGCTACCTGTTCGCAGTCGGCCGCGACTCGTCCGCCGTCAGCGGCCCACCGTCCGCTCACCCCTCCGCGCGGTCGCGCAGTCGCGGCAGCGGTACGGCCAGGAGCGCCGCCAGCAGGGCGATCCGGGGGGCGAGCTGGTCCAGCCGGATGTGCTCGTGCCGGGCATGGGCCCCGGCGCCCACCGCGCCGAAGCCGTCCAGGGTCGGAAGCCCCCGCGAGCCCGGCAGGTTGGTGTCCCCCGCCCCGCCCGCCGGGGCGCCGTCCACCTGCTGCCCGAGCACCGCGGCGAGCGAACGCACGTGCCGCAGCAGTGGGTTGCCCGTCCGCTCAGGCCACGCCGGACGGCTGGACAGCACCTCGGTCCGCACCCGGGCACCCGGGCGCAGCGCGGTGAGCCGGGCGAGGTGGTCGAGCGTACGGCGCTGCGCCTCGGCGGTGGAGAACCGCAGGCCGAGCTCGGCCTCGGCTCGTCCCGCTATCACGTTGGCCCGCGAACCACCGCTGATCCGACCGGCGTTGAGCTCCGTACCGGGCTGGCCCGCGAGGCCGCGGACGGCCACAAGCTGGTCCACCAGCTCGTCGACCGCCGACACCCCGTCGTGGGCGTCGTTGCCCGCGTGCGCCTCGCGCCCGGTCACGGTGAGCCGGACCCGCGTGCTGCCGCGCCGCGCGGTCTTCAGCCGGCCGTCGGGGTGCGGCGGCTCCAGCCCCAGCACTGCGGCGGCGCCGCGCAGTTGGCGCTCGACCAGGCGCCGCCCGTCCGGGCTGCCGACCTCCTCGTCGGAGACCACGACCAGGCGCACGGCCCGGTGCGGCCGCTCCCCCAGGTCCGCGAGCAGCGCCAACGCGCCTTCCAGGATGGCGAGTCCGCCCTTCATGTCGACCACGCCGGGGCCGGTCAGCAGGCCGTCCTGCTCGGTGACCGGCCAGTCGACCAGGGTGCCGACCGGCCAGACGGTGTCATGGTGGCCGACGATCAGCAGGTGCGGCAGGGACTCGTCCCGCCCCTCCCACTCCAGAACGAGGTGGTCACCGGCCGGACCGGGTTCGCGGCGGGCCGTGGCACCGGTGGCGCGGAAGCCGGCGGCCAACTCCTCGGCGAGGGCGTCGAGTCGGGGGGCGTCCCCGCTGGGTGACTCGATCCGGGCCAGGTCGGCGCAGCGGCGTCGGACGGCGCCGGCGAGGGTACGGGCGCGGGCGCTGAGTGCCTGCGGCAGACCGGGCAGCGCCGCGGTGACCGGGGCGTTCGCGGCGGCGGCGGTGGCAGCGGTGACAGCGGCAACGGCGGTGCCAACGGCGGCAGGCGCGGGGTTCGCGGTGCCGCCCGGCGTCGGGGCTGCGGTGGTGGTGGCTGCCGCGGTGGTGGTGACGGCTGCGGCGAGGGCTTCGCCGTCGGCGGCGGCGGGGACGGAGGCCTGGGTTCTGTCGGGTTCCGCGGCGGCATCCGGCGCGGCGGGCGAGCCGACGATCTGGGGACTCAACGCTCGCCTCCGCGGCCGCCGCCGGTATTCAGCGGCCGGGCCGGCCGACCGCTCCCACCCGGGTACCGGCCCCGGCCGGACCGCGCCGTGCGGCCGGGATGATCGACGGCCCGCCGGAACGGCCCGTCTGGCCCAAGTGTGGTGGAACGGCTGGGCGGCGTGCTTGGCATTGCGTTCTCCTCGCTCGATCCGGTGGCCCCGGTCCGCCCGGAGCCCCGTGGACGGCGGCCTCCTGACGGCGGGCGCAGTGACCCGACCACCGCAGGGAAGCCGAGATGTGAGCCTAGAAGAACCGTTCGGCTTCCTGCGAGGTGGCCCTGCTCCCAGCGTGCCGGTACCGGGCCCAGCCTCGGACACCCGTCGGGGAACGGCGGCGGGCGCGCGGCACGCGGGCCTGGATCGGCGCGCGGGCGCGGTCGCCGGATCGCGCCCATCTCCACCATGGACCCGCCTCCCGGGTTCGGCAGCGCAAACCGCCAAGGCACGGCATTTCCACGCCGGATGGGTGACAGCGGCTCAGCCCGCGGTACGAACCGGGAGCACGCGACGGCTCAGGGAAGCCCGCTCCGACGGCCGCCCTGACTCCGGGGGAACATCCGGGGAATACCCGCGTGAACACCGGTCGATGTCATGCCCCGACGAGCCCCTGCCGTGCGCCGTCCTCGACCGCTCCGTCGCCGCTGGGCCGCCGAAGGGCCGCCCGCACCGCCGAGGGACCGCCGGTGCGCCGCCGCTGGGGGCGGCACAGCCGCCGCCCTCAGCCGTCCCCGACCAGCCCGGCATCGCGTGCCAGCAGCGCGGCCTGGACCCGGTTGCCGACGCCGAGCCCGGTCAGGATCCGGCTGACGTGCGCCTTGACGGTGCTCTCCCGCATCCCCAGGACGCCCGCTATCTCGGCGTTGGAAAGCCCGTCGGCGAGTTCGCGCAGCACGTCGGTCTCGCGCGGAGTGAGCCCGGCGACCCGGCCGCGGGCGGCCACCGACCGGGGGGCGCCGCCACGGTGGTAGCGGTCGATCAGGCGTCGCGCGGCCGCCGGGTGCAGCATCCCCTGGCCGCCCGCGACGACATGCACGGCCCGGGCGATCTCGGCGGGCGGGGTGTCCTTGAGCAGGAAGCCGTCGGCCCCGGCGGCGAGCGCTTGGTACACGTACTCGTCCAGGTCGAAGGTGGTGAGCGCGATCACCCGCGGGGCGTCGGGCAGTTCGCGCAGGCGGCGGGTGGCGGCGATGCCGTCGAGCCGGGGCATCCGGATGTCCATCAGCGCGACGTCGATCCGCCGACTCCCGGCGAGTTCGACGGCCTGGAGCCCGTCGGCGGCCTCGGCGACCACGGTGAGCACCGGGTCCTGGGCGAGCAGGTCGACCAGACCGAGGCGAACCAGCGGGTCGTCGTCGACCACCATCGTACGGATCATGCGCTCTCCTTCGGCTGCTGCGTCGGTTGCGGTGTCGGTTGCGGTGTCGGTTGCGGTGTCGGTTGCGGTGTCGGTTGCGGTGTTGGCTGCTGGAACTGGTCGGGCCGCTCGGGCCGCTACGGCTGGATCGGTTGCTGCCGCTGGACCGGCCGCGGCGAGCGGACCGGCCCGGGTAACCGGGCGGAGAGCCGGAAGCCGCCGCTGCCGTCCGGGCCCGCGTCGAAGTGACCGCCGAGCGCGCCGACCCGTTCGCTCAACCCCACGAGGCCGTACCCGCCGCCCGTGCCCGGACCGTCCGGCGGCGCCTCACCCGGGCCGTTGCGGACCTCGACGGTGGTCGCCGGCTCCCCGTAGCCGACCCGGACGGTAACCGGCGCGGCGGGCGCGTACTTGCGGGCGTTGGTCAGCGCCTCCTGGACCAGGCGGTGCACGGCCAGCCGGTGGGTGGTCGGGACGGTCTCCGGGTCGCCGGCGGTGGCCAGTTCGACCTGCTGCCCGGCCTGGACCGCCTCGCCGACGAGCTCGGTGAGGTCGCGCAGGGCGGGCCCCGCGACGGGCCCGGCCCCGCTCGGCCGGGACGGCTCGCCCTCGCCCTCGCCCTTGGCGTCGGGTCGGGTCGGCGGCTCGGCGCGCAGCGCTCCCAGGACGTCCCGCAGGTCGTCGAGCGAGCTGGCGGCGGTGGTGCGCAGCAGTTCGAGCCGGTGGGTGAGCCGGTCCTGGTCGGCGGCGACGGTACCCGCCCGGGCCTGGTCGCGCAGCACGCCGGCGTGCAGCACCAGCAAGCTGAGGCGGTGGGCCAGCACGTCGTGCATCTCCCGTGCGATCCGGGCGCGTTCGGTGGCCCGGGCCTGTTCGGCGCGCAACTCGCGCTCGCGGCGCAGCGCGTCGACCTGCTCGTGCAGGGTGCGGATCAGCACCCGTCTGCCGTGCAGCCACAGGCCGACCGACAAGGTGGCTGCCTGGACAAGGAGTTGGGAGCCGGTGGTGCCGGCCCAGCCGACCAGCGACTGCGCGCCGGACGCGCTGACCACCGCGATGACCGTGCCCCCGGCCGCCGCCGGGCCGGTCCGGCCGAGGTAGGCGAGGTGGAAGACGCTGAACAGACCGGGGAAGGCCCGGTTGAACAGCCCGGCGGTGAGCACCGGCAGTACGGCGGAGGCGACCGGGGAACGGCGGGCGAAGAGCAGCGAGAGCGAGGCGAGCGCGGCCACGACCGTACGCGGCACGCGCAGCGGGCCGTCCGCGTGGAGCCACTGGACCAGGGACTCCTCGGCGGCGAGGGCGAGCAGGCCGAACAGCAGCAACGTGTCGGTCCAGGGCCGACGGTCCGGGCCGTACCAGCCGAGCAGGCTCCTGCGCATCGGGCTCCTCCTCTCCTCGTTCCGCGGTTCGTTCGCCGTTCCCTCCGCCCTCCGCCTCCGCCTTCCGCCCTGCGGTCCGTCGGGCACAAGCGCGGACGCGGGCGCGGACACGGACGGACACGGACACGGGCTCGATGCTAGGGGCGCTCGGCTCCGGGCCGCCTCCGTCTTCCGGCCAACCGCACCCTCGACTTTCGTCGGGGGTGCGCGCCGCTGACCGGCCGATTCGCGGCGCTCCCGCCCTTCCTAACGTCGATGACATGACGGACGACCAGCTCCACCGACGCACCAACTCTGCTCCCTCGGAACACTGTTCACCGTCCGGTCGGGACCACCTGCTGTTCCTCGCCGAGGCCCTGCGCACGTTCCACGACACCGGCGCCCTGGCCCCGAGCGGCCCGGAGCTGGTGAGCGCGCTGGTGGTGCCGGTCACCAGCCGCCCCGACCGGCCGATCTCGGTGCTCGAGGTCGGCGCCGGCACCGGCGTGGTGACCCGCCGGCTGGTCCAAGTGCTGCGCCCGGGAGACCGGTTGCACGTCGTCGAGGCGAACCCGCGGTTCGCCGACCGGCTGCGGGAGGACCCGGTGCTGGCCGCCCGCCGCCCCGGAGTAGGGCTGCGACTCTCGGCCTGCCGGGTCGAGGAGCTGCAGTGCCCCCGCCCGCCGGCGCCGACAGGGGCCCGACCGACGGAGGCCGCACCAACGGAGGCCGCACCGACGGGGTCCGGACCGGCGGAGCACGGGGAGCGGTACGACGCGATCGTGTCCGGGCTGCCGTTCACCAACTTCCACCCCGCGCAGGTCCGCGAGATCCTCGGCCTCTACCTGCGGCTGCTGACGCCCGGCGGCGAGCTGACGTATTTCGGGTACCTCGGCACCACGACGGCGCGCACCCTCACCTCGGGAGCCCGCCGGGGCGCCCACCACCGCGCGGTGGTGCGACTGCTGCGGCAGTTCGAGGCGACGTACGGGCTGGGCGAGCGCACGGTGTGGCGAAACCTGCCACCCGCCCGGGCCCGCCTCCTCCGCTCCCCGGGCGGGCGTGAGGACTGGGCGACCCGGTCGGGGCGTTCCGCAATCCCCAACAGATGACAATCGACAGATTTCAACTTTCAGATAACAGACGACAGCGAACAGATTTTGAAATCTGTTCGCCGTCGTGCCATAGTGGGACTCGGGCCACCCCGCCCCCGCCTCCCCTGGAGTACCCATGTCCTCGACCACCCGCCCCGCGCAGCGCCCCCTCGGCACCGCCGGGCCCGTCACCTCGACCCTCGGCCTCGGCTGCATGGGCATGTCCGACATGTACGGCCCGGCCGACGAGGCCGAGAGCATCGCCACCGTCCACGCCGCCCTCGACGCCGGGCTCACCCTCCTCGACACCGGCGACTTCTACGGCATGGGCCACAACGAGCTGCTGATCCACGAGGCCCTGCGCGGCCGCGACCGCGAGAGCGTGCAGATCAGCGTGAAGTTCGGCGCCCAGCGCGGCCCGGACGGCCAGTGGCTCGGCTACAACACGAGCCCCGCCGCCACCAAGACCGCGCTCACCTACACCCTGCGCCGCCTGCGCACCGACCACGTCGACATCTACCGACCGGCCCGCCTCGACCCGACGATCCCGATCGAGGAGACCATCGGCGCCATCGCCGACCTGGTGAAGGGCGGCTACGTCCGCCACATCGGCCTCTCCGAGGTCGGCGCCGACACCCTGCGCCGGGCCGCCACCGTCCACCCGATCAGCGACCTGCAGATCGAGTACTCCCTGCTCACCCGCTCGATCGAGACCGCCATCCTCCCCGCCGCCCGTGAGCTCGGCATCGGCATCACCGCGTACGGCGTGCTCTCCCGCGGCCTGCTCAGCGGCCACTGGAACCAGGAGCGCGCCCTCGCCGGCACCGACTTCCGCAGCCACAGCCCGCGCTTCCAGGGCGAGAACCTGGCCCACAACCTCGCGCTGGTCGAGGCGCTGCGCGTGATCGCCGCCGCGAAGGGAGCGAGCGTCGCCCAGGTCGCCATCGCCTGGGTGGCCTCGCGCGGGCAGGACATCGTCCCGCTGGTCGGCGCCCGCCGCCGGGAGCGTCTGGCCGAGGCCCTCGGCTCCCTCGACGTCACCCTGACCGAGGCCGACCTCGCCGCCATCGACGCGGCCGTCCCCGCCGGCTCCGCCGCAGGTGACCGGTACGCTGCGGCGCAGATGGCCCACCTGGACAGCGAGCGCTGACCAGCCCCGGGCTGCGACACCCGCAGCACCGACACCGCGGGCCGGAGCACCCCGGCACCGACCGATCGCACGACCCTAAGGACGGACCTCCCCGTGACCACGGACACCACACTCACCGCCGAGCAGATCCTGATCGCGGCGGAGGACGTCCTCCGGCGGTTCGGCCCGGCCAAGGCCACCGTCGTGGACGTCGCCCGCATCCTCGGCGTAAGCCACAGCAGCGTCTACCGCCACTTTCCGAGCAAGGCGGCGCTGCGCGAGGCGGTCACCCAGCGCTGGCTCGACCAGGCGCACTACCAGCTCGCCACCATCTCCACCGAGGGCGGCCCCGCCGCCGAGCGGCTGCACCGCTGGCTGACGACACTGTTCGCGGCCAAGCGGAAGAAGGCGCTCGACGACCCGGAGCTGTTCGCCACCTACATGGTGCTGGTCGAGGAGACCAGCGGCACCGTCGACGCGCACATCGACACCCTGGTCAAGCAGATCGCGCAGATCTTCCAGGACGGCGTGGACAGCAAGGAGTTCAAGCTCGGCCACATCCTGAACACCGCCCGCGCCGTCTTCGACGCCACCGCCCCGTTCCACGACCCGGCCTACGCGCCCACCTGGTCCGCTCCAGGCGCCGACGAGCGTTTCGAGGCCGTGTGGAAGCTCGTCCTCGGCGGCCTGAAGGCCAAGTGACGCACCACGCACAGGTGATCGAGACGCCGACACCCGGAGGAAATCCGGTCGTCGGCGCCTCGGCCGTCCGGCAGACTGCCGCACACGGTTGATCTCACCTGGAGGATGACATGCGTACGGCCGGTCCGGTCCTGGACAGCCTGCGGGGGCTCGCCCTCGGCGACGCCTTCGGCGACCGCTGGTTCTCGGTCCCGGTGGACGAGGCGCCTGCGGCGCTGGCCGCGCGCCTGACCCGCCCCGCGCCCTGGCACTGGACCGACGACACCGCGATGGCACTCGTGCTGGTCCGCCACCTGACCACCCACGGCGAGGTCCGTCAGGACGCGCTGGCCGGGGAGTTCGGCGCCGAGTACGCACGCGAGTACGGCCGCAAGTACGGTCCGTCGATGCACCGGGTACTGCGCGGGATCGGGGCGGGCGGGGACTGGCGGACCATCACCGCGGGCCAGTTCGAGGGCCAGGGCTCGTACGGGAACGGTGCCGCGATGCGAGTCGCCCCGCTGGGCGCCTGGTTCGCCGACGACCTGGACGCGGTGGCCCGGCAGGCCGAACTGCAGGCGCTCACCACGCACTTCCACCCGGAGGCGGTCGTCGGCGCGGTGGCGGTCGCCCTCGCGGCGGCCTTCGCCGTCCGGAGCCGGGGCGAAACCCCGCCCGGCCGGGCCGAGTTGCTGACCGAGATCGCCGGACGGCTGCCCGACAGTGACGTCCGCTCCGGCCTGCGGATCGCCGCCCGGCTGCCCGAGCACACCAGCGTCCGGCACGCCGCCACCGTGCTCGGCTCCGGGGCCCTGATCTCCGCCCCGGACACCGTCCCGTTCGCCCTCTGGTCCGCCGCCGGGCACCTGGACTCACTGACCGAGGCCGTCTGGCGCACCCTGGAGGGCTGGGGCGACCAGGACACCACCTGCGCGATCGCCGCCGGGGTGGTCGCCGCCCGCACCGGGCTCGCCGAGGTCCCGGCCACCTGGCTGCACGCCCGCGAGGAACTGCCGGGCTGGGTCGCCGAGGTGTCCGCGGACGCCGACTGACGGCCGGACCGACCGGGCGTTCGGGGTGATCGGAGCGATCAGGGCGATCAGGGCGATCAGGGCGGTCAGGGCGGTCAGGGTGATCGGGGTGATTCGGCCGATCAGCGCCGGACGACTCGCAGGAACACCCCGTAGCCGAACAGCAGCACCACCGCGCCGCCGATCGCCGACACCCAGGTCGTCAGGTCGAGGAAACCCACCTTCACCGACCCGTGCATCCAGTGCGAGACGATCCAGGTGCCGACGTAGGAGCCGGCGATGCCGATCAGGGTGGTCCCGATCAGACCGCGCTCACCTTTCCCCGGCATCGCCATCCTGGCCAGGGTGCCCGACACCAGGCCCAGTACGATCCACGCCATCCAGCTCATCAGTCGCCCCTCGCGTCATCGGCGTGACGGCCCCGTCGAGACAGCGGGTCCGGTCCGAAGGACGCCGGAGGGCGCCGCTTGGTTTCCGGTACCCGCGACGGCCGACTCGAATCGGCCACCCGGACGACCCGCGACCCGCGCCCCCGCTCCGAACAGCCGACGACTGCACCAGCCGTCCTAGCGACGCGAGTTGCCGAACAGCAGCCGGTAGACGATCAGCAGCACCAGGGCGCCGCCGATCGCCGACACCCAGGTCGCTCCGTCGAAGAAGTGCGCGTTGATCGACCGGTGCAGGAAGTGCGACGCGATCCAGCCGCCGACGAAGGAGCCGGCGATGCCGATCAGGGTGGTCACGATCAAGCCGCCCGGGTCCTTGCCCGGCAGCAGCAGCTTGGCCAGCCCTCCCGCCAGCAGGCCCAGCACGATCCACGCCACGATGCCCATCCGTCATCCTCCTGTCCCCGGCGCGACGGCCCCGTTCCGTCCGCTCTGCCCCCAAGGACGCCACCGCACGCCGCCCGGTTCCGATGCCGCGGGGCACAGCGCCCGAATCCGGCCACCGCCCGTCGCCGTCCGCTGCCCTCCCCCGTCCGCCGCGCGTGGCGTCCTTCCTGCGGCCCGGCCGCGCCGCAATACTGCGGCCATGCGCATCCTGATCGCCACCGCCGGGTCCCGCGGCGACGTGGCCCCCTTCACCGGGCTCGGGGTCCGCCTGCGGGCGGCCGGCCACCAGGTCGCCATCGCCACCCACACCACCTTCGCCGAGACCGTACGGGCGGCCGGACTGGAGTTCCGCCCGCTGCCGGTCGACCCGCGCGCCGAACTCGCCTCCGAGCAGGGCCGGCGACTTCTCAAGGCCGGCAGCGGACCGGCCGTCGTCCTCCAACTCCTTCGACTTGGCCGGAAGTTCATGCCCGCGCTCGGCGACGGCATCGTCGGGGCCGTCGCACTCGGCACCGACCTCCTGCTGACCACCAGCACCACCAGCGCGCTCGGCCAGGCCGCCGCCGAAGCCGCCGGCATCCCCACCATCGGGCTGTTCCTCCAACCCATCGCCCCCACCCGCGAGTTCGCGCCCGCCGTCACGGGCACCCGATCGCTCTCCCGGCCCGGCAACCTACTCGCCGGACACGCCGTCCAGGCCGCGACCGACCAGCTGTTCGTCCCGGCCGTCCGCGGGCTGCGCCGCCGGCTCGGCCTGCCGCCGCTCGGCATCGCCCGGGCCCGGCGCAACCACCCCGTCCTGCACGGCTTCTCGCCGACGGTCGTTCCCCGGCCGGCCGACTGGCACCCCCGACTGGACGTGGCGGGCTACTGGTGGCCGGTCGCACAGCCGCACTGGCGACCTCCGGCCCGGCTCGTCGGCTTCCTCGCCGCCGGTCCACCACCGGTCTTCGTCGGCTTCGGCAGCCTGGTCGTCCCGGACCCCGAGCGGCTCACCGCCACCGTCCTCGCGGCCGCCCGCGCCGCCCGGGTGCGCCTCCTCCTGCAGGCGGGCTGGAGCGGTCTGGCCGCCGAGGACTCGGACACCGTCCTGACCATCGGCGACACCCCGCACGACTGGCTGTTCCCCCGCACGGCCGCCGTGGTCCACCACGCCGGCGCCGGCACCACGGCCGCCGCCCTCCGTTCCGGGACCCCGACCATCCCCGTTCCCGCCCAACTGGACGCCCCCTTCTGGTCGGCCCGGCTCGCCGCCCTCGGCGTCTCCCCCGGCCCCGTCCCCCTCCGGGCCCTCACCCCCACCCGCCTCGCCACCGCCCTCCGCCGCACCCTGGACAACCCCTGCTACCGCACTCGCGCCCAGGCCATCGCCACCACCCTCGCCGCCGAGGACGGCGCCGCGAAGGTCCTCGCCGCCGTCGAGCGGGCGACGGCCGGGTGACAGGCGGAGCACGACGCGTGGAGCACGACGGGTCACGGGTTGCAGCAGACAGCAGACAACGAACAGCAGACAGCTGACAGATTTCGAAATCTGTCAGCTGTCTGCTGTCGTCTGTCATCCGCTGTCCGCTGTCATCCGCCCCGCCGCTACCCCTCCCCAGCCTCCAGCCCCCGGCGGAGGTTGAGGAGGACGTAGAGGATCACCGCCGCCGCGAGGCCGACGGCCCAGCCGTAGTCGGCGAGTGGCTTGAGGAAGGGAATGAGGCCGTCCGCCGGGAACGGGCCCTGCTTGGCGCCGTGGGCGTCGACGGTGGAGTACGAACCGCCGACCGCCAGCAGGCCGCCCACCAGCAGAGCCGTGACGGCCCGCCAGTTCCAGCCACCCGTGTACCAGTACGCCCCGCCCGGACGGTACAGCTCGGCGAGCCGGAGGTGGGTCCGGCGCAGCAGCCAGTAGTCCGCGATCAGGACCCCGGCGACCGTGCCGAGCAGGCCGCCGACCACCCCCAGCCAGGTGTAGATGTAGACGTGCGGGTCGGAGATCAGCCGCCACGGGAAGATCGCGATCCCGACCACGCCCGTGATCAGCGCCCCGGTACGGAAGTTGACGAACCGGGGCAGCAGGTTGGCGAGGTCGTAGGCCGGCGAGACGACGTTGGCGGCGAGGTTCACCGACAGGGTCGCGACCAGGACGGTCAGCAGCGCGAACAGGATGCCGACCGGGTTCTCCATCTTCGCGGCGAGCCGGATCGGGTCCCACACCGGTTCGCCGTACACGGCCTGGGAGCCCGAGGTGACCAGGACGGACAGGAACGCGAAGAGCGTCATCGTGGTCGGCAGGCCGAGCGCCTGGCCGCGGATCTGGGCCCGCTGGCTGCCGCCGAAGCGGGTGAAGTCCGGGATGTTGAGCGACAGGGTGGACCAGAACCCGATCATGCCCATCAGTGCCGGGAAGAAGACCTTCCAGAACCCGCCGCCCCACCCCAGCGTGGACGGCTGGTCGAGCAGCGGTCCGAAGCCGCCCGCCTTGACGGTGATCCACGCCAGCAGCGCGAGCGCGCCGACGATGACGAACGGCGCCGCCCAGTTCTCGAAGCGCCGCAGCGTTTCCATCCCCCGGGCGATGATGATCATCTCGATCAGCCAGAACACCAGGAAGGAGAGCCACTGGGTCCACGGGTAGCCGCCGAACTCGCCGGCGGTGCGCCAGGACTGGCCGAACAGCTTGCCGGCCAGCAGGAAGATGCCCTCCCCGCCGATCCAGGTCTGGATGCCGAACCAGGCGCAGGCGACCGCCGCCCGGACGAGCGCGGGCAGGTTGGCGCCGCGCAGCCCGAACGAGGCCCGGGCGAACACCGGGAACGGGATGCCGTACTTGGTGCCGGCGTGCCCGGTGAGCAGCATCGGAACCAGCACGATCAGGTTGGCGAGTGCGATGGTCAGCACCGCCTGCTTCCAGTCCATGCCGATCGCGACGAGGCCCGAAGCCAGTGTCCACGAAGGGATGTTGTGGGCCATGCCGACCCAGAGCGCGAGGAAGTTGTACGTGGACCAGGTGCGCCGCGCGACCGGGACCGGCCGCAGGTCGTCGCTGGTGAAGCCGTTGGGAGGCAACTCCTCGACGGCCGGGTCGAGTTCGACCCGGCCGTCGGGGTGCTGCCACTGTCTGCCGCCGCCGGTCGCGGTGTCGGCCATGGGCAACTCCCGTCTGCTGCAACTGGGATCACATCGGGATCACACGTGGGGGATGACGTCCGTCCCGTAGGCGTCGATGGTGGTCTCGATCGCGTCGTGCATGGCGTAGACGGCGAACTGGTCGACGCCGAGCGAGCGGAGCTCCGCCAGTCGGGCGCGCTGCGTCTCGGCCGGGCCGATCAGGCAGAAGCGGTCCACGATCCCGTCCGGGACGAAGGTCGTGTCCGGGTTCCCGGCCCGGCCGTGGTGGCTGTAGTCGTAGCCCTGGCGGTTCTTGATGTAGTCGGTGAGCGCCTCCGGCACCAGGTCGGAGTGCTCGCCGTAGTGGCTGACCAGGTCGGCGACGTGGTTGCCGACCATTCCGCCGAACCAGCGGCACTGTTCCCGGGCGTGGGCGAGGGCGGCGGGCGAGTCGTCGGCGGTGACGTAGGCGGGGGCGGCGACGCAGATGGTGACCGAGTTCGGGTCCCGACCCGCCTCGACGGCGGCGGCCCGCACCGCCTTGACCATGAACTCGGTGAGGTAGGGGTCGGCCAACTGCAGGATGAACCCGTCGGCCTGACGCCCGGTCAGCGCCAGCGCCTTCGGCCCGTATGCGCCCATCCAGATCGGCAGCGACGCACCCGGGCCGACCCAGGGCAGGTGCATCTCGGTGCCGTCCACCTCGACGGTGCGCCCCTCCGCCAACTCCTTGATGGCGTGCATGCCTTGGGAGAGCCGGGCGAGGGTGGCGGGGTGGCGTCCGGCGACCCGCATCGCGGAGTCCCCGCGGCCGATCCCGCAGACGGTGCGGTTGCCGTACATGTCGTTGAGCGTGGCGAACAGGGAGGCGGTGACCTCCCAGGTGCGGGTCGAGGGGTTGGTGACCATCGGGCCGACGGTCAACCGCTCGGTCTCGGCGAGGATCCGGCTGTAGATGACGAAGGGTTCCTGCCACAGGACGCAGGAGTCGAAGGTCCAGCCGTGGCTGAACCCGGCCTGTTCGGCGCGGATCATCCGGTCGATGAGCTTGCGGGCGGGCGGGTCGGTCTGCAGGACGAGGCCGATGTCCATAACTGGCTCCTGGAACAAGGGTGGGACCGCCGCCCGACCGCCGGTCGGGCCCGGGCGGCGGCTGGTCGACAAGGGGACGTGCGGGTCGAAGGGGGTACCGAGGTGGCGGGATACCGAGGTCGCGAGGCACCGAGGCACCGAGGCACCGAGGCACCCGGGTAACGACGTGCGGCTCAGACCAGGTACTGGCAGGTGTCGCGGCGCAGGAAGGTGCCGTGCCCGGCCCGGCCGAGCCAGGTGCCGTCGTCCAGCACGACGGTGCCGCGCGAGAGCACCGTCCGCGCCCGGCCGGTGAGTCGGCGGCCCTCGTACGCGGAGTAGTCCACGTTCATGTGGTGGGTCGCGGCGGAGACGGTCTGCACCGCGGTGGGGTCGTAGACGACGAGGTCGGCGTCAGCGCCCGGCGCGATGGTGCCCTTGCGCGGGTGCAGCCCGAACATCCGGGCGGGCGTGGTGCAGGCGATCTCGACCCAGCGGCGCCGGCTGATGTGCCCGTCCACGACGGCCTGGTGGAGCAGGTCCATCCGGTTCTCCACGCCCGGAAGGCCGTTGGGGATCTTCGAGAAGTCGCCGCGCCCGAGTTCCTTCTGTCCGACGAAGCAGAACGGGCAGTGGTCGGTGGAGACCACCTGGAGGTCGTTGGTGCGCAGCCCGCGCCAGAGCGCCTCCTGGTGCTCGCGCGGCCGCAGCGGCGTGCTGCACACGTACTTGGCGCCCTCGAAGCCGTCGGCGCCCTCCTCGGCGAGGTTGTCGGTGGAGAGGAACAGGTACTGCGGGCAGGTCTCGCCGAAGACGTTGAGCCCGGCGTCGCGGGCCTGGGCGAGCTCGGCGAGGGCGGCGGCGGCGGAGACGTGCACCACGTAGAGCGGGCTGCCGGCCACCTGGGCGAGCTTGATCGCCCGGTGGGTGGCCTCGGCCTCGAGCAGTTCGCGGCGGACCTCGCCGTGGTAGCGGGGGGCGGTGCGCCCGGCGGCGAGCGCCTGTTCGACCAGGACGTCGATGGCGATGCCGTTCTCGGCGTGCATCATGATCAGCCCGCCGTTGGCGGCGCCGCGCTGCATGGCGCGCAGGATGCGGCCGTCGTCGCTGTAGAAGACGCCGGGGTAGGCCATGAAGAGCTTGAAGGAGGTGGACTCGCCGGAGTCGACGAGGGCGTCCATCTCCTTCAGCACGCCGTCGTTGACGTCGGAGACGATGGTGTGGAAGGCGTAGTCGATGGCGCAGTTGCCGTCGGCCTTGGCGTGCCAGGTGTCCAGGCCCTCGCGCAGCGAGCCGCCGACGGGCTGGACGGCGAAGTCGACGATGGTGGTGGTGCCTCCCCAGGCGGCGGCCCGGGTGCCGGTCTCGAAGGTGTCGGAGGCCGCGGTGCCGCCGAACGGCAGCTCCATGTGGGTGTGGGCGTCGACGCCGCCCGGGATGACGTAGTGGCCGGTGGCGTCGATGGCGGTGTCGGCGGTCCAGGCCTCGGCGGCGGAGCTGCCGGTGGCCGCGAGGGCGACGATGCGCTCGCCCTCGATCAGGACGTCGGCGTGGAGTTCGTCGGTGGCCGTGATGACGAGGCCGCCGCGGACGACGGTGCGCTGCTGGGGGTCGCGGGTGGTCATCGCGCTGCTCCTCAGGCCTCGGCGAGCGGTCCGTAGGCGTCGGGGCGGCGGTCGCGGTAGAACGCCCATTGCTGGCGGACCTGTTCGATCAGGCCGAGGTCGAGGTCGCGGACGACCAGTTCCTCCTCCTTGTCGGAGGCGACGTCGCCGACGAACTGGCCGCGCGGGTCCACGAAGTAGGAGGTGCCGTAGAAGTCGTTGTCGCCGTACTCCTCGGTGCCGACCCGGTTGATGGCGGCGACGAAGTACTCGTTGGCGACGGCGGCGGCGGGCTGTTCGAGCTGCCAGAGGTAGGAGGAGAGGCCGCGGCTGGTGGCGGAGGGGTTGTAGACGATCTGCGCGCCGGCCAGGCCCAGGGCGCGCCAGCCCTCGGGGAAGTGGCGGTCGTAGCAGATGTAGACGCCGACCTTGCCGACGGCGGTGTCGAACACCGGCCAGCCGAGGTTGCCGGGCTTGAAGTAGTACTTCTCCCAGAAGCCCTTGACCTGCGGGATGTGGTGCTTGCGGTACTTGCCGAGGTAGCTGCCGTCGGCGTCGATCACGGCGGCGGTGTTGTAGTAGACACCGGTCTGCTCCTCCTCGTAGACCGGGACGACGATGACCAGCCCGAGTTCGCGGGCGAGGTCCTGCATCCGGCGTACGGTCGGGCCGTCCGGGACGGCTTCGGCCCAGCGGTAGTGCTCGGGCTCCTGGACCTGACAGAAGTACGGGGAGTTGAAGACCTCCTGGAAGCCGATGATCTTCGCGCCCTGGCCGGCTGCCTCGCGGGCGTACCGCTCGTGGAGGGCGATCATGCTCTCCTGGTCGCCGGTCCAACGGGTCTGGACGAGCGCGGCACGGACGATCTGCGACATGGGTACCTCCGCAACTCCGCGGCCCGGCCGTGCGGTCGGACCCGCGGTATGAGGGTTGACGGGGCGGGTCTCACCCGCGGGTCCGCTCGGGGATCCGCAGGGGTCTACGTGCGTAGAAAGCGATCTGTAGACGGTAGGCCGGGCCTTGGTGGCCTGACAATACGTCGACGGAAACGCGTCTGGGCCGATCTTGTTGTGCGGACACGCGGACGGTCCTGGGTGGGATGAAAAGCTCATCTACCCCGCACGTAGCTTCTTTACTCATTCGACACTCATTCGACTGAAACCGGGGGCTTGAGGGATGGATTCGGCCACTGCGTGGTAAGGCCGCGTCGAGACAAGCGCCGGCAGGTCGACGACCGCCCCCGGCCCGGCTTGACTTCGTCCGGTTCGCTCGGGAAGGATCCGGCACATGGAATCCGGCGCCACTCTGGTCTGCCGCCTGCACGTCGATCTGCGACGCCAGGCGAGTTCCATCTGTGCGTGTTGACCCTGCACTTCCCCGCCGGTTCCGCTTCCGCTTCCGCCCTGTGACGTCTGCCAGGGCCCGCGCCGCGCACCCGCACCCGCCGTCCTGACTTCCGCCCGTTCCCGGCGCACCCCGTTGCGTGCCGGGCCGCTCCATCGGCCCGCGCCCACCGACCGGCGCCGGACCCGGGCACCCCCCGCCGACGTTCCCGCGCACCCGAGGACGCCCTGATGAGCCTGCACCCGAGCCCGGCCCCAGCCCCCGTCTCCCTCTCCGCCCCCGTTCCCGTTCCCGTCTCTGCCCCCGTCTCCGTCTCCGAGCCGCCGACGACCACTTCCCCCGCGGCGGACGACCGCGCCCCGCTCACCCCCAGCACCCTGCGGACCATCGTCCGCGAGCTGGCCGAGCGGCCCGACCAGTGGATCCACCACGTCCGCCTCTCCACCGAGGAGCGCTGGTACCGGCGTCTGGTGGCCGAGGACGACCACGAGGTGTGGCTGATCAGCTGGCTGCCCGGACAGTCCACCGGCTTCCACGACCACGGCGGCTCGCGCGGCGCGTTCGCCGTCGCCCTCGGCGAGCTGGAGGAGCTGTCCCTCGGCGGCCCGGACCAGGGCCTGCTGATCCGCCGGGTCCCGGCCGGCACCGCCCGCGCCTTCGGCCCCGAGTACGTGCACGACGTGCGCAACACCGCGCCCGGGCCGGCCGTCACCCTGCACGCCTACTCGCCCCCGCTGAGCGCGATGGCGCACTACGACCTGCGGGCCGGAGGGCTCGTCCGCACCTCGGAGGAAGGACCGGAACAATGGTGACCACGATCGACGACCTGGTGGAGCGCGCCCGCGAGGGCGTCCACCGCCCGCGAGCCCAGGAGGCGTACCAGGCCCAGCTGGGCGGCGCGCTGCTGGTGGATATCCGTCCGGCGGGGCAGCGGGCGGCCGAGGGGGAGATCCCGGGCTCGCTGATCATCGAGCGCAACGTCCTGGAGTGGCGGCTCGACCCGACGGGCAGTCACCGGATCTCCGAGGCCTCGGGCTACGACGTCGAGGTGATCGTGGTCTGCTCGGAGGGCTACGCCTCCAGTCTGGCCGCCGCCTCGCTCCGCGAACTGGGGTTGCACCGGGCGACCGACCTGGACGGCGGGTTCGTCGGCTGGGCGGCGGCCGGACTGCCGACCCGTCAGGGCGGCTGACCCGTCAGGGCGGCCGACCCGTCAGGGCGGCCGACCCGTCAGGGTTGATGACCGGTCGGGAGGCTGAGCCGGCCGGAGCTGAGCGGTCCGGGAGGCCGAGCTGTCCGGGCCCGGCCTCCCGGTACGCGCCCACGGGCAAATCAGAGACAGGAGATGATGCAGGTCATAGGCTGATCAGAGTTTCCGCCGGTCCGAACCGGGGCAGCCACGCGGGCGGAAGAACGCCCGGGCGGTTGGTACGACAAGCGTCACCAGCACCGATCCGCCCGGCCGTTTGTCGACAAACCGCCAACAACCGAACGACCGAACGACCGACCGATACAGGCGCCGCCTCCCCGGGGCGCCCTGACGAGGAAACACCCCGTGATCAGATTCGAGGGCGCCGGAAAGCGCCACCCCGACGGCACAGTCGCCGTCGAGGGCCTGGACCTTGAGGTCCCGACCGGTCGGATAACCGTCCTGGTCGGACCATCCGGCTGCGGCAAGACCACCCTGCTGCGCATGGTCAACCGGATGGTCGAGCCCACCTCGGGCCGAGTACTGCTGGACGGCACCGACGTCGCCGAGCTGGAGCCCGCCAAGCTGCGCCGCGGCATCGGGTACGTGATCCAGCAGGCCGGACTGTTCCCCCACCGCAAGGTGATCGACAACGTCGCCACCGTCCCCCGCCTGCTCGGCTGGGACCGCAAGAAGGCCCGCGCGCGGGCCGCCGAACTGCTCGAACTGGTCGGGCTCGCGCCCGAGACCGCCAAGCGGTACCCGTTCCAGCTGTCCGGCGGCCAGCAGCAGCGGGTCGGCGTGGCGCGCGCCCTGGCCGCCGACCCACCGGTGCTGCTGATGGACGAGCCGTTCAGCGCCGTCGACCCGGTGGTGCGCGCCGGGCTCCAAGAGGAGCTGCTGCGGCTGCAGTCCGAGCTGCACAAGACGGTGCTGTTCGTCACCCACGACATCGAGGAGGCCGTCCGACTCGGTGACCAGGTGGTGGTGCTGCGCGAGCACGGCCGGATCGCCCAGCTCGCGGACCCGCACACGCTGCTCACCACCCCCGCCGACGACGGCGTGGCCGCCTTCCTCGGCCGCGACCGCGGCCTGCGCGGCCTCGGCCTGCGCCCCGCCAGCGCCGTCGCGCTGCGCCCGGTGGGCAACGGCCCCAAGGTCGGTCCCAAGGGCGGGCTCACGGATGGACTTCCGGACGGACTCACGTACGGGGGCTGGGAGTTGGCCCTGGACGACGA
Organism: Kitasatospora sp. NPDC034023; assembly: GCF_055575795.1. Classification (NCBI taxonomy): domain Bacteria; kingdom Bacillati; phylum Actinomycetota; class Actinomycetes; order Kitasatosporales; family Streptomycetaceae; genus Kitasatospora; species Kitasatospora sp. NPDC034023. The sequence goes on from NZ_JBVIRY010000020.1 coordinate 83,128, forward strand.
GCGCCGCCCGATCGGCTGGATCGACCGCGACGCCGTCACCGCCGAACTGCAGCCGGCCGCCGTCTTCCGTCCGGACACCGACACCCTGCGCACCGCGCTGGACGCCGCCGTCCTCTCCCCCGCCGGGGTCGCGGTCGCGCTGGACGCCGAGGGGCGGGCCACCGGCACCGCGAGCCGCGAGGCCGTCCTCGCCGCGCTCCGGCCCGGGGCCGACGGACCCGTCCGCACCGCCAAGCCCTCCGGTGGCGACACCTCCGACGGCGGCACGTCGGGCCGCGACACCTCCGACGGAGACACCTCCGACGACGACACCCCGGGCGGAGCCTCCGGTGGACGATGAACCGATCGTCCGCTGGTACTGGATCGGCGACCACCTCGGCTACCTCGGCCACCTGCTCGCCGACCACGCCGTGATCGCGCTCGTCCCCGTGCTCATCGGCCTGCTGCTGGCCATCCCGCTCGGCCTGGCCTGCGCCCGCTTCCCCCGGCTCTACCAGCCGCTGTCCGCCGTCTTCAACATCGTCTACGCGCTGCCCTCGTTGGCCGTGTTCGTGGTGCTGATCCCGTACACCGGGCTCGCCACCCAGGCGACCGTGATGATCCCGCTCACCTTCTACGCCCTCGCCGTCCTGCTGCCGACCACCGTGGACGGGCTGCGCGCCGTCCCGGACGCCGTCCGGCAGGCCGCCACCGCGATGGGGTACGGGCCGTGGCACCGGCTGACCTCGGTCGAACTGCCCGCCGCCGTCCCGTACCTGATCGCCGGGCTGCGGGTCGCGGCGGTGTCCAGCATCTCGCTGGCCAGTGTCGGGGCGCTGGTCGGGCGCGGCGGGCTCGGCTACCTGTTCATCGACGGCTTCCAGCGCACCTTCCCGACCCCGATCGTGGCCGGCATCGCGCTGATCGCCGTCCTCGCACTGGCGGTCGACCTGCTGCTGGTGGGCGCCCGGCGGATGCTCGCACCCTGGGCCGTCCGGGAGAAGGGGGCGGGCTCGTGAACTGGCTGAACTGGCTGAACTGGCTGAGCGACTTCTTCACCGCCCCGGACCACCGCAGCGGCCCGGACTCGATCGTGCACCGGGTCTTTGAGCACCTGCTGCTCTCCGGCGAGGCCGTGCTGTACGCGGCGCTGCTCGCCATCCCGCTCGGGCTGCTGATCGGCTACACCGGGCGCGGCGTCACCGTGGTGACCGCGCTGGCCGGTGCCGCCCGCGCCCTGCCCACCCTCGGGCTGGTGACGCTGGCAGTGCTGCTCGCCGGGGTCGGCGACACCGCCGTCCTGTTCCCGCTGGTCGCGCTCGCCGCGCCGCCACTGCTGGTGGCCGCCGTCGAGGGGGTGCGCGGCACCGACCCGGACGTCCGCGACGCCGCGCGGGGCATCGGCCTGACCCACCCCCAGGTGCTGTGGCAGGTCTGCCTGCCCTCGGCCGCGCCGACCCTGCTGGCGGGCTTGCGCACCGCGACCGTCCAGGTCATCGCGACCGCCACGGTGGCCGCCTACGTCGGGCTCGGCGGGCTCGGCCGCTACGTCATCGACGGGCTGGCGACCCGCAAGTACGCCGTGACCGTGGGCGGGGCGCTGCTGGTGGTGCTGCTCGCGGTCGCCGCCCAGCTGTTCTTCGCCCTGCTCGCCCGGTTCGCGCTCCCGCCCGGGGTGCGCGCCCAGCACCAGGCCCGCTGAATCCCCTCTCCCCCATCCTCTTCGGAAGGACATCTGTCACCATGTCGACAATGAAGCGAAGCCGTCGCGCGGTCGTCCTCGGCACGCTCGCCGCGCTCGCGCTCGGCGCCACCGCCTGCGGCTCCTCGGGCGGCGACCCGCTCAGCGGGGGTTCGAGCGCCTCGGCGTCATCAGGCGGCTCGGGCGGCTCAGGCGGTTCGGGCTCGGGCGGCTCCGGGTCGACGGTGGTCGTCGGCTCGGCGAACTTCCCGGAGAACGTCCTGCTCGGCTCGATCTACTCGCAGGCCCTCAAGGCCAAGGGCGTCAAGGTCGAGGAGAAGTTCAACATCGGCAGCCGCGAGGTGCTCTACGGGCAGCTGCAGAGCGGCAACCTCACCGTCCTGCCCGAGTACAACGGCGCACTGCTCGCCTACCTGGACGCCAAGGCCACCGCCGTCACCACCCAGGACGTGAACGCGGCGCTCACCACGACGCTGCCCGCCTCGCTCGGGATCCTCGACTCCTCCCCCGCCGAGGACAAGGACTCGCTCAGCGTCACCCAGGAGACCGCCGACAAGTACAGCCTCAAGAGCATCTCCGACCTGGCTGCCAAGGCCGGCGAGTTCACCATCGGCGGCCCGCCGGAGTTCAAGTCCCGCCGCGAGCAGCAGTTCAAGGACGTCTACGGGCTGACCTTCAAGGAGTGGAAGCCCACCGCCGACACCACCGCCAACGCGCTCAAGGACGGCGGCATCCAGGTCGGCAACGTGTTCACCACCGACCCGAAGATCGTCCAGTACAAGCTCGTCCCGCTGGCCGACCCGAAGAACGTCTTCGGCGCGCAGAACATCACCCCGCTGGTCAACAAGGCGGGCGTGGACGCCACCGCGACGGCGGCGCTCAACGCGGTGTCGGCCAAGCTCGACACCGCGGGGCTGACGGCACTGATGAAGCGGGTCGCGGTGGACAAGGAGGACCCGTCGGCGGTGGCCAAGGACTGGCTGAAGTCCAACGGCCTCGGCTGACGGCCGACCGGCACGACGGACGCCCGACCGGCACGACGGACGGCGGCCCCGGGGAGGAAGGTCCCCGGGGCCGCCGTCCGCCGTTCCCCGGGTCCGGCCCGCGCTCTCCCGAGGGACCTCCGGGGGTCCTCCCCAAGGTCCCTCGGGAGGACCCCCGGAGACCTCCCGGGGGACCTTCCCTTCCGCGCCGCGAACATGACAGTCTGGGCGCCATGCGCACTCGTCTCCTCGCCGCCACCCTCACGGCACTCGCCGCGGTGAGCCTCGCTGCCTGCTCCAGCTCCGGATCAAGCTCGGGCAAGGCCACCTCCGCGGCCGACTCCCCCACCGCCGCCGCTTCGACCGCCCCGACCACCCCGACCGCCGCACCCACCGACGCCGCCTCGACGCCGGTGGCCCCCGCTCCCGGCACGGCCGCCCCCACCGCCGACGGCGCGACGGGCACGCCCGCCCCCGACGCCGGCGCCTCGGGAGCCCCCGCACCGGCCAAGCCCGCCCCGCCCGCCGACGCCGGGCTGCCCACCAAGCCGGGCGCCGACCTGACCGCGAAGCTGGTCGCCGCGCTGAACGCGATCGACCCGGCCATCGTCGGCGGCAAGCCCGACCAGGCCGTGGACCGGGCCCGCAACCAGTGCCAGTCGATGTACCAGTTCCCCAAGGACAAGGGGAAGCTGGACGACCTGGCCAACCAGCGGTTCACCTCGTCCGACCACCCGCAGGGCTTCGGGCCGGACACCGCCGCCAAGATCAACGACGCACTGCGCGCCACGCTCTGCCCGGCATCGCGCTGACCCCGCCCGCGGCGACCGCGCCGCGATGCCCCGAACCGCCCGGTGTCCTGAGCGCCGGGCCGCCGTGGCCGCGCCCCCATCGGGTGCGCGGCCACGGTCTTCTTTGCGCCCGGTGGCTTCTCCCTGGCGCTGCCCGACAGCCCTCCCTCCGGGCAACTTCCCTTCCCCGGAGGCCGATCCGCGCACCCTTCGACCGCCCGGGCCGTGGGATGACGAACTATCAGGTCTCTTGACAGACCAGTGGTCTAGTCCAAACATAAGCATGTCGATGCGACCGGGATGCACTGTGGGGGTGTGACCACCGGCGGCTGAGGCACTGCCCTGCCCTGCTCCACTCGACCCCCGCTCCGTACGGCCGCGCGCACTCGCACGCCGCCCGCGTCCACGCGAGCCGGTGGGCTGCCGCACGCCCGCACGCCCCCATATCCACCGCGCTCCACCCCGCTGCATCCCGCTGCGCCCCGGGCCACCCGGCCGTACCCCACCGGTCCGCTGTGCCCCGGGCCGATCGCACCTCGCCAACGTCCTGCCCCACCAAGTCTGTTGGAGAATCCATGCGTCTTCGCAGAACCATCCAGGCCGCACTGACGTCCTGCGCCACGCTGGCCGCCTCGGTCGGCCTGGTCGCCACCGCGACGAGTCCCGCCCAGGCCGCCACCCCGCTCCCCAGCCGGGTCTTCGCCCCCTACTTCGAGGCCTGGACCGGTCAGAGCCCGGCCCAGCTGGCCGCGCAGTCCGGCGCCAAGAACCTGACCATGGCGTTCCTGCAGGCCGCCACCAAGGGCTCGTGCACACCGTACTGGAACGGCGACTCCGCCATGCCGGTCTCCTCCTCGACCTTCGGCTCCGACATCGCCACCATCCGCGCCAACGGCGGGGACGTGATCCCCTCCTTCGGCGGCTACACCGCCGACAACACCGGCACCGAGCTGGCCGACAGCTGCACCGACGTCAACCAGATCGCGGCCGCCTTCGAGAAGGTCATCACGACGTACGACATCAGCCGGATCGACCTCGACATCGAGGACAACTCGCTGACCAACACCGCCGGGATCGACCGCCGCAACAAGGCGATCAAACTCGTCCAGGACTGGGCCGCCACCAAGGGGCGGAGCATCCAGTTCTCCTACACACTGCCGACCACCACCGGCGGGCTCGCCGACAGCGGCCTCGCGGTGCTGCGGAACGCGGTCAGCAACAACGCGCGGATCGACGTCGTCAACATGATGACCTTCGACTACTACGACGGCGCCAGTCACGACATGGCGACGGACACCCAGACCTCCGCGCAGGGCCTCTACAACCAGCTGGCCAAGCTCTACCCGACCAGGACCCCCGTCCAGCTGTGGGGTTCGATCGGGATCACCGAGATGCTCGGCATCGACGACTACGGCCCGGCCGAGACCTTCACCGTGGCCAACGCCACCACCGTCTACAACTGGGCGGTCTCCAAGGGCATCAACACGCTGTCCTTCTGGGCCCTGCAGCGCGACAACGGCGGCTGCCCGGGCACGGCCGGCAGCGACTCCTGCTCCGGGATCAGCCAGAACACCTGGGACTTCACCCACATCTTCGCGCCGTTCACCAGCGGCTCGACGGCGAGCAACGACTTCTCCGTCGCCGCCAGCCCGAACTCCGGGACGGTCAAGGCCGGTTCGTCCACCTCGACGACCATCGCGACGGCGGTCACGGCTGGCTCGGCGCAGAGCGTCAACCTCTCGGTCAGCGGCGCCCCGGCCGGCGTCACCGCCACCGTCACCCCCGGCAGCGTCACCGCCGGCAGCAGCGCCACGCTCACCATCACCACCACCTCGGCCGTGGCGGCGGGCACCTACCCGCTGACCGTGACCGCCACTGCGCCGTCCGGCACCCACACCGCGACCTACGCGCTGACCGTCACCGGGACCGGCTCGACGACCGGCCTGGTCAACGGTGACCTGGAGACCGGCAGCCTGGCCCCGTGGACCTGCCAGAGCGGCGGCGCCGTGGTCTCCACCCCGGCCCACTCCGGCACCCACGCGCTGCAGGCCGCGGCCACCGCGAGCCAGACCGGCGAGTGCTCGCAGACCGTCACGCTGAAGCCCAACACCGGCTACACGCTGAACGGTTGGGTGCAGGGCAACTACGCCTACGCCGGCGTCAGCGGCGGCGCCACCGCGTCCTCCTGGGCCAACTCCTCCGGCTGGACCAAGCTGTCCGTCCCCTTCACCACCGGCGCCTCCGGCACCGTCACCGTGTACCTGCACGGCTGGTACGGCCAGGGCAACGTGTTCGGGGACGACTTCTCGATCGCGTAGCGGGGTGACAGATCACCGATGCCGGATAACGCATGCCGGATAACGCATGACAGATGACGAATGACGGATGACAGCTGACAGATTTCAACATCTGTCAGCTGTCATCTGTCGCCTGTTCCCGGCACAGCGTCAGGTACGCCGCCGTCGCCAGCACCCCGCAGGCCAGGACCACCACCGCCAGCAGCGCCGCGGACGGCCGCCCGCCGAGACTGCTCAGCGGGGCGACCACCGCCCCGGCCAGGAAGTTGCCCGTCCCGAGCAGCGCCGACGCCGTGCCCGCGACCTGCGGCTCGACCAGGCCGAGCGCCTGCGCGGCGGTGTTCGGCAGGAGTACCCCCAGGCTGCCCATCATCACGAACAGAGGCGCGCAGAACCCGACCAGCCCGAAGTCCCACACCGTCGTCAGCAGCACCAGCGCCGCCCCGGCGGCGACCGCCACCGCGAGGCTCCCCAGCATCAGCGACCGCGGCGTGCAACGCGGCGCCAGCACCCGCCCGTTCACCTGCGTCATCACCACGATCGCCACCGAGTTCAGCCCGAACAGCAGGCTGTAGGTCTGCGGCGAGACCTGGTACACGTGCTGCAGCACCGTCGACGAGCCGCTGATGTAGCCGAACAGCGCCCCGAAGGCGAGGGAGCTGGTCAGCGCCAGCCCGAGGAACGGCAGGTTGCGCAGCAGCCGTCCCATCGTCCGCAGGGTCGCGCCCACCCCGCCGCCGTCCCGGCTCTCCGGCGGCAGCGTCTCGCGCAGTGCACCGAACGCGGCCAGGGTGAGCAGCAGGCCCAGCGCGGTGAGCGCGCCGAAGGTGCCGCGCCAGGAGGTGAAGCGCAGCAACTGCGCGCCGATGATCGGGGCGAGGATCGGCGCCAGCCCCGATATCAGGGCGATCGAGGCGAGGAAGCGCAGCAGCGCGACGCCCTGGAAGCGGTCCCGGGAAACTGCCCGCCCGATCACCAGCCCGGCGGAGCCCGCCGCGCCCTGGACGAAGCGGGCGGCGATCAGCACCGACAGGTTCGGCGCGAGCGCGCACACCACGCTGGACAGGGTGTAGGCGACGAGTCCCGCGAGCAGCGGCGGGCGGCGCCCGAAGCGGTCGCTGAGCGGTCCGAAGAGCATCTGCCCGGCCGCGACCCCGAACATCGAGAAGGTGAGGGTGAGCTGGACGGCGGCCGGTTCCGCGGCCAGGTCGTCGGCGATCGCGGGCAGACCCGGGAGGTAGAGGTCGGTGGTGAGCGGTCCGAGCGCGGTGAGACCGCCCAGGACCGCGATCGTGGCCCAACCGGTGCCGGCCTGGCCGGTGGTGATCGCGCCGGTGGCGGGTGTGGTGGCGGCAGCGGTCGACGTGTCATCGGCGGGGCCGACGGTCGGGCCGGGCATGGCTCTCCTAGCGGACGGGGTGACGAGGGCTTCGTTCGCGGTCCGTCCTATCGCAACCCGGTCCGGTTCCGACAGCGGGGGGCGCGCCCGCGTGCGGTCGCCGCCCCCGCACCCCGCCGGCCAGGACACGCACGACGACGGCCCGCCCGCACCTCCCGGTGCCCGGCGGGCCGTTCGATCACCCGGTCGCCCCACGCCCGGGACGGCCGATCCCTGCCCGGGACGGCCGATCCCTGCCCGGGACGGCTGATTCCCGGTCAGCGCGCTCAGTGCTTGGCGACGTGCTCGGCACGGAGCGCCGCCTGCATCGCCGCGCCGTCCTGCCAGGCGTAGAGCTGGTTGCCGTTCAGTGTCACGTTGTAGTGCCCGCAGGTGCCGCTGGCCTTGGCCACGACGTTGTCCGGGAACCAGCCGGCCTTGAGCGACATCGGCACCGGGTGCGCGGCCTTTCCCGGCTGCCCGGCGGTGCAGCCGACGGGCAGCCGCCCCTCCGGGAGGGTGGCGCGCAGCAGACGGTCGTCGCCCGTGGTGGACATCAGGTACCGCACGCCGGAGGCGTTGTCGGGCAGCCAGGCCGGCACCGAGCGACGGTCCGCCTTGGCCTGGGTGCCGGTCTCGTACGAAGCCTGCTCCTGGTGGCGCTCGTCGTACCAGTCGGACAGCCGCGGGCCGACTGCCACGGCCGCCACGGCCACGGCCATGCCGGTGCCCGCGACTCCCAGCGCGACCTTGCTCACGATGCCCTTCATGCCCGGCTGTCCTCTCCGTGTCCGTTGCCGCTTGCCCGTACCGCTTGCCCGTACCGTGCCGCGTTTGTCCGCTGCCGTCTGTCGGCTGTCGGCCCGTGCGACGCGCTCCGCCGTGCGGTGCAACCATCGTGGCCCGTGCCGACCAGGCGGAGCGTCACTACCAAGTCGCGATCGTGCCTCCAACCCACGGGGTACCGTCTCCACCTTCAGGCGTATGCCTTTGGGTAGAGGCCCGGAGCCCCGACGGCCCGGGTACGTGCCGTGCCGATCCGGCGCTCAGGCTGGCATGTCCGGATCGAGCGCCGCCCGAGCCTCGATCGAGCCTCGATCGAGCCTCGCTCAAGCCCGGCCCCACCGCAGCCGGGCCTGCTGCACCCGGGGCATCACGGGCAGTGCGCGAGGCTGCGGGGCGGCGGGGCCTCGCGCGGTCAGACCGTCGCGGGCACCGGGCGGGCGACCGGGAAGGGGCGGCCGTCGAGGGTCCAGTGCGGGTCGATCGGGCGCAGCAGGGAGGCGTACACCTGGGCGGCGACGTCCGGGTGGCGGATCTCGCCGGTGGGCGGTCCGGCCGGGATGTCGTGCCCGGCGCAGGCGACCCAGGCGGTCCGCTCCTCGGCCGTACGGCCGCCGTGGCCGCCGGCGTCGATGTGGCCGTGGTCGGTGACGACGATGACGGTCCACTGCTCCTCGGCGTACTCGGCCCGGCCGCGGACGGCGTCCAGGAGGCGGCCGAGGCGCTCGTCGGCGGCGCGCATGGCGGCGCGGTACTCGTCGCCGCAGCCGAGGAAGTGGGCGGTCTCGTCGACGGCGCCGAGGTAGACGAAGGAGGCCTCGGGGTCGGCGGAACCGAGGACGTGGACGGCCTCCCGGGTGACCTCCTCGTCCACGACCTCCCAGGCCTCGGGGGTGTCCTCGGCCGGGGCGATGTAGGAGAGCCGGCCGGGGGCGCGGAAGAGCGGGCCGCCGGACTCGTTGATCATCAGCGGGTCCCAGCCGGCCGCGACGAAGGTACGGCGGCGGTCGCCCCGGTTGAGGCGGGTGGCGAAGTCGGGGAACACGTCGAGGCGGTTGCCGGCCAGGTGGTTTCCCCAGACGCCGTGTTTGGCGGGCTCGACGCCGGTCACGATGGTGGCCCAGCACGGCCCGGACATGGTCGGCGTGGTGTCCGCCACGGTGACCGGCACCAGGAACCCGGCCTCGGCGACCTCCTGGAGGCGCGGCATCGGCACCTGTGCCAGGTAGTCGTGGCGGACGCCGTCGATCCCGACGACGAGCACCCGGGGGCGGGGCCACAGGACAGCGGACATGGCTGGGGGTTCCTTTCGGTCGTGCGCGCACTCGGCCGCGCCCGCCGAGGGCGCCGCCGACCGCGCCATGCTTCACCGGCCGCCGTACCGGTCGGCATCACACCGTCGAACGGCGGGTGTCCGACGGGTGTCGGGCGGGCGTCCACGCGTGCCGGGCGGAGGTCCGCAGCTGTCAGGCGGGGCCGGGCGGGCGTCCGCGACAACCGACCGGACGCCCGGCGGGCGTCAGGCGGCCGTCCGGACGAACCGGCGGTCGGCCTCCGCCAGCTCGGCCGCCGGTCCGGCGGCGCGCAGCACGACGCCCAGGACGCGCTCCGGGTCGGCGCCGTAGCAGTGCGCGAACCACGGCATGTTGGCCTCGACCACGGCCCACCGCTCGGCCGGGTCGTACGGGTCGGCGATCGGGCCGACGTCCAGGGCGACCGCGCCGGGCAGGGTGTCGCCGACGGCGGCGAGCAGGCGGCGGGCGAAGGCGAGGGCCTCGGGGGTGGGTGGCGCGGGGTCGAGCCGGCCGAAGCGGGCGTAGCGGCTGCCGGTGAGCACCTCGCCGTCGCGGACGAACAGCCGGTACTCGGCGGCGAAGGTCACCGGCTCGCTGACCAGGACGGGCGTGTCCGGGCCGATCCGCTCGCCGGTGCGCGGCAGCCGGGAGCCGTCCGGGTAGACGGCGGGCGGCAGCGACTTGTCGGCAGGCGGCTTGACGAACGCGGGGTGGCGCAGTGTCCAGGCCTCGGCGAGCGTGGTCAGCTCGATCCGGCGGCGGGTGAACTCCTCGGGGAGGCGGGCGAGCCAGTCGTCCGCGGGTTCGAGCGGGGCCAGGCCCAGCGGCGCGGCGATCCGGGCGGCGGCGAGCGGCCCGCTGTACCAGTGGACGGGCCGCCCGGCGAGCCGCTCGACCGTCTCCGGGCCGTCGAGGACGGCGGTGGCGAGGCCGCGGCGGGCGGCGGCCTCGACGAGCAGGGCGGTGGTGCCGGTCCGCTGGGCCGAGGTGAGCAGGACGCGGCCGGCCGCCGCCGGCGTACCCGCCTGCGCGAGGGCTGCCTGGGTCACGACTGGGGCCGGAACTCGTGGACCACTTCGATGCGGCCGACGATGTGCCGGTTGAACTCGTCCAACTCCTCGGCTGGCACCCATAGTTCGAGGATCGTCCGGCCGCCGGCCTGCTGCACGGGGTAGCGGGCGAGGAACTCCGTCTCGACCTCGAAACGGGTGACGTAGCCGACGCCGGAGGCCGGCACGTTCCAGTCCCGGGCGATCCGGATCGCGTAGTCCTCGTTGAGGACGGGGTAGAAGATCGGCTGGTCGGGCAGCCGGGGCGGCCAGGCGCGCCGGTCGGCGGCCTCGACCAGCGCCAGCTCCTGGGGCCCGGTGGGGCGCCAGAGGGTGGTGGTCGGGGGTGTCCGGACGGGCTGGCTGGTCATGGCAGGGAAGGTAGCCGGGCCGCGCCGGGCCTGGCCACCGAATTTCTCCTGCTCACGGCGGGTGGACGGCCCGTCAGCGGTACGCGGACTCGCCGGTGATGGTCTCGCCGAGGACCAGGGTGTGGATCTCGCTGGTGCCCTCGTAGGTGAGCACCGACTCCAGGTTGTTGGCGTGCCGCAGCACCGGGTACTCCGTGGTGATGCCGTTGGCCCCGAGGACGGTCCGGGCGCTGCGGGCGATCTCCAGTGCGGTGCGGACGTTGTTGAGCTTGCCGAAGCTGATGTGCGGCGGACGGGCGGCGCCCTCCTCCTTGAGCCGGCCGATCCGCAGCGCCACCAGGTAGGACTTCTCGACCTCCAGCATCATCTCGACCAGCTTCTGCTGGGTCAGCTGGAAGCCGGCGATCGGGCGGTCGAACTGGATCCGGCTCTTGGCGTAGTCCAGGGCGGCGGTGTAGCAGTCGCGGGCGGCGCCGACGGTGCCCCAGAGGATGCCGTAGCGGGCCTCGTTGAGGGAGGAGAGCGGCCCGCGCAGGCCGACCACCCCGGGGAGCACCGCGTCGGCGGGCAGCACCACCTCGTCGAAGGCGAGCTCGCTGGTCACGGAGGCGCGCAGGGAGAGCTTGCCGTGCACGTCGGTGGCGGTCAGGCCGCGGGTGCCGCGCTCGACCAGGAAGCCGCGCACCCCCTCCTCGGTCTGCGCCCAGACCACGGCGACGTCGGAGATGCTGCCGTTGGTGATCCACATCTTGCTGCCGGACAGCACCCAGTCGCCGCCCTCGCCGCCCTTCCGGACCGCCCGGGTGCGCATGTTCGCCGGGTCCGAGCCGAAGTCCGGCTCGGTGAGGCCGAAGCAGCCGATCAGCTCGCCGGCGGCCATGCCGGGCAGCCAGCGCTGCTTCTGCTCCTCGGAGCCGAAGGCGTGGATCGAGCGCATGGCGAGCGAACCCTGGACGGAGACGAAGCTGCGCAGCCCGGAGTCCGCCGCCTCCAGCTCCATGCAGGCCACCCCGTACGCCACCGCGTCGGCGCCCGCGCAGCCGTAGCCGTCGAGGTGCATGCCGAGCACGCCGAGGGCGCCCAGCTCGGGGGCGATTTCACGGGCCGGGAAGACCCCGCGCTCGAACCATTCGCCGATGTGCGGGCGGATCCGCTCCTCGGTGAACCGGCGGACGGTGTCACGGATCAGCCGCTCCTCGTCGGAGAGCAGGTCGCCGACCGCGAGCAGGTCGGACGGGTCGATCCGGGTCGGCTTCGTCATTGAAGCTCCTTGTAGTCTCGGCGGAGTACCGGCGAGTATTCCGCACGCCGCCGGGCGGTGGGTGGGCGCGAGCGAGTGAGGAAAGCGACATGGCGCCGGGTGGCTGTCAGCCGCCGTCCCCGCTCACCCCACCCCGCACAACCGGAGCAGCGCCGTCGTCGCCGCGCCCGCGACGACCACCGCCGGGAACGGCGCCCGGCGCAGCGCGAGCACCCCCGCGACCAGCACGCCCGCCGGACGGGCCCACCCCGCGAAACCGTGCCCCTGGGTCAGCGCCCCGGTCGCCACCAGGGCGACCAGCAGCACCGCCGCCGCAACCGCCAGCAGGTGCCGCAGCCGCTCCGAGAGGGCGAGCCGACCGCCGAGCAGCGGCCCGGCCAGCCGGAAGGCGTACGTCCCGACTGCCAGCAGCAGCACGGCATACAGCGGCATCATCGGACCGTCTCCTTCGCCGTCGGCTCTGCCTGCTCCACACGCTTCACGCGCTTCACTCGCTCCACCTGCTCGGCCTCCTCCACCGGCCGCACCCCCGCGGGCGCCTCGCCCGCTCCCGGCCGCCCGGCGAACAGCAGCCCGACGAGGGCGAGCAGCACCGGCAGCCCGGCCGGTACGAACGGCGTCGCCGCGACCGCCACCACCGCGCCCACCACCGCCGCCGTACGGGTGCGCCGGTCCGTGAGCGAGGGCAGCACGAGCGCGAGCAGCACCGCGGGGAAGGCGGCGTCCAGGCCGAGCGCGTCCGTGTCGCCGATCAGCCCGCCCGCGACGGCGCCGAGCAGCACCGAGACGTTCCACACCACGTACAGGGCGATCCCGCAGAGCCAGAACGCGGCCCTGCGCCGACGAGGCTCGCTCTGCTGCAGGACGAAGGCGGCGGTCTCGTCGGTGATCAGCTGTGCGCCGACCAGCCGCCGCCACCAGGAGCCGTCGAGGACGTCGGCCACGGTGAAGCCGAAGGGCAGCAGTCGGGCGTTGAGCACCAGTCCGGTGGCGACCGCCGCGAGCACGCCGCCGCCGGACAGCACCACGCCGACCGCCGCGAACTGGGAGCCGCCCGCGAACACGAGGGCGGAGAGCGCGATCGGCACCCAGAGGGGCAGACCGCCGGAGACGCTGATCGCGCCGAAGGAGGCGCCGACGAGGGCGTCGGCCAGGCAGACCAGGGCGATGTCACGAAGGGTGGCACGCTCCAGTGTTCGGAGTAGCGAACGCATGTCCATCAGAGTGAACCCATCAAGCCTCGTTCGTCAAGGCGAACGAGACGACCGACAGACCGAACGCCCATCGCCCGGCACCCCCGAGGGCAAGGGCGGCCATGGCAGCATGAACGGCACCGGCCGCGCCGGGCCGCACCGAAACCCGGCAGCCCGGCTGTCGGCAGGCAGCGAAGGAGCCGGAGGAAAGCGTGAGTGGCGAGCATGAGTGACCAGACCACCCCGGCCACCGCCGCCGGCGGATCCGGAACCGAACTGATCGGCCAGATCGCCGCCTCCATCCGGCGTGAGCGCGAGCGCAGCGGGCTGTCGATGGCGGAGCTGGCCCGGCGCGCGGGCATCGCCAAGTCGACGCTCTCCCAGCTGGAGTCGGGCGCGGGCAACCCCAGCGTGGAGACGCTCTGGGCGCTCGGGGTCGCACTGAACGTGCCGTTCAGCCGGCTGGTCGACCCGCCGCGCCCGGTCGTCAAGGTGATCCGGGCCGGCGAGGGCCCGGTGACCCACTCCGAGCGCGCCGACTACGCCGCCACCGTGCTCTCCTCCTGCCCGCCCAACGCCCGGCGCGACATCTACCGGATCGAGGCGCAGCCGGGTGAGACCAGGGCCTCCGACCCGCACATGCCCGGCACGGTCGAGCACGTGATGATCGGCGCCGGACGCGCGCTGGCCGGGCCGACGGAGGCGCCGGTCGAGCTGGGCCCGGGCGACTACGTGAGCTACCCGGGCGACGCCCCGCACGTGTTCCGCGCCCTGGCCCCGGACACCCTGGCGGTGATCGTGATGGAACACATCTGACCCATCTGACCCAGCCGACCTATCTGACACACCGTCAATTCGCCGAGGTCACTTCAACAGCCCGTCCAGGAACGGGTTTCCGAACACCCGGTGCGGGTCGTGCCGGTCCAGGACGGCGACCGCCTCGTCCCAGCCGGGCCCACCGCCGGCGCGCAGGCTGTCGGGGATGACACGGTCGATCAGGTCCGGGTCGGACCAGGCGGCGTCGGCGGTGTACGCCCAGCCCTTGGACCACTCGACCCGCAGCCCCGCCCTGGTGCCGTCGAAGGTGCGCAGCAGCCACTGCTCCAGGTCCCGGGCGAAGCGCTCCAGCCCGGGGGTGCCGGGGAAGGCGAGGACGTCGAGCCAGACGGCGGTGTCCCACTCCGGGCGGTCGGCGCGCGGGCGCAGCGCGGACAGCAGCGGGGGTCGGGCGCCGGGGACGCCGGAGTACGCCGGGTCGTCCGGACCGGTGACCCGGATCTCCACCGCGCCGTTCACCGGGTACTCGCCCCGCGACTGGTACTCGGCGAGCAACTTCCGGTAGTACGCGGCGAATTCGCTGACCACCCACTGCAGGTCGGCGCGCCGGGCGAGGACCGCGTAGCCGTTGGCGGAGACCCGCAGGGTGGTGGGGCGGACGTACTGCAGCAGGGTGCGCGAGGGGCCCCAGAGGTCGGAGCGCAGGCCGCCCGCGAGCAGGTGGGTGAGCACGTCGCCGGTGAGCAGTCCGCGGAGCAGTCCGCCGGCGAGCAGGACGTCCGTGACGTCACCGGTGAGCCCCACCTTCGCGACCAGGTACTGGAGTTGGCCGAACAGCGGGGCCGATCCCCAGGCACCCGCGACGATTTGGCCGGCGAGCCGGGCCACCGGTTCCGGGACGATGTCCGAGAAGGGGTAGTTGTAGGGGTGGTCGACGGCGAGGGAGGCGAGCGGCTTGGTCGGGGCGACGGTCCAGGTCTTCAGCCAGGGGTGGTCCGTGTAGGCGAACCAGATCGCCTCGGCCCGGCCGTCGCGCTCCACGAACTCGGCGAAGGTCCGCGGGCCGCCACCGCCCAGCAGTCCCCCGAGCAACCCGCCGTCCCGGCCGGCGCCCGGAGGTGCGAAGAGCTCGCTCGCCGGGATGTCGAGCCGGCTGACGCAGCGCAGCGGCCGGTCGGCGCCCGCCCGGAGGACGACCTCGGTGAGGAAGGCGCGGCCCAGGTGCACCAGGAAGGCGGCGCTGTCGGCCTCGGAGCGGTCGAAGGTGCGCAGCGCGTAGCGGCCGGTGGCCGGGTCGAGGACGACGGCGGTGAGCCGGACCACCTGGTTGCTCACCGAGCCGTAGCCGTGCCCGTCCGGCCGCGCCTCCCCTGCGGCGGGGACGGCGGTGCCGTGGCCGCCGATGGCGAGCACGCCGCCGACGGTGATCTCGCCGGGGGCCGGACAGGCGGTCAGACCGAGGCCGCGGTCGGCCAGGTGCGCGAGCAGGGCCTCCATGGTGGCGCCGGTCTGCACCCGGACGGTGCTGGGCGAGTCGGCGGTGACGGCGGTGAGGTACCGGCTGGTGTCCACCAGCAGGACGCGGGCGCTCTCCGGGGTCCGGTCGGCGACGGTGAGCGGGGCCCAGGTGTGCCGGTAGCCGGAGGCCCGCAGCCGCCAGCCGTTGGCGTGCGCCCAGTCGGCGAGGGCCGGGACCTCCTCGGGCGTGCGGGGCGCGCAGGTCCACAGCTGGTCGGTACGGATCTCGCCGGACCAGTTCTGGAAGACCCGCTGGTAGAGCTCGGTGCCGCCGGGGAGTCCGGGCGGTACGGGCGCGGCGGCCCCGGCGCTGTCCGGTCCGACCGTGCCGCGCAGGACCCAGGCCGCGCCACCGAGCGCGGCCGACGCGCCGAGCACTTGCCGCCGGGTCAGGCCGCTCCCGGCGCCGCTGCCCCGGTGCGGCCCGCCGCCGGCTCCGCCCGTCGCACCGCCGGCTCCGCCTGCGCCCGCGTCGCCCGTCGCGCCGTGTCCCCTGGTCATCCGTCCGTCCACCCCTTGCGCTGGTCCCCCCGGGCCGAGCTTCCTTCGGCTGTCCGGGCCGAGCCGGCTGTCCGTCTCTCCCTCCGGCCCTGGAGGAGCGTACGAAGCGCCGTACGCCGGTTTGAAGCGGTCCGCCCGATGTCTCACTCGTTCGAGTGAGTGCGGCCCGGTCGTTGCCAGGCTGTTCGACGGACACATAGGTTGATCTTGACCACCCGGAACCCACCTGCCACCTGCCCGGAGCTCCGCCATGTCCTCGCCCGTGCCCGCAGCCGCGCCCTCGGCCGTGCCCGCTCCCGCACCGCTGACCGTCGCCGTCGCCCAGCCCGGCTGCGCCGCCCCCGGTCGCCCGGACACCGTGGCCGACAACGTCGAACTGCACGCCCGGACCGTCCGGGAGGCCGGGACACGGTTGGTGGTCTTCCCCGAGCTGTCACTGACCGGCTACGACCTGACCGCGCCCGCCGTCGACCCGGCGGACCCGCGCCTCGCGCCGCTGGTCGAGGCCTGCGCCGCGACCGGCGCCCTCGCGCTGGTCGGCGCGCCGGTCCGGGAGACCGACGGGCACGAGTCCATCGCCACCCTGGCGGTCACCGGCGAGGGCGCCGTCGTCGCCTACCGGAAGATGCGCCTGCACGGCGCCGAGGTCGAGCGCTTCACCGCCGGCGAGAAGCCCGTCGTCCTGGAACTGGACGGCCTGCGGCTCGGCCTCGCCGTCTGCGCGGACGCCGCCGACCCGACGCACGCCGAGGAGACCGCCGCACTCGACATCGACGCGTACGTCGCCTCCACCCTGTACGGGCCCGGCCCCGCCCAGGCCGAGCGCCGCGACGGGCACGTCGGGGCACGCGCCGCCGCCCACGGGGTGTGGTGCGTGCTCGCCACCTCCGCCGGGGCCACCGGCGAGTTCCCGGACAGCTCCGGCGGCTCCGGCGTCTGGGCCCCGGGCGGCGCACTGGTCGCCCAGGCCGGTACCGCCCCGGGCGAACTGGTCCGCGCCGAGCTGCCCCGGCGGTAGGGGCGGGCCGTCGGGCGCGGCATCGGGAGCGGGCCGTCGGGGGCGGGCATCGGCGGTGGGCCTCGGGGCAGGCCTCGGTAATCGACCCGAGCCCGGTGGAGTACCCGATCACCCCCGCCGGAAATACCCGGGCCCCGCTCGGGGCTGTCGTGATCGGAGATCCGTTCCGGGCCGGACCGGCCCGTACAGGAGGTGCAGCGCACGATGGGTGACGAGCAGGCGAAGCCGCAGGAGTTCCGGGTCGAGCACGACTCGATGGGCGAGGTCCGGGTGCCGGCCGCCGCGAAGTGGCAGGCGCAGACGCAGCGGGCGGTGGAGAACTTCCCGGTGTCCGGCCAGCGGCTGGAGCGCGCGCACATCGCCGCGCTGGCCCGGATCAAGGCCGCCGCGGCCCGGGTGAACGCCCGTCTCGGGGTCCTGGAGGAGGAGACGGCGGCGGCGATCGTGTCGGCGGCCGAGGAGGTCGCGGAGGGGCGCTGGGACGACCAGTTCCCGGTGGACGTGTTCCAGACCGGCTCGGGCACCTCGTCCAACATGAACACCAACGAGGTGATCGCGACCCTGGCCGGGGAGCGGCTGGGCCGCTCCGTCCACCCGAACGACCACGTCAACGCGAGCCAGTCGTCCAACGACGTCTTCCCCTCTTCCATCCACATCGCCGCCACCGCCGCCGTGACGCACGACCTGATCCCGGCGCTGGAGCACCTCGCGGAGGCGCTGGAGCGCAAGGCCGCCGAGTTCGCGCGGGTGGTCAAGTCGGGCCGCACGCACCTGATGGACGCCACGCCCGTCACGCTCGGCCAGGAGTTCGGCGGCTATGCGGCGCAGGTGCGGCACGGGCGGGAGCGGCTGCTGGCCACGCTCCCCCGGGTGGCCGAACTCCCGCTCGGCGGAACGGCGGTGGGCACCGGCATCAACACCCCGCCCGGGTTCCCGGCGGCGGTCATCGCGGAGGTGGCCCGCGTCACCGACCTGCCGCTGACCGAGGCCCGGGACCACTTCGAGGCACAGGGCGCGCGGGACGCCCTGGTCGAGCTGAGCGGTCAACTGCGCACGGTGGCCGTCGGGTTCACGAAGATCGCGAACGACCTGCGGTGGATGGGGTCCGGTCCGCGCACCGGGCTCGGCGAGATCAACCTGCCGGACCTGCAACCCGGTTCGTCGATCATGCCGGGCAAGGTGAACCCGGTGCTGCCCGAGGTGGTGCTGATGGTCGCCGCCCAGGTGGTCGGCAACGACGCCACGGTGACGCTGGCCGGCGCGAGCGGCAACTTCGAGCTGAACGTGATGCTCCCGGTGATCGCCCGCAATGTCCTGGAGTCGGTCCGGCTGCTGGCCAACAGCGCCAGGCTGCTGGCCGACCGGACGGTGGACGGCATCACAGCCAACGTCGAACGGGCCCGGGAGTACGCGGAGTCCTCGCCGTCGGTGGTGACCCCGCTGAACCGCTACATCGGGTACGAGGAGGCCGCCAAGGTCGCCAAGCAGTCGCTGGCCGAGCGCAAGACCATCCGTCAGGTGGTGCTGGAGCGCGGCTACGTCGAGCAGGGCAAGCTCACCGAGGAGCAGTTGGACGAGGCGCTGGACGTACTGCGGATGACGCGCCCGTAGCCGCCTCGGGGCGCTCCGGATGGCCGGGACCGTCGGCGGACATATGCCGGGAGCGTCGGTGCGCCGGAAGCGTCGGGAGCGTCGGCGGACGTGCGCCGGGGCGCGGTGGGCGGTTGCGCCCTCCGCGCCCCGGCACGGGCTGCGGGGAAGATCAGCCCCTGGCTCGGCCGGCCCGGCCGCGCCGCATTGCCGCTCCGTTCGAGGTCATGGTGGCCATCGAGATCGCCGCGAGGCCGAGCAGGAACATCACGGCACCGACGATGATGCAGGTGACGATGTTCTTGCCGTGCGCCACGGAACCGGAGACCACCCACGGGGAGATGATCGTCCAGGCACCGAGCGCGGTGGCCGCCCAGGCCCTCGCGTGGGTGCGTTCGTAGGCCGTGCCGTAGCCGGCCATCAGCACCGTGTAGGCCAGACCCACGATCAGGCAGGTCACGGTCAGGGTGCTGAACGCGGTGAAGCCGACGATCCATGGCGATGCCGCCAGGAAGAGGCCGGCCAGTACGGCCAGGGCTTCGATGCCCTGGGCGCGGGGGGTCGAGGTGACCCGCTCGTAGTGTTCCCGTAGTTCGACGATGTCCGGATGGTGCTCCATGCCCGTCGGGATATGGGTTGCCACCGATACCACCTCCTGTGGTCCGGAACCTGGGAGGCATGTTCCCCCGGAAGGCGCATGCCCCGTACCCATTCTGTCCCTTATCTAACGTTTTGCACCCGATCGTCCTTAATGATCGATAACCATCCGATCACGCCGGTGACCTGCGTCTCAACCCGGCGGGGCACCATTGCCTATGCAACTCGTTGCATAGCAGGATGCGGGTCATGGCACTGGAGCACGCGATCCTCGTCTCGCTGCTGGAGCAGCCCGGCTCCGGCTACGAGTTGGCCCGGCGCTTCGACCGCTCCATCGGGCGCTTCTGGACCGCCACCCACCAGCAGATCTACCGGGTGTTGCGGCGCATGGAGGCGGACGACTGGGTGGCCGCGCAGGAGGTCGCCCAGGACGGGCGCCCGGACAAGAAGGTCTATTCGGCGGCGGAGGCCGGACGGGCCGCACTGGCCGGCTGGCTGCGGGAGCCGGTCGAGCCGGAGACCGTCCGGCACGAACTCGCGGTCAAGATCCGGGCCGCGGCCTTCGACGACCCGGCCGCGCTGATCTCCGAGGTCGAACGCCACCGCGAGAGCCACGCCGCCCTGCTCGCCCGCTATCTGCACGGCGAAGAACGGGACTTCCCGGACCTCGACGCGCTCGACACCCGCCAGGAACTGCAGCACGTGGTGCTGCGCGGCGGCATCGAGTACGAGCGGATGACACTCGCCTGGCTCGACGACGTGCTCGTCACCCTGCGCCGCCTCGCCGCCGACCGGACGTCCTGACGCCCTGGCGTCCTGGCGTCCTGGCGTCCTGGCGGATCTGCAACCCCGCGACCCTCACCCCCTTCGACCCCCGGGAGCCTCTCGATGCTCTTCAACCCGCGCACCTACGACCCCGCACAGTTCGACGAGCCGACCCGCCGGCTGCTGCGTGCGACCGTCGACTGGTTCGAGTCCCGCGGCAAGAAGGCGCTGATCGACACCTACATCGACCGCGCCTGGTACGCCGACTTCCTCGAATTCGCCGCGAAGGAGGGCCTGTTCGCGGAGTTCCTGACCCCGTCCGCGGCCGACCCCGACAAGCGCTGGGACACCGCGCGGATCGCCGAGCTGAACGAGATCCTCGGCTTCTACGGCCTCGGCTACTGGTACACCTGGCAGGTCACCATCCTGGGTCTCGGCCCGGTCTGGCAGAGCGAGAACGAGGCCGTCCGGGCCCGCGCCGCCAAGCTCCTGGCGGAGGGCCACGTCATGGCGTTCGGCCTCTCCGAGCGCAGCCACGGCGCCGACATCTACTCCACCGACATGATCCTCACCCCGGACGGCGAGGGCGGCTTCACCGCCACCGGCCCCAAGTACTACATCGGCAACGGCAACGTGGCCGGCCTGGTCTCGGTGTTCGGCCGCCGCTCGGACATCGAGGGCCCCGAGGGCTACGTCTTCTTCGCCGCCGACAGCCGCCACGAGGCGTACCACCTGGTCAAGAACGTCGTGAACGCCCAGATGTACGTCAGCGAGTTCCGCCTCGAGGACTACCCGGTGCGCGCCGAGGACGTGCTGCACACCGGCCAGGCCGCCTTCGACGCCGCCCTGAACACCGTCAACGTCGGCAAGTTCAACCTCTGCACCGCCTCGGTCGGCATCTGCGAGCACGCGATGTACGAGGCCGTCACACACGCCCAGAACCGGGTGCTGTACGGCAAGCGGGTCACCGACTTCCCGCACGTCAAGCGGGAGTTGACCGACGCGTACGTCCGCCTGGTCGCGATGAAGCTGTTCAGCGCGCGGGCCGTGGACTACTTCCGCACCGCCTCGCCCGAGGACCGCCGGTACCTGCTGTTCAACCCGATGACCAAGATGAAGGTCACCACCGAGGGCGAGAAGGTCATCGACCTGATGTGGGACGTCATCGCGGCCAAGGGCTTCGAGGCGGACACGTACTTCGACAAGGCCGCGAAGGACATCCGCGGCCTGCCGAAGCTGGAGGGCACCGTCCACGTCAACCTGGCGCTGATCCTCAAGTTCATGGGCAACTACCTGTTCGCCCCGGCCGATTACGCCCCGGTGCCGACCCGCCTGGACGCCACCGACGACGCCTTCCTGTTCCGCCAGGGCCCGGCCCGCGGCCTCGGCGCGATCCGCTTCCACGACTGGCGCACCGCCTACGACCGCCAGGCGCAGCTGCCCAACGTCGCCCGCTTCCGCGAACAGGCCGACAGCTTCTGCGAGTTGCTGCTCAGCCACGCGCCGAGCAAGGAACAGCAGGCGGACCTCGACTTCCTGCTGGAAATCGGCCAGCTGTTCGCGCTGATCGTCTACGGCCAGCTGGTGCTGGAGCAGGCCGAGTTGACCGGCCTGGACGCGTCCGACGAGGGCCGCGACGTCCTGGACCAGGTCTTCGACGCGCTGGTCCGCGACTTCTCCGCGCACGCCACCGAGCTGCACGGCAAGGCCTCCGCCACGGAGGAGCAGGCCGCCTGGGCGCTGGCGAACGTGCGCCGTCCGGTGTCGGACGCGGCGCGGGCCGCGCGGGTGTGGGACCGGGTCGAGGCGCTCTCCGGCGCGTACGAGATGCAGCCGTAGGCCGCAGTACCGGACGCAGTACCGGACGTGGTACCTGAAGGACCCCGGGGGTGCCGGTCGGCGGGCCGGCACCCCCGCTTTCGGGTACGGATGCATGGCTGCACGGCCGTCCGGCACGCCTCAGCCGGCACCTCAGCCGTCACCTCAGCCGTCGCCGAGGCCCATGTCGCGGGCCCGGGCGACCGCCTCGGCACGGGTGGCGACGTGCAGCTTCTCGAAGATGTGCGTGACGTGGTTGCGGACGGTCTTCTCCGCGACCACCAGCTCGCGGGCGATCCGCCGGTTGTCCAGGCCGCGCGCGACCAGGTCCAGCACCTCCGCCTCGCGGGCGGTGAGGTCCGGGAACAGCTGCCCCGCCTCGCGCATCCGGGCCCCGGCCAGCAGGGCGGTGATCCGTCCCGCCACCTCGCCGCCGAACACCGCGCCGCCCGCGGCGACCGTCCGCACCGCGTGCAGCACCTCCTCCCGCCCGGCCCCCTTGACCAGGTAGCCGCGCGCGCCCGCCTGGAGCGCGGCGAGCAGGTTTCCGTCGTCGTCCGACATGGTCAGCATCAGCACCGGCGGCGGCGCCTCCTGGGTGGCGAGCTGACGGACGGCCTCCAGCCCGGAGCCGTCGGGCAGCGAGAGGTCCATGATCACCACGCTCGGGCGGTGCCGGGCGACCGTCTCCGGCACATCGGCGACCCGCTCCGCCTCGGCCACCACGAGGACGCCCTCCGCGCTCTCCAGCGCCGCCTTCAACCCCTCCCTGAAGAGCGGGTGATCGTCGACGATCAGTACACGGACGGGCTGCACCCCGACCGGGCCCGCGGGTGCCAGCGACTGTTCTTCATCCACACGGCCGACACTACCAGCGGCGAACCGGCTACTTTCCGTGACATGCTCGGAAGTCGTCCGCGTGGCGGGCGCGCGGGACGGATCCGGCCGGGCACCGGGACCGCGGTCAGGGACAGGATCCGAGACCGCTGCCTCAGGCGCCCAGGACACCGGGCCGTCGAAACTGGACCTGACGTGGTTCACGCCGCCGGCCGGGCCGGCGACCGACCGCGAGTCCGTACCGCCGGGGCCGCACCACCGGAGTCCACCCCCACCCGGCCCAGCCCGTCTGCGAGGTGGTGGCATGACCCCGGTGACCTCCGTCCGGCGCCGTACGCCGGCCCAACGGCAACTCACCGCCGCGGCAGTCGTCACGGCGGTCTGCCTCGTCGCCGCGACGCTGTGGATCTGCTACGTGCTCGTGCACCTCGGCGATCCGAACGTGCACCTACCGCGCGACGAACTCGCCATCCTGGTCTACGCCCTGCCGACCGCGGGCGCGGGCATGCTGCTGCACGCCCACCGCCCGGGCAGCCCGCTCGGTTGGGTGATGCTGGTCTACGCCCTGACCGACATCCTGCAGTTCACGGCGGCCGCGCCCGTCTGGGTCGAGGTCACCGACCCGGGCATCGTCGGCGCCGCGGCCGCCCTCGACGCGCTCTGCAGATCGATCAACGTGACGCTCTTCTACGTGCTCCCGCTCTGGCTGCCCGAAGGCCGGCTGACGACCCGGCGCTGGTGGTGGTACATCGCGGCCGTGGCGCTGTTCGTGGTCCCGGAGATGTCCCAGCGGCTCGCCCAGCCGAAGGCCTTCGGGCGCCCCAACCCGCTCGCCGGCAACCCGCCGGCGCGCTTCTTCGGCGACGCCACCGACCTGCTGGGCGGACACGACCTGCTGGTCAGCGAATGCCTGATCGGGATCGTGACCGTCGTCCTGCTGACCCGCCTGCTGCGTCCACCCCGCCGGGTGGGTGACGAGGGCGAGCTGCGACGGCACCGGCTGCGGGTGGCGGCGATGCTCGGGGCCTACCTGCTCTGGGCCGGGATGCAGGACATGTACTCGCGGACCTTCACCGAGCACTACTGGATCAGCTATTCGCTGTTCGCCGCCTCGGGTCTGGTGTGGGCGGTCGCGGTGGCCTTCCTGGTCGTCCGGGACCACGGCTGGCGGCTCGACCGGGCGGCCCGCAGCGTGCTGATCGGACTCCTGCTGGGCACCGGGGTCACCGGACTGTTCGTGGTGGCCGCCGCCGTCCTCTCCACCTGGCTGCTGCCGGGGCGCGGCGGGGCGGCCCTGCTGCTGATCGCCCTGATGTACGCGCTCGGCGCGACCCTGCCACGAGCGGCGCGGCGGGCCGTCGCCCTGGTGGACCGGCTGTACTACGGCGAGCGCGCGCAGCCGTACCAGGTACTGCGGACGCTCGCTGGGCGGGTGCGCCAGGTGGTCGACCCGGCGCAGTTGCCAGAGGCGCTGTGCGCGACGGTCGCCGAGGAACTTCGGCTGCCCGGGGTCACCCTCGCCGTCACCACCCGGGCGGGGCTGCGCACCCTGGCCACGGCCGGACGGCTGGACGGGCGCAGCCAGGACTTCGCGCTGGTCCACAACGGGCTGCCGATCGGCGAGTTGACCGTCGGGCTGCGGGCGGGCGAGGAGCGGCTGGAAGCCAGCGACATCGACATCCTGCGCTCGCTCGCCGACCAGGCCTCCCCGGCCGTCGCCTCGCTGCGGCTCCAGGAGGACCTGCAGGCCAGCCGGGAGCAGATCGTCGCCGCGCGGGAGGAGGAGCGGCGGTGGCTGCGGCGGGACATCCACGACGGGCTCGGACCGGCGCTGGCCGGGTTGCGGCTGCGGGTGGACAACGCGGCCACGTCGGCGGACGAGGGGCTCGCGGACACGCTGCGCGGGGTCTCGGACGGCCTGGGCATGACGATCAAGGAGGTCCGGCGGATCACCGACCGGCTCGGGCCGGCGCCGCTCGGCGAGTTCGGGCTGACCCGGGCGGTCCGGCAGTTGGCGGACACCTTCGGCGGGACCGGGCTGACCGTGACGGCGGAGCTGTCGCCGGAGCCGCTGCCGGAGCTGTCGGCCGCCGTGGAGGTCGCGGCGTACCGGATCACGGCGGAGGCGCTCAACAACGTGCTGCGGCACGCCCGGGCGCGGACGGCGCTGGTGACGGTGCGGGTGGACGACGAGGCGCTGACGTTGACGGTGCGGGACGACGGGGTGGGGTACCGGCCGGACGGCGACTCGCCGGCGGACGGCAGCGGGGTGGGGCTGCGGTCGATGGCGGACCGTGCGGCGGAGATCGGCGGACACTGCTCGATCCGGCCGCTGCCGTCGGACCGGGGCACGCAGGTCCTGGCGGTGCTGCCGCGCTCGGCGGCGACGGATCACAGATGACAGGGGACAGGGGACGGACGACAGCGAACAGCTGACAGATTTCGAAAGCTGAAATCTGTCAGCTGTTCGCTGTCATGTGTCAGCTGTGATCAGCCATTGGGAGTCGGTCAGGCACCGGGAATGGGCGGCTGCGCGCAGGTACCGGGCTGGCAGCCGATGCCTCCGCCGCTGTCCGGTGTCGGTGTCGGCCCGGGCGACAGCGCATTGCTTCCGCCCGTCGCCGGCGTCGGCGACGAGCAGGCATGGCGCACAGCCGTGGCCGCCGCGATCACGCCCGCCAGTACGCCTGCCGCACAGATCGCCGTGGTGATCGGGTTCGTTGCCATGAGGTGGTACTCCTGGTTCTTCCAGGTGACCGACCAAGGCCGATCGGTCACGTCTCAACTCTGCGGACGGATACGCCCCGAGCGCATGGGCTCGGCGTCCCATTCCGGTCCCGGTTCGGCGCCCGGGGCACCGATCCGGCCCAGCACGGCGGTGACCGGCTTGCGCGACCCGGCCCGGAGGCCGTACCGCTCCTTGGCCCTGACGTAGACCAAGTCTCCGGGGTACACCGGCACTTCGCCGAGGTCGCCGAGGAAGACGCCGACCCCGGAGAGGACCAGCAGGAAGGCGTCGGCCGCCCGGTCCTCGTACGGTCCGCAGAGGCCGCCGGGGTCGAGGTCGACGGTGCTCACCTCGACCTGCCGCCAGGCC
This sequence comes from Kitasatospora sp. NPDC034023, assembly GCF_055575795.1. Lineage (NCBI taxonomy): Bacteria > Bacillati > Actinomycetota > Actinomycetes > Kitasatosporales > Streptomycetaceae > Kitasatospora > Kitasatospora sp. NPDC034023. The sequence continues at coordinate 108,728 of NZ_JBVIRY010000020.1, forward strand.
CGGGCGGACTCCGGGCCGCAGCGCTGGGCCGGGATGCCGCCCCGGGACGGGGTCGGCCGGACGGTGAGCACGGTGGTCGGCGCGCCCCGGACGGCGGTGAGCCGGCAGCTGCTGCCGGGCCGGTGGTGCAGGGCCTCGCCCGGGGAGAGGGTCCGGCCGGCCGCGGCCAGTCGGCCGGAGAGCACCACGCTGACCGACTCCGCCGACTCGTAGGGAAGCTGGTCGGTCCGGACGCCGGGCGGGAGGGTCTCGACGGTCAGTCCGGCGCGGACGGAAGGCCGCTGCTCCGGGTCGATCAGCCGCCGGAAGACGGGTGCGGTGCAGGGGAGGGCGGCGGGTACGACGATCACGAGGGGTCTCCTGAGACGGAGGGGTGGGGGTTCAGGGCCGGTCGCGGCGGGCGGCGCGGCGCCGGGCCAGGGCGGCCCGGGTGCCGGCGCTGTGCCGGGGGACGGCGAGCGTGAGGCAGAGCAGTTCGGCGCCGAGCGGCCCGGCTTCGAGGTGCAGCGTGCGGCCCCGGCGGGCCAGCAGCAGATCGCCTTCGGAGGCCAGGTGGTCGGGCTCGTCCGACAGTTGGCCGACCACGGTGGCGCCGCGCAGTACGTGCAGCACGGTCTCGGCGTCGGGCCGACCGGTCAGCTCGTGGTGGGCGCCCGGGCTCAGCCGCAGGTGGTCGAAGGCCTCGCAGGCGCTGGTGAGCATCGAGCGCCTGGCCAGGGAGCGGATCCGTACGCGTTCGCCGTTCGGGCCGAGGACGACCATGGCGGCGCCGGTGTCGGTGGTGACGATCATGCGGGTTCATCTCCGGTCGAGGAGGTGGGGCGGCCGGCGGGGACGGTCAGGACGGCGTGGAAGTACTCCATCCCGGCGGTGCCGGCGGTGAGGACGGTCCGGGTGCCGAGCGGGAGGACGACGGCGGTGCCCTCGACGAGGGGGATGCCGGAGTCACGCGGCTCGGCATCACGCGGCTCGGCGTCGTACGACTCTGCGTCGGCCGGCGGGGCGTCCCGCCGTACCGCGTTCTCGGGCGGTTCGGCGAGGCCGGAGCCGGCCGTGATGTAGAGCGCGTGCTCGACGCCGTCGGCGGCCACCTCGGTGCTGTGACCCGGTTCGAGCCGCTGCAGGCCGACGCCGCGCAGCGGTCCCGCGAGCAGACGGCCGGGGTCGACAGCGCCGCGTCGACGCAGGTCGGTGATAACGGTGCCCGGCATGTCGGGCGCTCCTTCCGGTCGTCGGCGGGCCCTCCGGTCCGCCTCTGCGATCCACGGTGCGCCGCCCGCTGTCCCGCCCACACGGGGGTTCCGTCCCGTCCCGCTCCCGGCCGGATCCCGGCCCGATCCCGATCCCCTCCCGTCCCGCTCCCGGCCGGGTCCCGGGCCGAACCCGGTTGGATCCCGGGCCGAACCCGGTTGGATCCCGACCCGTCCCGGGCCGTCCCGGGCCGAACCCGCCCTGGTCAGGGGCCTCTCCCGGCCCTGCACCGCCCCTCCCGGCTCGCTGCGGCACTCCCCGTCCCGCCCCGGGACGCCCCCGTCCGCCACCGCACCCGAATCGCCGGGAACGACGTACGGTGGAACCGGAGGCCGTGTCATGCACGTCACCGGAACCCACTTCACCCACTTCGCCGACCGCACCGACGCGGGTCGGCGGCTGGCCGCGCGCCTCGCTCACGTCGGCGGCCCCGAGACCGTCGTCGTGGCGCTGCCGAGGGGCGGGGTGCCGGTGGCCGCCGTGGTGGCCCTGGCGCTCGGAGCGCCGCTGGACATCTGTGTGATCCGCAAGCTCGGGGTGCCCTACCAGCCCGAGCTGGGCATGGGGGCGATCGGCGAGGACGGCGTCCGGGTGCTGAACGAGCAGGTCATCCGGCTCGCCTCGGTCACCGACGACCAGCTGGCCGCAGTGGAGCGGCGCGAGCGCACCGAGTTGGAGCGCCGGGCCCGCCGCTACCGGGGCGACCGTCCGCCCGCGGACGTGCGGGGGCGGACGGTGGTCGTGGTGGACGACGGCATCGCCACCGGGTCCACCGCCCGGGCGGCCTGCCGGATCGTCCGGGCGCGCGGCGCGGCCCGGGTGGTGCTCGCGGTGCCGGTGGCGCCCCGGGACTGGACGGACCGTCTCGAGGAGGTCGCCGACGAGCTGGTCTGCGTCGACACGCCGTCCCCGTTCTTCGCGATCGGCGAGTTCTACGCCGACTTCTCGCAGACCGAGGACGAGGAGGTGCTGCGACTGCTCGCCGAGGCCCGGAGCCGAGAACGAGACCGGGGGCAGGAGCAGGAGCAGGACCGGGACCGCGACGCCCCGCCCGCCGTCGGCGTGGACCGCGAGCTGGTCCTGCCCGCCGGCGGGGTCCGCCTCGCGGGCCGACTGACCGTCCCGGTCGGCGCGCGCGGTGTCGTGGTCTTCGCGCACGGCAGCGGCAGCGGCCGGCACAGCCCGCGCAACCGGTACGTCGCCGAGTTCCTGAACCGCGCCGGGCTGGCCACGCTGCTGTTCGACCTGCTCACCGAGGCCGAGGAGCCGGACCGCCACAACGTCTTCGACGTGGGACTGCTGGGCTCCCGCCTGACCGCCGTCGCCCGGCAGCTGCACACCGAGGACGGCCCCGCATCCGGGTCCCGCACCCCGTCCGAGAGCAGTGCGGCACCCGAGAGCGGCGCCGTGCCCGAGACCCGGGGCCTGCCGCTGGGCCTGTTCGGCGCCAGCACCGGCGCCGCCGCCGCGCTGCACACCGCCGCCGAGCTGGGCCGGGTCGTGCGCGCCGTGGTCTCCCGGGGCGGCCGCCCGGACCTCGCCAGCGCCGAGGTCCTGGGCCGGGTGAGCGCCCCGACGCTGCTCGTCGTCGGCTCCCTGGACACCACCGTGCTCGACCTCAACCGGCAGGCCGGACGCCGACTGCGCTGCGAGAGTGAACTGGCGGTGGTGCCGCGCGCAACCCACCTGTTCGAGGAGCCCGGGACCCTCGACGAGGTCGCTGAGCTGGCCCGGGACTGGTTCCTGCGCCACCTCCGCGGGTCCGAGCCCGGGGCCGAGCCCGGGGCCGGGGCCGAGAACCCGTGAACACCGATTGCGCAGACTTCGCGCATCACCCCGGATCGGCAGCACATTTTGCGCAGTGCGAGACGGGAAATCCTGGCCAGCTTGTACACATTGAGCAGTGAAAAACCGACCTGTTGCCCAACCACCCCGACAGGAGCAAGCTCTCCGCAACCGCACCGCCCACCCATCCGCGGTGCGGCCGCGATCCAGCGGGAGCCTCAAAGCCGAGGCCCGAAGTGGAGGAACGAGCGATGACCACGCAGTCCCACGCCCTTGAGCTGACCCCCGAGGAGCGCGAGGCCGGTCTTGACGCCGACCAGCTGCGCCGCCTCGTCGGCCTCGTCGAGCACGACCAGGCCGCCGATCCGTTCCCCGTCACGGCCCAGGACGCGGTCGTCTTCGTGGTCGGCAACGCCACCCAGACGGCCCAGTTCTACCAGGTCGTGTTCGGCATGGAGCTGGTCGCCTACTCCGGCCCGGAGACCGGCCGCCGCGACCGCAAGGCGTACGTACTGCGCTCCGGCTCGTGCCGCTTCGTGATCAAGGGCGGTGTCCAGCCGGGCAGCCCGCTGCTGGACCACCACCGCCGCCACGGCGACGGCGTCGTCGACCTCGCCCTGGAGGTCCCGGACGTCGACAAGTGCATCGAGCACGCCCGCGCGTCCGGTGCCACCGTCCTCGAGGAGCCGAACGACGTCTCGGACGAGAACGGCACCGTGCGCCGCGCGGCCATCGCCACCTACGGCGAGACCCGCCACACCCTGATCGACCGCTCCCGCTACCACGGCCCGTACCTGCCGGGCTACGTCGTCGCGGAGAGCAAGGTGAAGCACCCGGAGGGCTCGCCCAAGCGCCTCTTCCAGGCCCTCGACCACGCCGTCGGCAACGTCGAGCTGGGCCGGATGGACGAGTGGGTGTCGTTCTACAACCGCGTCATGGGCTTCGTGAACATGGCCGAGTTCGTCGGCGACGACATCGCCACCGAGTACTCCGCGCTGATGTCCAAGGTCGTCGCCAGCGGCAACCACCGGGTGAAGTTCCCGCTGAACGAGCCGGCCATCGCCAAGAAGAAGTCCCAGATCGACGAGTACCTCGAGTTCTACACCGGCCCCGGCTGCCAGCACATGGCGCTCGCCACCAACGACATCCTCACCACCGTGGACGTGCTGCGGGCGCGCGGCGTGGAGTTCCTCAACACGCCGGACGCCTACTACGACGACCCGGAGCTGCGCGAGCGGATCGGCAAGGTCCGCGTGCCGATCGAGGAGCTGAAGAAGCGCGGCATCCTGGTCGACCGCGACGAGGACGGCTACCTGCTGCAGATCTTCACCAAGCCGATCGGCGACCGCCCGACCGTCTTCTACGAGTTCATCGAGCGGCACGGTTCGCTGGGCTTCGGCAAGGGCAACTTCAAGGCGCTCTTCGAGTCCATCGAGCGCGAGCAGGACCGCCGCGGCAACCTGTGAGCGTCGGAGAGCTCTGACGACCGGTCGAGGAGGACCACGGAGATGGCGTACTACCGGCAGCTTGGCAGCATCCCTCCCAAGCGGCACACCCAGCACCGCACCCCCGAAGGGGGGCTCTACTACGAGGAGTTGATGGGCGAGGAGGGGTTCTCCTCGGACTCCTCGCTGCTCTACCACCGGGGCATCCCCTCGGCGGTGGTCAACGCGGTGCCCTGGGAGCTGCCGGACCAGTCCACGGTGCCCAACCACCCGCTGCTCCCCCGCCACCTCAAGCTGCACGAGCTGTTCGCGGGCCAGGAGTGGAAGTCCGCGGACGTCGTCGGCAGCCGTCGGCTGGTCCTCGGCAACGGCGACGTGCGGATCTCGTACGTCGCCGCCGGGGCCCCCAGCGAGCTGTACCGCAACGGGCTCGGCGACGAGTGCGTGTACGTGGAGTCCGGCTCCGGCACGGTCGAGACGGTGTTCGGCTCGATCGAGGTCGGCCAGGGCGACTACGTGATCATCCCGCGCGCCACCACCCACCGCTGGGTGCCGGCCGGCGACGAGCCGCTGCGCGCGTACTGCATCGAGGCGAACAGCCACATCACCCCGGTCAAGCGGTACCTGTCCAAGTACGGGCAGCTGCTCGAGCACGCGCCGTACTGCGAGCGGGACTTCCGCGGGCCGGTCGGCCCGCTGCTGGCGGACGCCCCCGGGGACGTCGACGTACTGGTCAAGCACCGTGGGCCGAACGGGATTTCGGGCACCCGCTACACCGTGCCGCACCACCCCTTCGACGTGGTCGGCTGGGACGGCTGCCTGTACCCGTACGCCTTCAACATCAGCGACTTCGAGCCGATCACCGGGCGGATCCACCAGCCGCCGCCGGCTCACCAGGTGTTCGAGGGCAACAACTTCGTGATCTGCAACTTCGTCCCGCGCAAGGTGGACTACCACCCGCTGTCGATCCCGGTGCCCTACTACCACGCCAACGTGGACAGCGACGAGGTCATGTTCTACTGCGGCGGCGACTACGCGGCCCGCAAGGGCTCGGGCATCGGCCAGGGCTCGATCTCGCTGCACCCCGGCGGGCACACCCACGGGCCGCAGCCGGGCGCCTACGAGCGCAGCATCGGCGCGGAGTTCTTCGACGAGCTCGCGGTCATGGTGGACACCTTCCGCCCGCTGGAGCTCGGCGAGGGCGGCCGGGCCGGCGAGGACCCCAACTACGCCTGGACCTGGTCCGGTCGGGGGCCCGGTCGATGAGCGCGCTGCCTTCGGGGGGCGTCATCCCCGAGCTGTTCCACGGACTCTTCGACGACGCGGCGGTGTTCCCTCCGGGGAACCTGCCGCTCGTCGAGGCGGTGCCCGCGCACCGCGCCCACCGCGCGGCCTGGTACGCCGAGGCGGTCGGCCCGCTCCTCTGCGGGGCGGGCCGGCTGGGCGAGTTGGCCGAGGCGGTGGCGTCCGACCCGGCGGGGGCGTCAGACGCAGCGGTGGCGTCCGACTCGGCCGGGGCTTCCGACACGGCGAGGGCGGGCGGCTCGGCAAGGGCGGGCGGCGCGCCGCTCAGGGTCGGGCTGGTGCTGCCGGGGGGCAGCGCGGAGCTCGCCCAGGCGCTCGCCGCCGCCGCGCCGTTCGAACTGGCCGGCGTCGAACTGGCCACCCGGGACGCCGCCGAGGCGGTCGCCGAGTTGGACCGGCTGCTACCGCCGCACGTCCCGGCCGCCGTCGAGCTTCCGCGCGAACTCCTGCACGGGGACGAGCTGGACGCCGTCCTGGACGTGCTGGTCGACAGCCCGTACCGGGCGAAGTTCCGCACCGGCGGACTGGTCGCCGAAGCGTTCCCGGACGAGGCGGAGCTGGCCGCCTTCCTCACCGGCTGCGCGCGGCGCGGACTGCCGTACAAGTGCACCGCCGGGCTGCACAACGCCGTCCGGCACACCGACCCGGAGACCGGCTTCGAGCACCACGGCTTTCTGAACGTCCTGCTGGCCGCGCAGGAGACCGACCGGGCCGCGGCCGCGGCGGTGCTGGCGGAGCGCGACGGCGAGGTCCTGGCCAAGGCGGTACGTGCACTGACGGATCGTCAGGTTACGGTGATCCGCAACTCGTTCACCGCGTTCGGCACCTGCAGCATCGCCGAACCCCTGGGCGACCTGGCCGCGCTCGGCCTGCTGTCGTCGCCCATTCCACCGCACCAGGAGGACCGTTGACCACCCCCCGCAGCTGGCTCGCCGGCGCCCAGGACTCGCCGTTCGGCCTGCACAACCTGCCGTACGGCGTCTTCACCGCCGCCGACCAGCCCGGCCGGCGCCGGATCGGCGTGCGCGTCGGGGACTTCGTGCTGGACGCCGGGGCGGCCGCCCGCGCCGCCGGTGCGCCGTCCGTGCTGCTGGACGCCGACTCGCTCAACCCGCTGATGGCGGCCGGGCGTCCGGTCTGGACCCGGGTGCGGGCGGACCTCACCACGTGGCTCACGGACGAGTCCTTCCGCGAGGCGCTGTCGCCGTCGCTGCTGCCGGTCGACGAGGTCGAGCTGCACCTGCCGTTCGAGGTCGCCGACTACGTCGACTTCTACGCCTCCGAACACCACGCCACCAACCTGGGCCGGATCTTCCGCCCGGGTTCGGAGCCGCTCACGCCGAACTGGAAGCACCTGCCGATCGGTTACCACGGGCGGGCGGGCACGGTCGTCGTCTCCGGCACGCCGGTAGTGCGGCCGCACGGGCAGCGCAAGGCGCCCGCCGACCCCGCGCCGAGCTTCGGGCCGACGCGCCGGCTGGACATCGAGGCCGAGGTCGGCTTTGTCGTCGGCACGCCGTCAGAGCTCGGCAAGCCGGTCGTGCTGGACGACTTCCGCGAGCACGTGTTCGGCGTCTGCCTGCTCAACGACTGGTCGGCGCGCGACATCCAGGCCTGGGAGTACGTGCCGCTCGGCCCGTTCCTCGGCAAGTCCTTCGCCACCTCGATCTCGCCGTGGATCGTCCCGCTGGACGCACTGCAGCACGCCCGGGTCACGCCGCCGGAGCGCGACGTCGAGCCGCTGGCGTACCTGGACGACCGGGGCGGCGAGCCGTGGGGCCTGGACCTGGCGATGGAGGTCCGGCTGAACGGGCACCTGGTCTCCCGCCCGCCGTTCGCCACCATGTACTGGACGGCGCAGCAGCAGCTCACCCACATGACCGTCAACGGCGCCTCGCTGCGCACCGGCGACCTGTTCGCCTCAGGGACGGTCAGCGGGCCGGAGGCGGACACCCGGGGCGCGCTGATCGAGCTGACCTGGAACGGCGAGGAGCCGCTGAAGCTCCCGGACGGCACGACCCGGACGTTCCTGGAGGACGGCGACGAGGTCACCATCACCGCCACCGCGCCCGGCCCGCACGGGATCGCGGTCGGGTTCGGCGAGGTGACCGGGCGGGTGCGGGGGTAGCGGCGGGCGCCCTCCCCGGCAGGGATCGGGCGACAGATGACACGTAACGGATGACAGACAACGGATGACAGCTGACAGATTTCATCATCTGTCAGCTGTCATCCGTTTCCGGACCCGCTTCCGTCCCCGCGCCCGCTTCCGTCCTCGCGCCCGCTTCCGCCTACAGTCCCGCGCCGCCGGTGGCGTCGATGACCCGGCCGGTCACCCGGCGCGCGCCGTCGGAAGCGAGGAAGGCGACGATGTCCGCGATGTCCTCCGGCTGCCCGACCCTGCCGAGCGCGGCCACCGAGGCCGCATGGGCCTCCGCCTCCGCGTTGCCGCGCAGCCAGCCGGCGTTGAGGTCGGTGTCCACGATGCCGGGCGCGACCGAGTTCACGGTGACCCCGCGCGGGCCGAGCTGCTTGGCGAGGTTGAGGGTGAAGGTGTCCAGGGCCCCCTTGGTCGCGCCGTAGGCGATGATCTCCGGCATCGCCAGCCGGGCGGCGCCGCCGTCGCCGACCTGACCACGGCCATGGGCATGCGCCCCGGCAGCCTGTACGCCGCATTCGGCGACAAGCGCTCGCTGTTCGAGGAGGTGGTCCAGCAGTACGGCCACTCCCCCGTCGGCGAGTTCGCGGCCGTCGCACTGGAGGAGGAACCCACCGCCTACGGCGCCTTCGCCCGCATCCTGCGCGAGGCCGCCGCCATCTACCCCGACCCGTCCCACCCGGCAGGCTGTCTGGTGATCTCCGCCGCCACCAACGTCTCCGCGCAGGACGCCGGGATCCAGGACCGCCTGCGCGACCTGCCCAACGAGAACACGCGGGTCTTCGAGGCACGGCTGTGCCGGGCCCGGGAGGACGGCGAACTGCCGCCCGAGGCCGACCCGAAGGAACTGGCCGGCTACCTCGCCACCGTCATCCAGGGCATGTCGCAGCAGGCCCGGGACGGCGCCACCGCCGCCGAGCTGGCCCGCACCGCCGAACTCGCCCTGCGCGCCTGGCCGTGAGGGGACCGGCCCCGCACTCCCGGTCCAGTCCGGCCCAGTCCGGCCCAGTCCGGCTCAGACCAACTCGGCCCGGCCCGGTGATCACAACTCCGCACCGCCCCCGGTACGGTGGGCGGCGAAGCGAACAGCGGAAGGCGGCACCCGTCGCGGGACGGCGGACGTCGACATCACCGAAGGGACGGGAGCGAGCCCGATGAGCACAGCGGTGGCGGAGGTCCAGACGTTCCTGGACAGCAGGGTCGGACGGATCGTGCTGAACCGGCCGCGGGCGCTCAACTCGCTGACCCACGACATGATCACCGCCCTTCGGGCAACGCTCGACGAGTGGGCCGCGGACGACCGGGTGCGCACCGTCGTGCTGACCGGCGCGGGCGAACGCGGCCTCTGCGCGGGCGCCGACATCCGCGCCATGCACGACGACGCGAAGACGGGCGGCGCCGGCACCCGGGCGTTCTTCCGCGACGAGTACCGGCTGAACGCGCTCATCGCCCGGTACCCGAAGCCGTTCGTCGCGGTGATGGACGGCATCACGATGGGCGGTGGCGTCGGCCTGTCCGCCCACGGCGCGATCCGGATCGTCACCGAGCGCTCCACGGTCGCGATGCCCGAGACTCGGATCGGACTCGTGCCGGACGTCGGCGGCAGCCGCCTGCTCGCCCACGCCCCGGGCGAGTTGGGCATCCACCTCGGGCTCACCTCGGCCTCGATGGGCCCGGGCGACGCGCTGCTGTGCGGGTTCGCGGACCACTACGTGCCCTCGGCGCGGATCCCGGAACTGCTCGACGCCCTCACCCGCGGCACCGACCCGGCCACCGTGCCCGACCCCACGACCGCCGACGTCAACGCCGTCGTCGCCGCGCACGCCGAGCCCGCGCCGCCCGCCGCCCTGGCCGGGCAGCGCGCCTGGATCGACGCCTGCTACGCGGCCGACACCGCCGAGGAGATCGTCGAACTCCTGCTGAACTCCGGCGAGCCGCAGGCGAAGGAGGCCGCCGAGCTGGTTGTGGCGAACTCCCCCACCGCCGTCAAGGCCACCCTGGCCGCGCTGCGCAGCGCCCGTACGCTCCCGTCCCTGGAAGCCGTGCTCGACCAGGAGTACCGCGCCTCCTGCGCCGCGCTGGACGGCCACGACCTGGTCGAAGGCATCCGCGCCCAGGTGATCGACAAGGACCGCAACCCCCGCTGGGAGCCCGCCACCCTGGCCGGGGTGACGGAGGTGGACGTCGCCCGCTTCCTCGCCCCGCGCGAGGGCGACGAGCTGGGCCTGGCCTGATCTCCGCGTCCGCACCGCCCGTGACCGGCGTCTCGCATGTCAAGACTGGCGCGAAACAGGGCGCGTCGTAGATCGTTGGGTGGTCAGGGCGCGCCCGCGCGGCGCCGAGCAGCGGACATGGGAGTCGACGGCGATGACCGAGACCGAGACCGAGACCTACGAGACGATCCTGGTCGAGCGCAAGGGCCGGGTGGGGCTGATCACGCTCAACCGGCCCAAGGCGCTCAACGCGCTGAACACCCAGCTGATGAACGAGGTGGTCGCGGCTGCCACCGCCTTCGACCGGGACCCGGAGATCGGCTGCCTGGTGATCACCGGTTCGGAGAAGGCCTTCGCGGCCGGCGCCGACATCAAGGAGATGCAGGGCAACGCCTTCCCGGACGTCTACCTGGACGACTGGCTGGGCCCGTGGGACCGGCTCGGCGCGCTGCGCAAGCCGGTGGTGGCGGCGGTGGCCGGGTTCGCGCTGGGCGGCGGCTGCGAGCTGGCGATGATGTGCGACATCCTGCTGGCGGCAGACACCGCGAAGTTCGGGCAGCCGGAGATCAAGCTCGGCGTCCTGCCCGGCATCGGCGGCTCGCAGCGGCTGACCCGGGCGGTCGGCAAGGCGAAGGCGATGGAGCTGTGCCTGACCGGCCGGATGATGGGCGCCGAGGAGGCCGAGCGAGCCGGCCTGGTCTCCCGCATCGTCCCCGCCGACCAGCTGATGGCCGAGGCCCTGGCCACCGCCGAGACCGTCGCGGCGATGTCCACCCCGGCGGCCATCATGCTCAAGGAGAGCGTCAACCGCTCCTTCGAGACCACCCTCGCCGAGGGCGTCCGCTTCGAACGCCGCCTCTTCCACGCGGTCTTCGCCACGGCGGACCAGAAGGAGGGCATGGCGGCCTTCGCCGAGAAGCGCCCGCCGTCCTTCATCAACCGCTGACGGGCGACGCCTGACGGACGGCGGACGACGGACGACGTTTGGCAGCTGACAGCTGACAGATTTCAGATGATGAAATCTGTCAGCTGAAATCTGTCGGCTGTCGGCTGTCACCTGTTGGCCGTGCTCACTCCTCCGCCCCTGCCTCCGCTTCTGCCTCCAGTTCCTCCTCCAGCGCCACCGTGTTCAGCCGGGCGAGCCCGCTGCGGGTGGCGGCGACCACGATCCGGTCGCCCGGGGAGAGCCGCCGGGTGCGGTCGGGTAGGCCCCACTGCAGCTGCGAGCCGCGGGCGAAGCGGACGGCGATCACCCGGACCCCGCCCTCGTCCTCCAGGTCGTGCCGGTTCAGGCCGATCAGCCCGCTGCCGTCCTCCACCGTCAGCTCGGCGATCAGCAGCACGTGCCGGAACACGGACAGCGTCCCGCGCACCTCGCGCCCCATCAGCGCCGCCGCGAAGGCGGGCGCGGCCAGGTAGGAGACCGACCGCGAGGCCGCGTTGTCCAGCGTCTTGTAGAAGTGCCCGGCGAAGTTGTCGTCGAACAGCCGCACCACCACCCGGACTTCGGGATTGCCGTGCCGGGCCTCCAGGGCCGCCTCCAGGTTGGTGGCGTCGTCGCCGCTGACCGCGACCAGCGCCCGGCTGTGTTTCAGCCGGGCCCGGCGCAGTTGCTCCTCGAACGGGCCGTCGCCCATCACGACCGGGATCCCGAGGGCCCGGACGGCGGCGACGCCGCGCGCCTGCGGGTCCCGTTCCATGCAGACCACCGGCACGCCCAGGTCGTGCAGCTGGGTCGCGACCCGGGTGCCGACGTTGCCGAGCCCGACGACGATCACGTGGTCCCGGGTGCCCGCCCCCGGGTTGCGTGGCTGGCCGCGCCGTCCGGATCCCAGCACCTCGACCGCGATGGCGGTGGCGACCGGCGCGAAGGTGATCCCGCAGATGGTGATCACCACCTGCGCGGACCGCTGCCAGAACCCGCCGGTGCCCGTCCCGGCGGCGATGTCGGCGAGCTGGTCGGGCTGAGCGGCGCCGGCCAGGTCGAGCAGCGAGATGTAGACGGTCCAGCCGAAGTCCCGGTTGAGGTACCAGAGCACGCCGAAGGACATCAGCACCGCGGCGAGGGCGGTGAGCAGCACCAGCCGCATCCGGGCGCTGGTGAAGAAGCGCATGGTGTCGAGCAGCCGCCAGCGCAACCGCCGCCGCCAGCCGATCGGCTCCCGGGGCTCGATCGGCAGTACCTGCAGTGCGGCGCTGCCGCCCGGCTCCTCCTCCTGTCCGGGACCAGCCGCAGGTCCGGGATCGGCTGCGGGTGCCGGTTCGCGCCGTACGCCGCCGGGGCGGATCGGCCCGTCGTCGCCGAACTCGCGGGCGAGCCGGACGAATTCGGCCGAATCGCCCTGCTGCTCGGGCAGCAGCCGGATCTTGCCGAGGTCCTGCCGGTCGATCTGGTCGGCGACCACGCAGACCCGGTCGGAGGTGATGGCATCGTCGAAGGCGATGTGCAGGTAACGTCCGTCGATCTCGACCGAGTTGGGCCGCCCGAGCGCGGCGGCGGCGAAGGCCGGGGCGGCGGTGGCCGATCCGGAGAGCGCGGTGCCGTTCTTGAGCAGCCGTTCGATGTTCTCGCCGAGCCGTTGGTTGAACATCCGGAACACGATGCGGATGTCCGGGTTGTGGTTCTGGGCGCTGAGCGCGGCGTGGATGTTCTCCTGGTCGCTTCCCTCGACCAGGGCGAGCCCACGGGCGGTGCCGATGGACACCGCGCGCAGGGCCTCGTCGGTGATGCCGGCGTACTCCACGACCGCGGCGACACCGTCGAGTTGCTCGATCTGCGGCGCGTGGTCACGGGTCCGGTCGGCGACCAGGACGACGACCGGGACCTCGTAGTGCTCGACGAGTTCCAGGATCAGTCGGTGTGCCAGCGCGTTGCCCCCGCAGACGATGTAGTGCTGGCTGATCGGCTCGACCGGAGGGGTCCCCCACCCTTCAGAAGTCATACCGCCAGATGGTATCGACAGCGAGTGTCCGGAGGATGTCGTTCCGGTGATCGGGGCGGATCCTCCGAACGGCCGTATCCGGCGCGCGGACCGGTGGCGGCGCGGAAAGGCTGGGGTTCGTCTTCTGCCCGTCAACCCGCCCAGTCCGCAAGCCCGCAAGCCCGCAAGCCCGCCCAGTCTGCCCGACCCACTCAGCCCGCAGACCATTCAGCCCGAGGAGTACGCCACCGTGGTCTCTCCGATCATCACCCCCGACGGTTCCCCGGTCCAGGGTCCGCTCGGCATGCTCGCCAAGGCCGCCTGGCAGATCCTGCTGGCCGCCGGACTCGTCTCGCTCGCCCTCGGGATCGTGGTCTTCGCCTGGCCCCAGGAGACACTGCTGGTGGTGGGCGTGCTGTTCGGTCTCTACCTGCTGGTGATCGGCGTCGTGCAGCTGGTCGCCGCGTTCGGCACCCACGCCACCACCGCGCTGCGGGTGCTGGCCTTCATCAGCGGCGCGATCTGCGTGCTGCTGGGACTGCTCTGCTTCCGCAGCGCGGTGCAGTCGCTGCTGCTGCTCGCGCTCTGGATCGGAATCGGCTGGCTCTTCCGCGGCATCACCCAGCTGGCCGCCGCGATCTCCGACCCGCTGATGCCGGCCCGCAGCTGGCAGGCCTTCGCGGGCGTGGCCAACACGCTGGCCGGCGTGCTGCTGATGGTCTGGCCGGTCGGGTCGATCACCGCGCTGGCCGTGCTGGCCGGCTGCTGGCTGGTGATCCTGGGCGTGGTCGAGATCGTGACGGCGATCCAGGTGCGCAGCCGCGCCAAGCAGCTCCCGTCCGGGGTCTGAGCAACGCAGCTCCGACCGGCGAACCCTTGCGCAGCTGGTCCCTGACCGGCTTGTCCCCGGCCGGCGAAGCCCTTGAGCAGCTGGTCCCTGACCAGCCGCTCTCCAGCAAGCGGCCCCGGAGGCCGCCGCCTCCGGCCGGAGCCGTCCCCCCGCCCCCGTTACGGGCGAGGGGCGTAGCCGAGCCGGAAGGTGGCGGCCTCCAGCCGTTCCGGGGTGAGCCGGACATCGGTCAGCCGCTCGGCCAGCGCGAACGCGGCCTCGGTGTGCAGCTCGTACCGCTCGCCGTCGAGCTGGAAGCCGCAGGCGGCCATCAGCTCGACGGTGCCCGGGGCGTCGGCGTCCGAGCCGTCCCGCTGGTCGGCGAAGAGCGGCTCGAACCGGAGCCGGCAGCCGCTCTGCTCCCACCAGTTGAAGTGGTCCTCCGCCATGGCGCCCCGGTAGTGCGAGACCAGCCGGGTGCCGTCGGTGAGGGCGGGGATGACCTCGTGCAGGCTGCCGAGGTAGCCGTACGGCTCCACCGCTAGGGCCCAGCCGTCCAGTTCGGTGACGGCGACGAGCAGCCGGTCGTCGTCCTCGCCGAGGAGGGCCTTGGCCTCCTCGTCCTCGCCGTCGTCGAAGGTCTCCCAGGCCTCGACCACCGTGTCCAGCCCGGTGACCTCGCGGCCGGGCACGGCGTCGAAGCGGCGCAGCAGTTCGTCGGCGGCGATCCCCTGGACGTGAGTGAGGCAGTAGGCCTTGCCCAGGACGGGGTAGCGCTGGTCGAACCAGGTGTAGTCGGTGGCGTGTGCGGCGGTCATGCGCAGATGCTGTCAGACGGCTCTGACAGCGACCCCGCCACCCCGGCTGAGAGCCGGCCCTGGGCAGTGCCGCCCCGGCTCAGAGCCAGGCCGGTGCGTCCGTCCCCCAACGCCCGGGCGGGCGCGACCAGTCGGCGGGCGCACCCTCGTAGCCGATCGGCGGCAGGGCGTGGCGCAGCCGCCCGTACGCGGAGTCCGTCTCGGCGAGCCACCGGGACGGGTCGTACGGCTCGGCGGTCCCACCCGGTACGGCGGCCTCCCGTTCGATGCCGTGCAGCAGCCAGGCGGCGGTGCCGGCCAGGGAGAAGCGCAGGTGGCGGCCGCCGGGGCGGCGGGTGCGCTGCTCGGTGAGGGCGCGCAGGACGGCGGCGGCGACGAGGTAGCCGGTGCCGTGGTCGAGGGCTTGGGCGGGCAGGACGCCGGGGTGGCCGTCGGGGGCGGCCTCGTGGGCGGCGATGCCGACGCCGGCCTGGACCAGGCTGTCGAAGCCGCGCCGCCCGGCCCACGGGCCGGTCCAGCCCCAGGCGCAGAGCTGGGCGACGATCAGGTCGGGGCGGCGGGCGAACAGCGCGTCGGGGGCAAGACCGTGGGCGTCCAGGGCGCCGGGGCGGTAGCCGGTGACGACGACGTCGGCGGTGGCGAGCAGTTCCTCGAAGACGGCCCGGTCGGTGGGCTCGGCGAGATCGAGGCGGGCCGAGCGCTTGCCGAAGCCGGTGTCGGCGTGGGCGTCCTCGGCCTCGGGCAGCCGGGGCGAGTCGATGCGCAGGACGTCGGCGCCGAGCAGGGCGAGGGTGCGGGTGGCGACCGGTCCGGCGATCACCCGGGTGAGGTCGAGGACCCGGACCCCGGCGGCGGGCCGGTCGACCGGGGCGTCGCCGAGCGCGCGGGCGGGCGCACCGCCGGCACCGGCGGTGGCGGTGGCACCGACTTCCCGGTACTCCACCAGGGGGTGCACGGCCGAACTCACCGGCGCGACGGCCACCGCGAGCGCCCCCGCCGCGTACGCGCGCTCCTGGACCTGCTCGGCCGGCAGTTTGCCGAGCACCTCCGCGAGCTGCTCGGGCCCGGCGTCCACGGCGAGGCCGAGGGCGGCCAGCAGCCGGGTGCGGTGGTGCGGGTAGTTGGCGTGGGTGCGCACCCAGCCGTCGGCGGTGCGCCAGAAGCCGGAGTGCGGGGCGAAGCTGACGGGCGTCCGGCCGTCGATCGTCAGGTGCCGCTCGCTGACGAAGGCGGTGGCGACCGCGCCCTGGTCCACCCGGACGGCGGGGACCGGACCGCCGCTGCGGAGGGCGGCGAGCTCGGCGGCGGCGAGCGAGCAGACGGCCACGGTGGCCCGGGCCAGGCGCCGCACCGGCAGGCCGGAGGGCAGGACGTCGTCCGGGCCGTGGAAGCGCACCCGCGCCGGCAGGTCGGCCGGTCCGCCGAGGGCCGTCCAGGCGTCGACGGTGGGACGGTCGGCGGGCTCACCCCCGGCGTTCACCGCGTTCACGGCCTTCACGCCCTTCACGGCGTTCACGGAACGGACAGGTCCTGCGGGCAGCGGACGATCAGTCATGCCCGGCATTGTGCTCCCTTTCCCGGGTGCCCGCCGTGACGCCCGCCACCAGCACCCGGCAGCGCCGCGGAGGCCGGGTAGGGTGCGAACCGGGGGCCGCGGCGGCCACCCGTACGGGGGCAGAGCGACGCACCACGACACGGGGGGATGAAGTGAATGTGATCCGCCGCCTCGAACTGGGGTATTTCGTCCGGCCGGCCTCCGAGGTGGGCGGCCCGGAGCCACGGGTGGAGCCGGTGCTCGCGTACCTGGTCCGGCGCCCGGAGGGGCTGCTGCTGTTCGACACCGGGATCGGCGGCGGCGCGCCGGAGACCGAGGCGCACTACCGCCCGGTCCGCCGTCCGCTGCCGGAGGCGCTCGCCACGGCCGGGGTCTCCGTCGCCGACATCGACCTGGTGGTCAACTGCCACCTGCACTTCGACCACTGCGGCGGCAACCCGCTGCTCGCCGGCACGACCGTCCTGGTCCAGGCGAGTGAGCTGGCCACCGCCCGGCGCGGCGACTACACCATCGACGCGCTGGTCGACTTCCCCGGCGTCGAGTACCGCGAGCTCGACGGCGAGGCGGAGGTCTGGCCCGGCGTCCGGGTGCTGCCCACCCCCGGCCACACCGAGGGCCACCAGTCGCTGCTGGTCGAGCGCCCGGGCGGCGGCCCGGTCCTGCTCGCCGGGCAGGCGTACGACTTCGCCACCGAGTACGGTCAGGCGCTGCTCGCCCGGCGGGCGGCGCGCGAGGGCGTGGCGGCGCCGCTGCCCGGCTACCGCGCCTGGCTCGACCGCGTGGCGGAGTACGGGCCGCGCCGGGTGCTGTTCGCGCACGACCACGCGGTGTGGGAGCCGGGCGAGTAGCCGTACCCGATGCCTCGGCACCCGGGATGTCGAACCCCGCGGACCGCTCAGAAGGTGATCAGAAGACGGTCAGAAGACGGTCAGAAGTCGGTTCAGAAGGCGAAGCCCAGCGAGCGGACCCGGTGGTCGAAACTGGACGGGACGAGCTCCGGCTCGCCGACCGAGCGCGCCTCGGGCAGGCGGGTGAACAGCTCCCGGAACAGTGCCGTCATCTCCTGCCGGGCCAGGTGCGCGCCAAGGCAGTAGTGCGGGCCGCCGCCGCCGTAGCCGAGGTGGGGGTTGGGCGTGCGGGTGATGTCGAAGGCGTCCGGGTCGGGGAAGACCGCGTCGTCGCGGTTGGCCGAACCGTAGAACAGGGCGACCTTCTCGCCCGCGCGCAGCAGGGGACCGCCGGGGCCGCCGAGCTCGTGGTCGACGGCGACGGTCCGGTTGAACTGGATGATCGGTGTGGCGTGGCGGACCATCTCGTCCACCGCGCCGCCGAGCCGCCCGTCCAGGTCGGAGAGGAGCAGGGCCCGCTGCTCGGGGTGGACGGTCAGCAGGTGCAGGCCGTGGGCGAGCGCGTTGCGGGTGGTCTCGACCCCGGCGACCAGCAGCAGGGTGAAGAAGGCGCCGAGCTCGCGGCCGGTGAGCCGGCGGCCGTCCACGTCGGCGGTGACCAGCGCGGAGATCAGGTCCTCGGCCGGTCGGCGCCGCCGCTCCCGGCCGATCCCGGCCACGATGCCCTGCATGCGGGCGAGCGCCCGCAGCCCGCGCCCGGGCGCCCGCAGCCGGTGGCGCAGCGAACGGGCCACGCCGATGTCCGCGGAGGTGCGGTTGACCAGGTCGAGGATGGCGCGGCGCGGCTGCTCGGGGATGCCCATCATGGTGCAGATCACCCGGAACGGGAGTTCGGCGGCGACCGCGGTCACGAAGTCCTCCGGCCGGTCCCGCTCGACCCGGTCGACCAGGGCAGCACTGATGCGCCGGACGTCCTCCTCGACCCGGCCGAGCAGCCGCGGCGTGAACGCCCGCGAGACGATCCGGCGCAGCTGGGCGTGGCGGGGGTCGTCCAGGTTGACCATCGAGTCGCCGAACAGCAGCCGCACCCAGCGGGCGGGGGCGGGGGTGGTGACGCCGGGGCCACTGAGGAAGACGGCGGGGGTGCGGCTGGCCTCGACCACGTCGGCGTGGCGGACCAGGGCGTGGAAGCCCTTGCCGGTGGCG
This sequence comes from Kitasatospora sp. NPDC034023, assembly GCF_055575795.1. Taxonomy (NCBI): domain Bacteria; kingdom Bacillati; phylum Actinomycetota; class Actinomycetes; order Kitasatosporales; family Streptomycetaceae; genus Kitasatospora; species Kitasatospora sp. NPDC034023. The sequence goes on from NZ_JBVIRY010000020.1 coordinate 127,059, forward strand.
CGGTCGCCGAAGAACACCGGGCCGGGGCGGCGGCGCAGCTCGGCGAAGGCGGCGGCGCGGGCGGGGGCGGGCAGCCGCCAGAAGCGGGGGTCCGCGAGGTCGGCGAGGTCGGCGGTTCCGGCTGCTTCGGGGGTCCCGGCTGCGTCGGGCGTACCGCTCGCGTCGGGGGTCCTGGCTTCCTCGGTGGGCGCGCCCGAGTCGGCGGGCTTGGCAAAGTCGGCAAAGGACTCCGCGGGTTCCCTCGCGGCTCCCGTCGGGGCTTCGGCTGGGGCTTCCGTCGGGGTCGTCGGGGTCTCCAAGGCCGGACCTCCCTGCTCTGGACGTCGTCGCTCCGACACCTACGGAACGCACCGGCTCGTGCACATCTAGTGAGCAAGCGGTGAGTTCTTGTCAAACCGCACCGATGGTCGTACGAGCGGCTGTTCGGGTCGGCGCGCCGGGGAGGACGGCGGCCGAGCGGGCCGCCGGGCGGGCGGCCGCGCATGGTCTCACGGGCCGGAACCGGCCATGACCGGAGGGTGCGGTACGGACCGGGCGGGGTGGGTGCGACGATGAGTGCCATCGTGATGACCGACCGGATCCGCCTGCTGCGCGCCGCGGTCTTCGCCGCGCTGTGCGTGGCGATGGCCGCCACCGCGCACGTCGCCATGGCCGGATCCGGGGTCTCCCCGACGGTGCTGGCCGGCGCGTTCGGGGCGGTCCTGGGGCTGACCTGGCTGCTCGCCGGCAAGCGGCGCGGGCTCGGTGCGATCAGCGTCTGGATGATCGCCGCGCAGACCGCACTGCACCAGCTGTTCGAACAGGCCGGGGCGCTCGGCCGAGGGGGCGGCGGCCTCGGCCGCCTCGCCACCACGGACTGGGCCGCCCTGCTGCTCTGCAACCCGGACCGCGCGCCCGGCGGTCTCTCGCCGGTCGAGCTGGCCCGGATGGCGGGCATCGACCCGGACGTGCCGCCGACCGCCGGCAGCCTGCGCCCGATGGCCGGAATGCACCACGGTGCCGCGGGGGCAGGGGCCTCCGCCGACGGGACGGCCATGGGCATGGGCCTGCCCGGGATGGCGGGGATGCCCGGCATGTCCCACCCGATGCCCGGAGGCATGTCCGACCCGACGACGGGCGGCCTGACGCACGACATGGCGGGCGGCATGTCCCACGGCATGTCCCACGGCATGTCGCTGGGGATGGCCGCCGCCCACGTGCTGGCCGCGCTGGCCTGCGCGCTACTGCTCTGGCGTGGTGACGCGGCACTGGTGCGGCTCTTCGACCTGCTCGGCGCGTTCGGCGCCGTCGTCGCGGGCGCCTTGCTGCTCCCACTGCTGGCGCTCTTCGCGCGCCCCTTCGACTACCGGGCCCCGGCGCCGCCCAGGCCCGCCGACGACCGAGCCCGGCCGCCCCGGTCGGTGCTGCTCACGCATGCCGTGGTCCGGCGCGGGCCGCCGGCGTTCGCCCTCGCCTGCTGACGCGCCCGCCGCCGCAGTCCCCCGGCCGCCTCCGGCCCCCGGAACCCCGCGACGGGCAGGTCGCCCTGCCGCACGGCCGTGCCTTCCACCGCCGTACCGCCAGGGCGCGGGCCCGCGTCCACCGCCGCGCATCCCGGCTCTCCGGGAGGCACGGCATGCCGCGCGGCCGCCCACGGACGCCGACGGTGCCGCCCTGAGCGGCACCGTTCCCAGCCTTCCCCTCGGGACCTTTCCATGCCTGACTACGACGGCGCACCGGCCCCGGCCGGCGCCACCGTCCTACCGCTCCGTGGCCTGTGGGCCTTCCGGAGCGCGACCGCCCGGCCCCTCGGCCGGCCCGATCTCCGTCAGCCCGATCTCCTTCAGTCCGGCGTCCTTCAGCCCGGCGAGCAGGCGGGCCGACCACTCCGGCGGCGGCCCGTCGGCGGCGCCCGCCCGGACGTGGCCGCGCAGCAGCTCCGCCCGGTCCAGCCACTCCCGGCAGCCGGTGCAGCGCGCAACGTGCTTGTCGAGCCGTGCCTGCGCCAGACCGCTCGGTTCGCCGTCGAGCCGGGCGGACAGAGCGGTACGGAACTGCGCGCATCTCATATGCCCATCGTCCCGCACGACCACCGAGGCGGGACCGGCCGGGTCGGAGGCCGCCGTGGATGACGAGCAGCTCACCGCACTCGCACTGACCGCCCGCTCCGGCCGGGCGGCAGACGTCGAGGCCTTCGTCCGCGCGACCCAGCGCGACGTCTGGCGCTTCGTCGCCCACCTGACCGACGTGCAGTCCGCCGACGACCTCGCACAGGAGACCTTCTTGCGCGCACTACGCAGCCTGCCCGCGTTCGCGGGGCGCTCCTCGGCCCGCACCTGGCTGCTCTCGATCGCCCGGCGCACGGTGATCGACCGCTACCGGATGGCCGCCGCCCGGCCACGCCTCGCGGCACTGCCGGACTGGCAGGAGGCGGCGGAGCGACAGAGCGGCGTGCCGGGGGCCGGATTCGAGGACGGCATCGCACTCGACGACCTGCTCGACCGGGTGCCCGCCCAGCGGCGGGAGGCCTTCGTCCTGACCCAGGTCGTCGGGCTGAGCTACGCCGAGGCGGCCGAGGTCGCCGGCTGCCCCGTCGGCACCGTCCGCTCCCGGGTCGCCCGGGCACGGGAGGAACTGATCGCGCGCCTGCGGGCGGCCGAGGCCGTGGAGCTCGTGGCCGCCTGCTGAGCGGCGACGGCGAAACAGCCGACAGATGACAGATGACAGATGACAGATGACAGATGACAGATGACAGATTTCGAAATCTGTCGGCTGTCGGCTGTCGGCTGTCGGCTGTCGGCTGAAATCTGTCACTCGTTCGCTGAACACCGCCACCGAAAAATTCCCCCAAGCGTTCGGAACCGGAGCCGTCGCGCCCCCGACTGCTGTACCGGACCCCGCCGCCGGGGCGGTGTCCGGTACGGCAGAACGGGAACGGAGGGACTCCATGGCAGCGCAACAGCCGACGGCCGCCGACTCACTGACGGGCAGTCAGCCACAACCTGTCGACCGCTGGAGCCTGGTCGTGGCCGCGGGCCTGCTCTCGTTCGTCGCGATGCTCGACATGAACGTGGTCAACCTCGCGCTCACCGACATCTCGGCCGGCCTGCACGTCTCCCCCGGGGTCGCCCAGTGGGCCGTTCTCGGCTACCAACTCCCGCTCGTCGCACTCCTCCTGCCCGCCGGACGGTGGCTGGACCAGGTCGGCACCCGGTCCGCGCTGCTGCTCGCGGTCGGCTGCTTCGCCGGTTGCAGCGTGCTGGCGGCCGCGGCCCCGTGGGCGGGCTGGCTGATCGCGGCCCGGCTGCTGCAGGGCGCCTTCGGGGCCGTCCTCTTCGTCCTGATGCCGGTGCTCGCCGCGACGTCCGTCCGATCCGAGTTGCGCGGGCGGGCGATGAGCGTGCCCGCGACCCTCGGACCGCTCGGCGCCGTGACCGGTCCGGTCGTCGGCGGCCTGCTGCTGGACCACCTCGGCTGGCGGGCGATCTTCCTGGTCAAGCTGCCGGTCTGCCTGGCCGCCGTGCTGATCGTGCGGCGGCACGCCCCGCGGCGCGGCGGGCTGCGCCTGCCCGACCGGGGCTCACTCGGCGACGCCGCCCTGATCGGTGGTGCCATGGCCGCCGTCCTGCTCGGGCTCACCCTGGCCCCGGAGGCGCCGCAGTGGCTCCTGCTGGCGCTGCCCGCCGCGCCGCTGGTGCTGCTGTGGCTGCGCCGCCCCGGCGGCCGGCCGGTGGCCGAGGTACTGCGGGCCGCCGGGACCGCCGGGGTCAACGCCTCGGTGCTGGCGCTCGCCGCCGGCTTCGCGGCCTGCCACTACCTGCTCGCCCAGCACCTGCGCGGCCCTCGGGGCGAGAGCGCCACGGCCACCGCGCTGACCATGCTGGCGTTCCCGCTCGGCATGGTGCTGGCCGGGCGGGTCGGCGGCCGACTGGCCGACCGTTGGGGCGCCCGACCGACCGCGCTCACCGGCGCCGCCGTCACCACTCTCGGCCTGGCCCTGCTCGTCCCGCTGGACGCCGGCTGGTCCGCCCTCGACATCGCCGCCCGGCTCGCCCTCGCCGGTGCCGGGATGGGCCTCAACGGCGGCCCCACCCAGGCCCTGGTGATGACCGCCTCCCCGCCCGGAAGGCTCGCCACCGCCGGGTCCGCCGTCCAACTCGCCCGCAGCCTCGGCTTCGCCCTCGGACCGGCCCTCGCCACCGCCGCCGCGTCGGCCGGGAGCCGCGACACCACCGGGACCCGCGCCGGGATCGCCCTGGCCGCCGCGGTCGCGGCGACCGCCGTCGCCCTGCTCGCCCTGCACCGCCGCCGCCCCACGACCTGACAGTCCGCGCACCGTACCGAAGGACCACCCCAGATGACCGACACGATCCCCGACACCGCCCCCGACCCGATACCCGGCCCCGCCCCCGACCCGATCGCCGACCCTGTCCCCGGCTCGGCCGCGACCGACGACACCCCGCGTTGCCCGTACGGGCACGACCGGCTTCCCTCCCCCGTCCCGCTGTACGGTCCGGCGTACAAGAGCGACCCGTACCCGCTGTACCGGCGGATGCGCGAGGCCGGGCCGGTGCACCGGGTGGAGTTCCCGAGCGGCATCCACGCCTGGCTGGTCACCGGCTACCAGGCCGCCCACGCGGCCCTCAACGACCCGCGCCTCGGCAAGAACCACGCGCTGGGCAACGACGATTGGCGCCGACTCGCGTCGATCATGCCCGAGCCGCAGCACTCGCAGCTCCAGGTCCACCTGCTCCACCAGGACCCGCCCAAGCACACCTCGATGCGCCGGCTCGTCCTGGACGCCTTCGCGCCGCGCCGGGTGGAGTCCCTGCGCCCCCGGCTGCAGGAGCTGGCCGACGCCCTGGTGGACGAGCTGCCCGAGGCCGGCGGCGCCGACCTGGTGGCCGGTTTCGCGGCCCACTACCCCTTCCGGGTGCTCGCCGAAGTCATCGGCCTCCCAGCCGAGTTGGCGGACCGCTTCGACCGTGACTGGGGCAAGGTGGTCCAGCCCGTCGGCCCGCAGGACCCCGGCCGCCCGGCGTACGAGGCGCGGCTGCGCGGCCTGCAGCGGTACATCGCCGACGTGGTCGCCCGCAAGCGCGCCGACTGCCGGGAGCCCGGCTGGACGGAGTCCGAGGACCTGCTCGGCCGGCTCGTCGCCGCCCACGACGCGGGCGAGTTGAGCCGCGAGGAGCTGGACTCCATGGTGTTCCAACTGCTGGTCGCCGGGCAGGAGCCGGTCACCAACCAGATCACCACCATGCTGATCACCCTGCTGCGCCACCCCGAGCAGCTCGACCGGTTGCGCGACGGCATCGACGAGCCCGGCCTGCTCGACCGTGCGGTGGAGGAACTGCTCCGCCACGACGCCGCGTTCGAGCTCACCACCTGGCGGTTCTTCGCCGAGGACAGCGACCTGTTCGGCACCACCGTGCCGGCCGGCGACTCGGTGATCGTCTCGCTCTGCGCCGCCAACCGCGACGAATCCCGGTTCCCCGAGGCCGACCGCCTCGACCTCGACCGCTCCCCCAACGCCCACCTCGCCTTCGGCCACGGCATCCACTACTGCCCCGGCGCCGCCCTGGCCCGGGCCGAACTCCGGATCGCCATCGGCACCCTGCTCACCCGCCTGCCCGGGCTGCGCCCGGCGAAGGCCCCCGGGGACGACCTGGCCGACCTCACCTGGATCCCCGCCGTCCTGGCCCGCGGGGTCAACCGCCTCCCCGTCGCCTACGACCGGCGCCGCTGACCGCCGCTGACCCGGGGCCCCCGCATCCGATACCCGGCTCCGCCTGCCCGAGCCCGCCCCACACCACCATCCGTGGAGGACCCACCATGCCGCCCGCCGGCACCGCCACCACTCCGATGCCCGTCACCGACACCAGCACCAACACCGTCACCGGCACCGGCACCGGCACCGGATCAGGACCCACGGCCGAGGCCGAGCGCCTCGCCGCCCGCATCCTCGATCTCCTGCTGCCGCACCGCCGCGCCGCCGACCCGGAGTTCGACGCCCGACCGGGGCACTTCCCGCTGCAGCTCGCGCAGTTGGCGGACTTCATCGCCGCCGGCGAACCGATCGTGTTCACCCTGCCCGGGTTCCCCTGCAAGTCGCCGAACCCGGCGAAGGTGCTCGGCCACCTGCCCGACGAGGGCGAACGACTGTCGCTGACCTTCCTCGACCGGCTCTGCGCCGAGATCGGCCGCCTCCACGAGCCCGGCGCCCGGATGCTGATCTGCTCCGACGGGCACATATTCGGCGACCTGATCAACGTCCCGGACGACCACATCGACGCCTATTCCGACGAGTTGACCGCCATGATCGCCCGCGAGGGTCTCGGCCACCTCGCCACCTTCGACCTGCGGGCCGTCCTCGGCGACCTCCCGTACGACGAGAAGAGAGCCCGGGTGCACGAGCGCTACGCCCCCACCGTCGAGGAGTTGCGCGAGCAGGTGCTGGCCGAGGAGGAGACCCTTCGGCTCTACCGCGGCATCACCCGCTTCCTCACCGAGGACTCCATCGGCTTCACCGGCACCCGCTCGGCCCTGCAGCGGGAGTGCCGCCGCCGCGCCTACGGGGTGATCCAGCGCAGCCGTGCCTGGGGCGAGTTGATCGCCGAGCAGCACCCCCGGGCCGTCCGGCTCTCCATCCACCCGCAGCCGGCCGGCGTCTCCAAGTTCGGCATCCGGCTGCTGGCAGCGGCCGACGTCTGGACCACGCCCTGGCATTCCTCGGCACTCCACCGAGCGGACGGTGGATGGGAGTTGCTACGCAGCGAGGAGGCCGCACGGCTCGGCCGGCTGGTGCTGCGCGACGGCCGACCGAGCCACTACGAGGGCCACGTCGAAGGCCATGTCGAGGGCCATGGCCAGAGCGACGACCGGGGCCACGACCCGGGCCACGACCCGGGCCACGGCCAGAGCCACGACGCGAGCCGCTGAAAGGCGGACTACGTCCCGATCACGGAGGCCACCGCACCGGCCGGGGTGCGGTGGTCGAAGGCGATCAGCGGGTCGCCGGTGAGCGGGTGCTCGATCACCGCCGCCCGTACCCCGAAGACCTCCGCCAGCAGCTCGGGGGTCAGTACCTCGCGCGGCGCCCCCGAGGCCACCAGGGCGCCGCGGTGCAGGACGTGCAGCCGGTCGCAGACCGAGGCGGCGGCGTTGAGGTCGTGCAGGGCGACCAGCGTGGTGCGGCGCTGCTCGCGCAGCAGGGCGAGGAGTTCGACCTGGTGCCGGACGTCCAGGTGGTTGGTCGGCTCGTCCAGCACCAGGACGTCCGGCTGCTGCGCGAGCGCGCGGGCCAGCAGCACTCGTTGCCGTTCCCCGCCGGACAGTTGGGTGAAGCGGCGGTCGCCGGCGGTCGCCATGCCGACCCGGGCCAGGGCCTCGGCGGTGATCCGGTGGTCCTCGGCGTCGTCGGCGGCGAAGGCCCGCTTGTACGGGGTGCGGCCCATCGCGACCACCTCGCGGACGCTCAACTCGAAGTCCCCGCCGCGCTCCTGGGGCAGCGCGCCGATGTGCCGGGCGGACTGGGCCGGCCGCAGCTCCGCCAGGTCCCGCCCGGCCAGCAGCACCCGCCCGGTGCTCGGCCGCAGGTGCCGGTAGACGGTGCGCAGCAGGCTGGACTTGCCGCTCCCGTTGGGCCCGACCAGTCCGGCGATCTCCCCCTCCTCGGCGACCAGGTGGACCCCGGCCACCACCGTCCGCCCGGCCAGGGCGACACTCAAGTCCTCGACAGCGATCCTCAATTGCGCTCCAGTCGTCGGTCCAGCAGGTAGAGCAGGGTGGGGGCACCGAGGACGGCGGTGACCACGCCGATCGGCAGTTCCTGGCCGTCCAGGGCGGTGCGGGCCACGGTGTCGACGACGACCAGCAGCAGCGCCCCGGTGAGCGCGGACAGCGGCAGCAGGCGCCGGTGGTCGCCGCCGAGGAGCAGGCGGCAGACGTGCGGCACCATCAGGCCGACGAAGCCGATCGCGCCGGAGACGGCGACCAGCACCCCGGTGAGCACGCTGGTGACGACGAAGACCTCGCGGCGCAGTCGGGCGACGTCCACGCCGAGCCCGGCGGCCGTCTCGTCACCCATCAGCATCGCGTTGAGCCCCCGGGCACGGGCCTGCAGCAGGGCCAGGCCGAGCGCCACGGCTACGGCGGGGACGGTGAGTTGGGCCCAGACGGTGCCGCCGAGGCTGCCCATGAGCCAGAACAGCACGCCCCGGGTCTGCTGCTCGTCGCGGGTCTGCAGGACGAGGTAGCTGGTGACGCCGCCGAGGAACTGGGCGATGCCGATGCCCGCGAGGACCAGGCGCAGCGGGGAGAAGCCGCCGCCGCGCCGGGCCATCAGCCAGACCAGGGAGAAGGCGGCGAGCGCGCCGGCGAACGCCGCCAGGGAGACGGTGAGGCCGAGCGCGCTGCCGAAGGAGAGCTGGAGCCCGAAGGTGGTGCCGAGGACGATGGCGGCGACCGCCCCGAGGGAGGCGCCGGAGGAGATGCCGAGGAGGTACGGGTCGGCGAGCGGGTTGCGGACCAGCGCCTGGACGGCGGTGCCGACCAGGCCGAGACCGGCGCCCACCACGGCCGCCAACAGGGCGCGCGGGACGCGAAGTTGCCAGACGATGAGGTCGCGAGTGCCGGGTTCGGCGGCCCGCCCGGTGAGCCGGCGGGCGACCACCGACCACACCTCGCCGGGCGGGATGTCCACCGCGCCGAGCGAGACGGCTGCGGTCAGCGCGAGCACCAGGGCGACGGTGAGGACGGCGGCCAGCGGCCCGGCCCGCAGCGTGCGGGCCGGGCGGCCGGTGCCGGCTGCCTCGTTCGCGGTCTCGGCCTCGGCCTCGGCCTCGGCGTGAACGGCCGACGTCACCTTCTACTGCCCGTTCTTGACGAGGTCGGGGTGGACGGTCGCCGCGATCTGCCGGACGGCGTCGGCGTTGCGCACACCCGCGATGGTGGTCGCCTCGGAGCCGAGCCGGACGAAGTGCCCCTCCTGGACGGCCTTCAGGCCCTGGGTCGCCGGGAAGCTCTTCAGGAACGCCTCGGCGTCGTCGAAGGCCTTGCGGGTGGCCTCCTCGCTACCCCGGTTGCGGACGGCGAGCTGGATCCAGTCCGGGTTCTTGGCGACGACGTCCTCCCAGGAGCCGGGCTTGAAGTCGGCGTCGCAGTCGGCGAACACGTTGCGCGCCCCAGCCTGGGTGATCACCGCGTTGGCGACCTGCCGGCCGCAGACCGCCACCGGCTGCTTGGTACCGGCGTCGAAGTCGAAGACGAAGTAGCTCGGCCGCTGCCCCTCCGGCACGGCGGCGAGCGCGGTGCGCACCTCGCCGACCTGCTTCTCCATCCCGGCCACCAGCTCCTCCGCGCGGGCGGCGGTGCCGGTGACGGCGCCGAGCCGGCGGATGTCGTCCTCGACGCCCCCGAGGTCGGTGCGCGGCGCCTTGGCGGCCTTCGGGGTCCCGGCGCAGGCGGTGGAGAGCAGGTAGACGTGCTGGATGCCGGCCGCCGCGAACTCCTCCTCGCTCGGTCCGATGGCGCCGCCGCCCATCATCGGCATCGCACTGAAGGTGTCGACGTACAGGTCGGCGCCGGAGCCGAGCAGCTTCTCCTTGGGAATGGCCTTGTCCCCCAACACCGGGACCTTGCCGCCCTGTTCGGCGAGGTCGGCCGGCAGGGTGCCCTTGCCGGGCGGGAAGCCGGTGCCGACCACCCGGTCGCCGGCGCCGAGCCGGAGCAGCATCTCCAGGCTCGACGCGTTGCTGGTGACGATCTTCGTCGGTGCCTTGGCGATGGTGGTCTCCTTGCCCGCGCAGTCGGCGACCTTCACCGGGTAGGCGCCGCTCGGGGCGGCCTGGGCGGTGACGGAGTCGCCCCGTCCACCCCCGCCACCGCTCCCGCAGGCCGTGGCGAACAGGGCGACGGCGGCCGCGATTCCGCAGACAACGCGTGGGCGCATGACAACTCTCCTGGTCGGTGGTCCGTGCTCGGGCCCGTGCTGCGGACCCGGACCAGGTAGTCGGACGACCCGGGCGGCGGGTTCCCGCAGGATTCACGGACCGCTCGCACAGGCCGACGCCATCCCGACCGGCCCGCAGGACCCGGCCTGGATCCGGCCTGGATCCGGCCTGGATCCGGCCTGGATGCGGCCTGGACCCGGCCTGCAGGATCCGGGACGCAGGATCCGTGACGCAGGCCTGGCCTAGGCTGGCCCGATGGCCGACCCCACCGCGCTGCGCGACGACCTCGACCTCCCCGTCCGGCTCGGGCCGCGCCCGCCCCGCCGGGTGGTCTCGCTGGTGCCCTCGCTGACCGAGGCGGTCGCTGCCACCGCGCCCGGGCTGCTGGTCGGCGCCACCGACTGGTGCAGCCACCCCGCCGACCTGGCCGTCACCCGGATCGGCGGCACCAAGAACCCGGACGTCCCGGGCATCCTCGCGCTCGAACCCGACCTCGTCATCGCCAACGACGAGGAGAACCGGCGCCCCGACCTGGACGCGCTGCGGGCGGCCGGCGCCCCGGTCTGGGTCACCGACATCCGCACCCTGGACGACGCCTTCCGCTCACTGGACCGGCTGCTGACCACCGCCTGCCGACTGACGCGCCCCGCCTGGCTGGACGAGGCGGAAGCGGCCTGGGCGCCGGTCGGACCGGTCAGGCCTGTCGGACCAGTCGGGTCAGTCCGGCCGGTCGGGCCGGTCGGGCCGGTCGGGCCGGTCGGGCCGGTCGGGCCGAGCCGAGCGGTCCAGGAGCCCGACGGCCCGAGGGCGATCGTGCCGATCTGGCGCCGCCCGTGGATGGTCCTCGGCCGCGACACCTTCGCCGGGGACCTGCTGCGCCGTCTGGGCCTCCGACTCGTCCACGCCGACCACCCCGAGCGCTACCCGGCCATCCCGCTGCCCGAACTGCTGGCCTGCCGACCGGAGTTGGTGGTGCTGCCGGACGAGCCGTACCGCTTCACCGCCGAGGACGGCCCGGAGGCGTTCCCCGGAACACCGGTCGCACTGGTCAGCGGACGGCACCTGACCTGGTACGGACCGTCCCTCGTCACGGCACCGGCCGTCCTGCGGCAGGCGCTCGGCCACCCGTTCACACAAGGCCGGAGCGGCACCTCATAGGATGACCGCCACGCGCCGGGACCACCGGTGACCAGTGGGGGGACCACAGATGAGAGTGAGCACCACACGGCGGACCCTGGTCCTGGTGTCGGCAGTCGCCGTGGCGACCGCCGTCCTGGCGGGCTGCGGCACCGAGCACGCCGACAAGCACCAGGACGCGGCGGGCGGCAGCACCGTGGTGACCGCGAGCGACGGGCCCAGCGGGCCCTCCAGCACGAGCCCGTCCGCGAGCGAGGCCCCAAGCCCGACCGCCCCGGCGACCGCGACGCCGACCGCAGGCGCGGGCGCCGGTGCCTCGCCGAGCCCGAGCCCGAGCGCCCCCGCCGGCAAGGCCGGGAAGTCCGCGCCGAGCACGCCGCCGGGCACCGCCGCCAAGGCCGGCGGCGGCAACCTGCCCGCCGGGGTGACCACCCAGCCACCGGTCGCCAAGCCCGTCGTCGCGGCCCCGGTACCGACCGCCAAGCCCGGCCCGGTCGCGCCCCCGCCGCCACCCGCGCCGCCGACCCCGCACGTGCCGCCGCTGCAGAGCAGCTGCAAGCCCAGCAAGCCCCGGCCGGACGACCCCAAGGAAGCCGTCTCGGCCGCCCTCACCGCCGCCGCCGGCCAGTCCCGGACGCTCAAGCTGAGCACCGGCGGCACCGACCAGCTCCCACCGCTGCCCGTCAACCTGGTAAAGGCGATCGCCTGGCAGGAGAGCGGCTGGCAGTCCGGCATCCTCGCCTGCGACGGCGGGATCGGCACCATGCAGGTCATGCCGAACACCATCAGCTGGATGAACGGCAAGTTCGGCACCACCTCGGACGCCAACACGCTCACCGGGAACGTCCAGCTCGGCACCCAACTGCTCGGCTGGCTCGCCGCCTACTACGGTGACTCCTCCTTCGGCGGCACGTACGACCTCTCCCCCGACCCGGCCACCGGCAAGACACCGCTGCTCGACCTGGTCGTCTCCGCGTACAACGCGGGCGCGGGCAACGTGCACTACAACGCCGTCACCGACCCGACCACGGGCGAGGTCGTCGGCAGCCTGGTCATCCCCAACCCCGGGTACGTCGCCAGCGTGAAGGCACTGATGTCCAGCCAGCCGTGGAACAAGGCGGGCTGACGCAGTCCCCCGGGACATGGCAGGGCCCGGGACGCACGATCGCGTCCCGGGCCCTGTCCGTCCGGCGGTTTCCCCTCGTCAGCCGCGCGCGGCGGTGACGGCGGCGCCCAGCGCCTCCTTGATCCTGGGGCCGAGCCGGCCGAAGCCCAGCTCCTTCATGGCCGCCCGCAGCAGCTCCTCGTCGCTCCGCTCCACACCGTCGCCGTCCACCCACCGCACGACGGCAAGCAACTCGTCGGCCGAGTAGGCGGTCACGGGGCGACCGGGCGTGAAGTCCGGCTTCGCAGCACGGGCAGCGTCCTCGTCGGCGACGGGGGCATCCGCCTCGGCGGCTGCCTCCTCGGCGACGGGCTCCTCGGCGGGCTCCACGACGGCGGGCTCCACGACGGCGGGCTCCTCGACGGCGGGCTCCTCGACGGCGGCCTCAGGCTCGGCCTCGGCAGCAGGCTCCTCCACCTCGGCGGCCGGCTCCTCCACCTCTACGGCAACAGCCTCGGTCTCGGGCTCGGCCACTGGGGCCTCGGCCTCGGCGACGGGCTCCTCGGCCACGACCTCGGCCACCGGCTCGACATCGGCAGCTTCCTCAGCAGCCACCGTCACCTCGGCAACGGGCTCCTCAGCGACAACCTCGGCCACCGCCACGTCGTCGGCAGCCTCGTCAACCTCGGCGGTGGGCTCCTCGTTGACGACCTCGGTCTCCTGGTCGGTCGTCTCCACCTCGGCAGCAGGCTCGTCCGATTCGACGACCGGCTCCTCCGCGACGACCTCGGTCTCCGTCACCTCGGCTTCAGCCTCGACCGCAGTCTCAGCAGCGGGCTCCTCGACCTCGGCGGCCGACTCGGCCTCCTCCGCCGCAGCCTTCTCCACCGCTGCGGCCTCGGCCAGGGCGGCGGTCGCGGCGGCGACCAGGTCGTCGGCGGCCGGGGAGGGCGCCGGCAGGGAGACCACGGCAGCCGGGGCCTCCTCCTCCGTCAGCTCCTCCGCCACGGTCGGCTCGACGTCGGCGGCGTCCGTGTCGACATCCGAACCCGACACCGCCTCGGCGTCGACCGCGTCCTCGGTCTCGGTCACGGTCTCGGTCTCCGTCTCGACCGCGTCCTCGACTTCGGCGTCGGCCTCAAGCTCGGCAACAGCCTCGGCGGCCTCCTCAGCAGGAGCCTGGGCCGGGACCTCCTCCACGAGCCCGTCCCGCTGCCCACCGGCCAGCGCCTGACGCGCTACCGCTTCAGCGTCGACCTCGACGTCGACCTCCAGCTCGGCCTCCACCTCGGCCTCGACCTCGGCCTCGACCTCGGTCTCGACCTCCGCGACCGGCTCCGAGACCGGCTCCTCGACCGCCGTCTCCTCGGCAGCAGCCTCCTCCGCCAGCCCGTCCCGCTGCCCGCCCGCCAGCGCCTGGCGGGCCGAGTACGCGGCCTCGGCGGCGCGGCGGTCGGCCTTGGCGGCGGCGAGTTCGGTGAGCAGGTCCCCGAGGCCGGCCTCCTCCAGAGCGGCGCGCAGGCCGCGGATGGTGGGGAGACGGTAGAGGGTGCCCTCGTCGGCTGCGAGCCGTTCGACCAGGTCGATGAGGTCCGCGAAGGGCAGTCCGTCCAGGTCGTGGTCGGGCAGCAGGCGGTCGAGGTCGCGCAGGCCGGCGTTGATCGCCTCGAAGGCCTGGGCGGTGCGCTCGACCAGGGCGCCGTCGGCGGGCGCCGCCGGGAGGGTGCCGGCCGGGGCGAGGGCGGCCCAGGCGCGGCGCTCGATCTCGGCGGAGGTGAGGGCCTCGTGCAGGTCCTCGCGGCGGACGCGGCGGTCGTTGGCGAGGGCGGTGGCCTGCTTGCGCAGTGAGCGGCCGCGCAGCCAGGAGAGCTTGACGCCGTTCTCGCGGCGCCAGGCGCTGTCGGCGGTGGCGGCGGCGAGGGCGCCGAGGTCGGCGTCGTACGCGGCGGTGGTGAGGGTGGCGGCGGTGCGGTGGACCCGCTGGAGCATCTCGACCAGGAGCGCGGTCTTGGCGACGGTGTCCGGCTCGTCCAGCTTGACCTCGGCGGCCAGGGCGGTGACGGCCTCCCAGGTCTGCTGCAGGTCGCGGCCGCGCAGTTCGGCGAGCGCGGTGGAGGCGGCGCGGGCATCCTCCGGGGTGGCGACGGTGTCGACGGCCGCGTACCAGGCGTGGGTGTCGGCGGTGAGGGTGAAGGCCCCGAGTTCGGCGTAGCGGCCGAGGTCTTCGCGGAGGTCGGGCTCCGCGACGGCGTCCTGGGGGTCCTTGACGTCTGCGGCGTCGGCGACGTCCACCGGGTCGGCTGCGTCGGCGTTGCGCGAGTGAAGCACTGTCATGTGAGGTCCGGTTCTGGGCGACGGCGGCGGGGCTGGCGACGAGGGGCGGCGGACCGGTTGCGCGGGGGCTGCCCCTGGGGCGGGGCGAGGGGCGCGCGGTCGGGCTGCCGCTTGTGGAGGCCCAGAATACGGGTGCCCGTTCGAGCCTTGCACGCACCCACCGCCCCGACGGGCCGGTGTCGTATGCCATACCCCCCACCTGGCCGCTACTCGGGGGATCCGCCCGGGTGGTCCGGCCCTGGTCCGGACGGGTGTCCGGGCCGCCGAACGGTGGACGGACCGGGGGTGCGGCGGGGCCGCCGCGGCCGCTCCAGCGGGACCTCGCGGACGCTGGGGCGTGGTCGGCCGAGCGGTGGTCGGTACCCGGCCCGACCGAGGGTGGGCAGGTCGACCGGCGCGAGGTACTCGTGCAGCGCGGTGCGGTGCCACCACGCGCCGGTTTCCCGCAGTTCGCGCCAATCGGTGAACCGGTAAAGGTGGAGGGTCGCCCGGACGTGGGTCGGCGGGGTGTCCGGGAAGGGGTTGTGGCGCAGCAGCCGCAGGGTGGGCGGGTCGCCGGCCAGCAGGCGGGCGACGAGGGGCAGGAACCAGGGGCGGGCGTAGCCGGGCGAGATGCCGGCGAACCACATCAGCCAGTCGAGCCGCAGGTGGTAGGGGGCGTACTGGCGCGGCAGGCGGCGCACGTCGCCGGGTTTGCCCTTGAAGCCGTACTCGCGCCAGACGGTGCGCGGGGTGAGGACCGCCTCGTCGGTGCCCTCGACCACGACCTCCTGACGGAGGCGGTTGACGCTGCCGAAGGCGCCGTAGGTGTTGACGAGGTGGAGGCGGTTGAAGGAGCGGTTCATGACCTGGCCGCGGGAGACCATGTTCCGCACCGGCCAGTAGCTGAGGACGACGACGGCCGCGGTCAGCGCGATCACCAACGCCTCGTACCAGAGCGGGGTGCCGGGGTAGGCACGGGCGTGGACGGGCAGGCCGATGCGGGCCGGGTCGACGGCGGCGAGGGCCAGGGTCACGGTGAGCCAGTTGAGCCAGGCGAAGTTGCCGGAGGCGATCAGCCACAGCTGGGTGGCGACGACGGCGCAGGCCGCGTAGCTCGCGACCGGTTGTGGGAGCAGCAGGCAGACCGGTACGACGAGTTGGACGACATGATTGGCCGCGACCTCGACCCGGTGCAGCGGGTCGGGCAGGTGGTGGAAGAACCAGCTGAGCGGCCCGGGCATCGGCTGGGTCTCGTGGTGGTAGCGGAGGCAGGTCAGGTCGCGCCAGCAGCTGTCGCCGCGCAGTTTGATCAGTCCGGCGCCGAACTCGACCCGGAGGACCAGCCAGCGCATCAACCACAGCACCAGGGTGGGCGGGGCGGTGTCGGCGTTGCCCAGGAACGCGCCGAGGAAGCCGGCCTCGAGGAGCAGGGACTCCCAGCCGAAGGAGTACCAGGTCTGCCCGACGTTGACGATGGAGAGGTAGAGGGCCCAGAGCACCGCCCAGAGCAGGATCGAGACCCAGAGCGGGACAGCGTCGCCGAGCCCGGCCGTGACGGCGGCGGCGAGGGCGGCCCCGCCCCAGGCGACGGCGGCGAAGAACCGGTCGCTGTAGTGGAGGTGGAAGAGGCCGGGTGCCTGGCGGAACGGGACGCGGGCGGTGAAGCGGGGCACCGGCAGCATGCCGTCCGTGCCGATGAGCGCGCGGAACTGCGCGGCGGCGTTGAGGAATCCGATCAGGTACAGGGCAGCGAGCAGGCGTTGGACGAGCAGCCGGCTCAGCCAGTAGTCGGGGGCGGCGAACCAGTCCATGCGGCCCATGCCTACCATCGCCGCCCGGCGGGTGGGCCCGGCCGGGACGCGGACGGCGGACGGTTCACCCGCTCGGCCCGGCCGAACTGCGCCGCGCCGCACGGCCGGCCCCGAGCCGGGGGCCCTGAGCCGAACCCGAGCCGAACCTCGAGCCGGAGCACCGTAGGGCCCCGGACGGCACCGTGGCGGGGAGCCTCTCCTCGGGGGTGAGAGGCGCCCCGCCACGGCGGTGGGCGGTACGGGTCGTACAAGCAGTGCGAGTGGTGCACGTGGTGCCGGTCGGACGGATGGTGCGGGTCGTACGGATGGTGCGAGGTTGTACAGGTGGTGCGGGTCGTACGGATGGTGCGAGGTTGTACAGGTGGTGCGGGTCGTACGGATGGTGCGAGGTTGTACAGGTGGTGCGGGTCGTACAGGTGGTGCAAGTCGGGCGAGCAATGCGGGTAATACGGGCCATACCGGTGGAGCGGGCAGTGCGAGCGGTTCGGGCAGTGCGAGCCGGGTGGAACGGACGGTACGGACGCGGGCCGCGGTGCCGCGGGTGGGCGGCCGGTCTGCGGTTCAGCTCGGCAGGACGAGTCCGGTCCCGCCGGCGATGCCCGGGCGGCCGGTGGGGGTCGCGGCGCCGCTCTGCTGCAGCCGGTCGACCAGCAGCGCGGCCAGCGTGCCGAGTTCCTCCTCCGTGCGGGACTGCGCGGTGACGTCCATGCCGACGGTGAGGACGCCGTTGACCTGGCCGGTGCGCGCGGTCCGCAGCGGGGTGCAGGTGAAGCTGAAGACCTGCTGGATGCGCTGGGCCTCGGGGCGGGTCGACTGCACCCGGACCTCGTTGAGGACGGTGGTGCGGCCGGTGCGGTAGGCCTCGGAGACGGCCTGCTGGAGGCCGGCCACGCCGAGTTGCGGGTAGGCCTGCCCGATCGCGCCGTACGCCACCGGGGCACCGAAGGTGTCGGCGTGCTGGGCGTTGGCGTAGCGGATCTCCTGGCCGGGGCCGTCGGTGAGCATGATGGGGAACGGGGAGCCGTCGAAGGCGGCGAACATCTCGTGCTGCTGGGCGAGCAGGTTGTCGCGCAGGCGGATCTCGGAGAGCAGGGCCTCGGCGAGGTGCTGGATGTCGCGCAGGCGCTCGCGTCCCCACTGCCGGGGTTCCCGGTCGAGGACGCAGACGGTGCCGATGACGGTGCTGGTGTCGTCGACGAGCGGGGCGCCGAGGTAGGCCCGGACGCCGAGTTCGTCCACGACCGGGTTACCGGCGAACCGGGGGTAGGCGAGGATGTCGTCCAGCGCGAGGGGCGAGCGCTGGGCGACCACGTGCGGGCAGAAGCCGTGGCTGAGCGGCATCTGGCGGGTGGGGAGGTCGAAGGCGATGCCCCGGTCCGCCCAGGAAGCGCCGTCCTCGTGCGCGATTTCGGTCGAAGTTGGCGGAATGTAGAGCCCTCGGAACATCTGGCGCTCGTCGTTGATGAAGTTGACCATCGCGATGGGAGCGCGGGTGATGCTGGCTGCCAGGTGGGCGAAGCGGTCGAAGGCCTCGTCCGCTGAAGGGTCGTTGAGACCCAGGCTACGCAGTCTGCGGGTTCGCTCGGACTCCCCGGCGGCACCCGGGAACTGGCCTTGAGTGCTCATCACATCAGTCATGGCGAACATGTAATCAGACATCCGGGCGCTTCGGTGGAACCGGGACCGGCCGCCACCCGCTGCTGATGAACAGTCAAAACCGCACGTGAGCGGCGGACCGCAGGCTGTGGCGTGGGCCAAGATCACTTCCCAGTCGGTATCGCGTCGAAACTCGTCCGAAGAAGGACGCGCCGAATCCCGCCAATCCAAGATCAGATCTGTGTAAGCCCGCACAGACATATGACAATGAGCCCTGCCGAAGACACGGACGGTAATCCCCGCTCCTCGGGGACACCCGCCCCAGGGTCCGCATGCACCGGTTGCGAAGGAGCGATCGGCCCCCACCCCCTCCGCACCCCCACCGGTCCCCTCGGGGGAGCGACCGGAGCGGCATCGACGGCATGAACGGAGGCACGACACCCACCGGGACGAGAGGACTAGAGCATGACGATGGACTACTTCACCGATGAGCGGCACGAGAACCTCCGGGCAGAGGTCCGTGAGTTCGCGGAGAAGGAGGTGCGTCCTCAGGTGGCCCGGATGGAGAGCGACCGGGAGATCGAGTTCGACCTCGCCCGTGAGATAGCCCGTCGCGGCTGGATCGGCGTCACCATTCCCCAGGAGTTCGGCGGCCTGGGCCTGGGGCACCTCGCCAAGACCATCATCGTGGAGGAGCTGGCCCGGGTCAGCGGCGCGATGGGCGCGATGGCTCAGGCCTCGCAGCTCGGCGTCGCCAAGGTCATCCACTTCGGCTCGAACGTCCAGCGGCGCAAGTGGCTGCCCAAGTTCGCCTCCGGCCAGTGCCTGCCGACCATCGCGGTCACCGAGCCGGAGTCCGGCGGCCACGTGCTCGGCATGGCCGGCACCGCCCGCCGCGAGGGCAACGAGTACGTGCTGAACGGCCGCAAGTGGTTCGTCGGCAACTCCCACATCGGCGACGTGCACGGCGTGGTGTTCCGCACCGGCAAGGGCAGCGGGGGCCTCTCCGCCTTCCTGGTCGAGAGCGACCGCCCCGGCTTCCGCACCGGCGCCGTCGGCACCCAGGGCGGCCTGCACGGCTTCAGCTTCGGCGAGTTGGTCTTCGAGAACTGCCGCATACCGGCCGGCAACCGGCTCGGCAAGGAGGGCCAGGGGCTGGACGTCGCCTACTCCTCCTCCACCCTGTACGGCCGCCTCAACCTGGGCGCCGTCGCGCTCGGCATCCACGTCGCGATCGTCGAGGACGTGGTGCGCTACGCCGAGGAGCGTGTGCTGTACGGCAAGCCGCTCAACGAGCTGAACAGCGTCGCACTGAAGCTCGGTGAGCTGCAGTCCAAGCTGATGACCGCCAAGCTGGCCGCCTACCACGCCTCGCACCTGCTCGACCACGGCAAGCCCTGCGACGCCGAGCTGATGAACGCCAAGCTCATCAACACCGAGTACGCGATGGACTCGGCCCGCAGCGCGATGGAGATCCTCGCCGCCCGCGGCACCCAGGAGGAGTTCAACATCATCCGCTACCTGCGGGACGCCACCCACATCTACGCCCCGGCCGGCACCTCCGACGTCCAGCGGCTACGACTCGGCCAGGTCGCCTCGGGCACCTACGGCAGGCAGTGGTCGGCCGAGCTGTCCGACCTGGCCAGCTGGGCGTGGACCGAGCTGAACCAGCTGGAGGCCGAGGGCCGGAACGAGCGGGCCGGACAGGTGGTACAGATCCCGCTGGCGAGCTGATCGTCGGCACCCGACGTCCGGTCGGGACCCGAACGGACCGGCCGACGTCGGACCTGACGGACCCGGCGGACGTCGGACCTGGCAAACCTCGGACCGGACGGACCGGGCGGACCGGGCGGGCCGGGCGGGCCGAACGGTGGCGACCCTTCAGCATACGACCGTTTGACCTGTTCCTGACGACAATCCGGGAGGCGCACCCCGCCTCCCGGAGAGCCGTCCGCACGCCGCAGCCACAGCCCTGAGCTGCTGCGATACGTCAGCGAACACTTCCGTCCACAGGGCCGGTCGAGCCCATCAGCCCTTCACATATCGTCAGTTGATGTTGCGATGAGGGCACCTGGGACTGATAGGTTTCCTGCCGTCGGCGGCCGTGGCCGTACTCCGCCCGGACGATGACACCGCGTCACCTCGTCCGGCGACCCCGGCCTCGGCGCCCTGAAGCCCGCCCGGGCCACACGGGCCGACCCGCCGTTCGGACCCGCGACCCGGCCTGCAACTCGGCCCTGCAACAAGGAATCAGATGCCAGGCATATCGGCCCCCCGCACGGGCCACCGCGCCGGCCGGTCCGGCTCCCTCCGAAGCTCGCTCCTCGCCCTCGTACTGGTCCCCAGCCTGGGCCTCGCCGCCGCCTGGGGGTACGCCGCCTACCAGCTGCGCGACGCCGAGCACCGCACCGCGGTGCTGATCGGCACCATCGTCGTCGCCGTGGTCCTGCTGTTCAGCCTGGTCCGCGGCATCCGCGCCGCCCGGGCCCTGTCCGGCCGCCTGTCCGGACTGCGCGCCGACACCCTCTCGCTCGCCCAGCAGGAGATCCCCGACGTGGTCGGGCGGCTGCGCGCCGGGGAGCCGGTGCCCACCCCGCCCGCCTGGGCGCCCTCCCGCCGGATCGGCGACGAGGTCCAGCAGACCGCCGACGGCCTCGCCGCCGTCCGCCAGGCCGCCGTCGCCGCCATCGTCCACCAGGCCCAGGGCCGCGAGGGGACGAAGAAGGTCTTCCTCAACATCGCCCGCCGCACCCAGATCCTGATCCACCGCCAGATCAGCATGCTGGACGCGCTGGAGCGCGAGCACGAGGAACCCGAGCTGCTGCGCGAACTGTTCGCGGTCGACCACCTGGCCACCCGGATGCGGCGCAACGCCGAGAACCTGGTCATCCTCGGCGGCGCGCTGCCCGCCCGCCGGTGGCGCAACGCCGTGCCCATGGTCAACGTGCTGCGCAGCGCCGTCTCCGAGACCGAGAACTACGCCCGCGTCGTCGTCCAGGGCGTGCCGCGCGCCTCGCTCAGCGGGCAGGCCGTCGCCGACCTCATCCACCTGATCGCCGAACTGATCGAGAACGGCACCACCTTCTCCCCGCCGTACACCCAGGTGCAGGTCTCCGCGCAGGAGGTGCCCAAGGGCCTGGCGGTCGAGGTCGAGGACCGCGGCCTCGGCATGAGCGAGGAGGAGTACGAGCGGCTCAACGAATACCTGGCCAACCCGCCCGAGCTGGACGTCTCCGCGCTCGGCGACGACCTGCGGCTCGGCCTGTTCGTGGTCGCGCGGCTCGCCGCCCGGCACGACATCCAGGTCACCCTGCGGCCCTCGCCGTACGGCGGCACCCGGGCCGTGGTGCTGGTGCCCTCGGCACTGCTGGAGCAGGCGGAGCAGCCGGCCTCGGTGCCCGGACTGCCGTCCGGCGCGCGGGTCACCCGCACCCCGGTGCCGGAGGCCCAGCCCTCGGCGGACGGCGACCTCGGGGACGCCGACGAGGGGTTGTCGGGCGCGCTCGCCGGAGTGCTCAGCGGGCTGCTGGGCAACGGCCCGGCGGGGCCGGGCGATGCCGGGAACGCGGGGGCCGCTCCGGCCGACGGAGCTCCGGGGCCGGTTTCCGGACAGGTCGCTCCCGCGGGGCCCGCCAACGGCGGTCTGCCCGTCGGTGCCCAGATCCCCGGGCTGCCCGGTGCCGTGGTCGTTCCCCGGCCCGCCATGCCTCGCCGGTACGAACTTCCGGGCGACATCGCTGGTGACCTCCCGGGTGACGTCCCGGCCGACCTCTCGGGTGACGTCCCGGCGGGCGCGCTCGTGG
The DNA here is from genome assembly GCF_055575795.1 of Kitasatospora sp. NPDC034023. Lineage (NCBI taxonomy): Bacteria > Bacillati > Actinomycetota > Actinomycetes > Kitasatosporales > Streptomycetaceae > Kitasatospora > Kitasatospora sp. NPDC034023. The sequence goes on from NZ_JBVIRY010000020.1 coordinate 148,759, forward strand.
ACGGTCCGCCGACGGGCCGCCACGACGCGGACCTCCCGGCCGAGCCGGCCGCGGTGCTCTTCGACGGGGTCCCCGCCGACCGCGTCGCGCCCACCCACGAACGCCCGCAGGAGGACCACGTGGCGCACGGCCCGGACGGCGAACTGCGCACCCCGCGGGTCCTCCCGCAGCGGGTCCGCAACGCCAGCCTCGCCGAGCAGCTCCGCGAGGCCAACGCGCCCAGCACCCTGCCGCCGCCGTCCGTCCGCCGCTCCGGCCCCGTCGGCCCTGTCGGCGCCGCCGCGCCGCCCCACCCGACCATGCCGACCATGCCGGCCTCCCCGCTCGCGCCCCGGTACGGCGGTGCCGATGGCGACGCCGAAGCCGAGGACCCGACGCCGCAGCGCTCCCGCGCCACCATGGCCGCCATCCAGCGCGGCACCCGGACCGCCCGAGCGGCCGGCACCGAACCGGGCGCCCCCGCCTCCCCCGCGCCCGCCGCACCCCACACCCCGGCCGCACCTTCCGCCACCCAGGAAGCCTCCGCCGCCCAGGAAGCCAAGGAACAGCAGTGATGACGCAGCACACCGAACCCCAGCGCGACCTCAACTGGCTGCTGGACCAGCTGGTGGCGCGGGTACCCGAGACCCAGCACGCCATCGTCCTCTCGGAGGACGGCCTGCTGGTCGGCATGGACCAGGGCCTCGACCGGGCCGACGCCGAGCACCTGTCCGCCGTCGCCTCCGGCCTGCAGAGCCTGGCCCGCGGCGCCGGGCACCGCTTCAACGGCGGGCGGGTCCGGCAGACCGTGGTCGAGATGGACCAGCTGTTCCTGTTCGTCACCACCGCCGGGCAGGGCGCCCGGCTCGCCGTCCTGACCAGCGAGCAGGTGGACGCCGGACTGATGGCGTACGAGATCAACATGCTGGTCAAGCAGGTCGGCCAGTACCTCACCGCGGCGCCGCGCAGCGACGCCGGCCAGGTCGGCGTGGGTGGCGGTGCGTGACCACCGCCGACGCCGACGAGGGCTGGTTCTACGACAAGGACGCCGGCCATCTGGTCCGCCCTTACGCGATCACCAACGGGCGCACCGGACCGGTCCGTGACGGCTTCGCGCTGATCACCCTGGTGGTCACCGCCGACCCGCGCACCGACACCACCCGGCTCTCGCCCGAACCGGCCGCGATCATCGACCTGTGCCGCGAACGTCCGCTGGCCGTGGCCGAGATCGCGGCCACTCTCGACCTGCCGGTCAGCGTGGTCAAGGTGCTGCTGGACGACCTGGCCGAGGCCCGGCTGATCCTCACCCGCGCCCCGGTCCAGCTCGCCGAGGCACCGGACATCTCGCTGATCCAGGCCGTGATCGAGGGCGTCCGCCGCCTCTGACCGGAGGGCACCCCCGCCACCCCGGTTGCCTCGTGCTCCCAGTTCCCTTTCAGGAGACCCGAATTGACGACCCAGAGCCTGGTGCCGGGCGCGGTCAAGATCCTCGTCGCCGGCGGATTCGGCGTCGGGAAGACCACCATGGTCGGCTCGGTCAGCGAGATCGAACCGCTGCAGACCGAGGAACGGATGACCCGCGCCAGCATCGGGGTCGACAGCCTCGAAGGCGTCCAGGACAAGTCCACCACCACGGTGGCCATGGACTTCGGGCGGATCACCGTCCGCGAGGACCTGGTGCTCTACCTCTTCGGCACGCCGGGGCAGTTCCGATTCTGGTTCATGTGGGACGACCTCGCGCTCGGCGCCCTCGGGGCGATCATCCTCGCCGACACCCGGCGGCTCGAATCCAGCTTCGCCGCCGTGGACTTCTTCGAGCAGCGCGGCATCCCGTTCGCGATCGGCGTCAACTGCTTCCACGGTCGCCGGGAGGCCACCCCCGAGGAGGTCCGCCGCGCCCTCGACCTCGGCCCGGAGGTCCCGGTCCTGCTGTGCGACGTCCGGGAGCGGGCGTCCAGCAAGGAGCTGCTGCTCGCCCTGCTCGACCGGGTGCACCGGAACGCCCTGGCCACCGGGCGGCGGTGAGGGCAGGCCCCGGCTCGACTGGCAGACGCGGCTCGGCGGGCAGCCGTAGCTCGGTCGGCAGTCGCGGCTGTGCGGACGGCTGTAGCTCGGCCGGCAGGCGCGGCTGACCGTCGAGCCGGCCGGGCCAAGCTACGCGGTCAGGCGTGCGCCGGGTCGAGCTCGGCAAGCGAGTCGACCAGCGGGGCCAGCTCGGGGATCTCGGTGGCCTGGGCCAGCGTCGCCTCCAGGGCGGCGTCGTGCACCGGCCGGGCGGTCGCCAGTAGGTCGCGGCCGTCCTGCGTCAGCTCCGTGTAGATGCCGCGCCGGTCGTCCGCGCAGAGGTAGCGGCTCAGCAGGCCCCGGTCCTCCAGGCGGCTCACCAGCCGGGTGGTCGCGCTGCTGCTCAGTGCCGCCGCCCGGGCCAGCTGCTGCATCCGCATGTGCCAGCCGTCCTGGCGCGAGAGCGCGTCCAGCACCGTGTACTCGACCACCGAGAGCTTGCACTCGGCCTGGAGTGCCTTCTCCAGTGCGGCGTCGATCATTCCGTGCAGCGCGGCGAGCGTGCGCCAGCCACGGGCCCGGACCTCGGCCGCGTCGTCGCGGATCCCCATGGCGCGCCGTCCTTTCCGCTGCACCGCGTGTTCGGTGCCTCCTCACGACAAGTATGCCAGTCGGCGCGGATTACCGGTCCTTGCAAATAGTTCGACTTATGGCTCACCCCTCCCCGGTCCAGGCCGCCGAGCAGAACGCCGTGGCCAGCTCCTCGGTGTACCAGGCGGCCGCCAGCCAGGCCCCGGCGAAGGCGTCGTGGTCGTCCGCCACGATCCGGCCGAACACGTCGCGCCGCTGGGCCGTCGCGGCGGCCCGCAGGCCGTCCAGCAGCCCGGCGGCGGTGGCCAGCCCGGCGGCGCGCAGCAGGCCCCGGTCGGCCGCCGCCGTGGCCCCGCTCGGCGCGAGGGCGTGCCGGCCGGTGGTGACCGTCTGCTCCACCCGGCGGCCGAGCACGTGCACCGGCGGACCGTACGGCGTGCGGAGCTCCGAGCTTTCGGCCGGTTCTTCGGGCGCCGCTTCCGGGGGCGTGAGGTCGGCGGTCTGGAGGCGTTCGAGGCCGAGGTTGACCCGGCCCGCCCGGTCGGCTTGAACCAGCGGGTCCGGGGCCAGCGGGCCGGTGGCCTGCGAGTCCGGCGCCTGCGGGGGCGTGCCGATCGCGAGCAGGCGCAGCTCCGGGCGGTCCGCGCGCTCCAGTCGGCCGACCATGCGCAGCCGCAGGCCGGGCACGGTGGCGAGCAGCGCGAGGTTCGCCCGGAAGGGCAGGTCGGGGTGCTCGTGCGGCGCGCGCAGGGCGATCACCGGGCCGCCCGCCGTGCACCGCGCCAGCAGCTGCGGCGCCCCGCCCGGGCCGGTGGGGGCCGTGCCCAGCAGTGTGACGTCCAGGAAGAGCAGGTCGCTCCCGGCGGGTCGGCTCTCGTACGGCAGGTCCTGGGCCGCGAGCGCCCGCGCCACCTGGACGGCCACCGGTTCGGCCCAGAGCCGGGCCGCCGGCTCCGCCGTCCACGCGGCGCCCGCCGCGCGGACTGCCCGGACGGTGGCACCGGCCCCCAGCCGCCCGGCGGCGGACCGGGTCGCTCCCTGGACGGCCAGCCCGGCGCGGCTGAACTCGCGGAGGCTGAGCGCGGTGTCGCCCAGCCGGACCGTCCGGTTGCCCGCCCCGACCGCCTGCGGAGCGGCGGCCGCCGCGTCGTCGTACGGCATGACCTCGGCGATCGTGCTGAGACGCCCGTCGGCGTCCACCGCCCAGCTGACCGCGCCCGCGTGGGTCGCCGTCAGCACCGGTTCGGCGAACAGCCCGTAGAGCCGCAGGCCGCCCTCCTCCCGGTAGCTCTGGCGCGCGGTGCCGCGCAGCTCGGCGACCGGGCCGGTGCCGGCGGCCAGGGCGGTGGTGAGGCCGAGCAGCTCGCGCAGGCCGGCCACCAGGTCCGCCAGCCGGTGGTCGGGCGCACCGGACCGGGCCGACCGGACCCGGGTCACGACGGCGACGGCCACCGCGGCCGGGCGGTGCAGGCCCGCGAGCCGGGCCCGGTGGGCGGCGCGCAGGAGTTCGGCCTGGGAGACGGCGCCCGCGCCGCTCACCCCGGCGGCGAGGACGGCGGCCGCGGCCCGGTGGAGGTGGCGGGCGGCATCGAGTTCGGGGGCGGTGAGAGCGGTGGGGGCGGTGGGGGGTGTGGGACCGGTGGCGGGCGTGGTGGCCGCCGGTCCCGTCGGCGCCTGGGGTGTCCCCGGCGGCGCCTCGGCCGCTGCCGCCCGCGATGCCGTTTCGGCCGGCTCCGTCGCGCCGGTCGGCTCCGGCGGCTCCGGCTCCGTGGCCTCGGTGAGCGGGCAGAGGCTGACGGCCGCCGCCCGGTGCACGCAGGCCGGGGCGAGGAGGCAGCCGCAGCGGACGCCCGTCTGGTCGGCGACCGTCCCACCCGGGGCGTGCAGGACGAGCACCGTCTCCTCGTCCACCTCCACCCGCCACTCGTCACCCGCGCGCGCCACCGGACGCTCCGCCAGCTTCGCAGCCGCGCCGTCCAGCCGCTTCTGCAGCCGGGCGCTCAGCCCGGCCACCACCTCGGCGACCACCTCGGGCCGCACGCCCGGCCACTCGTTCGTCCGCACCGTCACACTCATCGCACCTTCTCCCCCACCCAGCGGGCCAGTTCCAGCGGGCTCAACGCCGCCACGGGCATACCGGCCGCGACCAGTCGGCCCGCGACCGCCTTCGAGTAGCGGGCCGTCCCGGTGTCGTCCAGCGCCGCGCAGCCCAGCAGGTGCACGCCGGAGTCCACCAACGCCCGGGTCTGGGCCAGCAGCCCGGAGACCGGCCCGCCCTCCTCGAAGTCGCTGACCACCGCGACCAGCGTGCGGGACGGCACCGTCACCAGCTCCCGCGCGTAGCGCAGGCCGCTCGCGATGCTGGTGCCGCCGCCGATCCGCACTTCCAGCAGCAGGCTCAGCGGGTCCTCCACGCGCTCCGTGAGGTCGACGACCTCGGTGGAGAACGCGACGAAGTGGGTGCTCAGCGAGGGCACCCCGGCCAGGATCGAGGCTGTGAGCGCCGCCCAGACCGTGGAGGCCTCCATCGACCCGGAGACGTCCACGACCAGGATCAGCCGCCAGTCGTTGGCCTGCCGCGCCCTGGTCCGGAACACCGGGCGCTCGGGCACGATCAGGGTGCCGCCCCCCGGCGCGGGACGGGCGGTGGCCAGGTTGGCCCGGATGGTCCGGTCCAGGTCCAGCCCGCCACCCGGACGGCGGGACGGGCGCGGCACCGCGATCCCGGTCAGCGCCGGGCGCAGCCTGGTCGCCAGCTCCCGGGTCAGCTCGTCCACCAGGCGCCGCACCAGCGGGCGCAGCCGCGCCAGCCGGGCCTCGGGCAGGCCGCCCGCGTGCTCCAGGACGGTGCGCAGCAGGTCGACGGACGGGCGGACGGCGGACGGGTCGATCGCCGCCAGGACGTCGGTGCGGCCCTGCGCGACGGCGGCGGCCAGCACCTCCTCCCGCAGGCCCGGGCCGAACAGCGACTCCAGCTCCTCGGCCCACTCCCGCACCCCGGGGTAGGGGGCCTCGCGGCCGCCCCGGCTGCCCCGGCTCCCCACGCCGGGACCGGAGCCCTCGCCGTGCCCGCTGCCGTACAACTCGTCCAGGGCGGTGGCGAGTCGGGCGCCGCGGCCGCTCAGGCCGCCGTTGCCGGGGCGGCCGAGGAGCAGCCGCCAGCGCTCGGCGGGCGCGAGGGTGTGGTGGGCCGGGTCCGCCGCGGCGACGTGCTCGGGGGCAAGCTGTGACGCCGGGGCCGGATCAGGGGCCGGATCAGGGGCCGGATCGGGGGCCGGATCAGGGGCCGGATCGGGGGCTGCCGGTGCCGGTGCCGGTGCCGGTGGCAGCAGGCCGCGGCGGGCCAGCGCGGCGCGGGCCGCGAGGTCCGCCCGCACCCAGCCGGCGAGCACGGCGGGGCCGGCCTCCTCGGGCAGCGCGGTGAGCCGGGTGCCCAGGTGTTCCTCGACCAGGGCCAGCAATCGGTCACGGGCGGCCGGACTGAGCGTGTCGAAGCCGCCGCGCAGCACGGGCAGCCGGTCCAGGAAGGCGTCGTCGGGCAGCGAGGTGACCCGCTCCAGCACCGGCGCGAGCGCCTCCGGGGCGGAGTCGAACAGCCCCTCCGCCGCCGTCAGCAACCCGACCAGCGCCCGCCCGAGCGCGTGCCGCGCCTCCGGACCGGTCGCCCCGTCCACCCACGAGGCCGCCCGAGCGCCCAGCACCCCGGCCGCCTCCTGCCCGAGCAGCACCCGCACCGCCCCGGCCGCACCCCGCACCAACGGACTCCCCCGCTCGGCGAGTTCGGCCAGCGCGTATGACGGCCGAACCCCACCCAGCCGATCCGCGCGCCGCGCCAACTCCACCAGCGCCCGGGCGTCCTGCGGATCGTCCGACCCGCCCAGCCCCTCCAACTGCCGCACGGCGGCAACCGTCAGGACCTCCCCGGCGGCCGCCAACGGCCCGGCGGAGGAGGAGGGAGAAGAAGAGAAGGGGGAGGAGGAGCCGGACGCCGGAGCGCCTGAGGTAGGCGAGGCAGATGAGGCAGGTGAGGCAATGTCCTGACCACCGGGCGCGGCTGGCGCCCCCTCCTCGCTGGGCGCCGTGTTCTCCCCGCTCTGGGGGCAGCCCGGGAAGTGGCCGGCGGCGAGGCGGTCGAGAAGGGAGAGGGCGTCGAGGAGGTCGGGGAGGGTGGCTGAGGCAGGGAGGGTGGTGGTGAGTTGGGCGAGGCGGATGTCGGTGAGGGCAGGGAGGGCGCAAGAGGCGGCGGCGGTGAGGCCGTCGATGATCTCGCGCGGGGTGGGGTCGGCGGTGAGGCGGGTGCGCAGGGCGCCCTCGGCGGCCTGGGCGGGGGTGACGCCTCGGGTGCCGGCGACCGTGAGCATGGCGGCGGTGGCGGGTGTCCAGTGGAGGCGCCAGCGGGTGCCGAGGGTTTCGGTGCCGCCGGCGCCGGTGGTGGGGACGGGGTCGGCGTAGGGGACGTCGCAGGCGGTGAGGCGGTGGAGGAGGATCTCGCGGCGGCGGTCGAGGGGGCTGCGCAGCGGGTCGAGGCGCAGGTCGCGGGGGCCGGGGTCGGCGGGGCCGGGGAGGCCGAGGTCGGCGAGGAGGGTCTCGACGGCCGGGGCGAGTCCGCTGCGCGGGGCGGCGGAGCTGGGGCGGCCGGTGCGGGTGCCGATCAGGACCTGTTCGAGGGCGCGGGCGACGGCCCGGCCGCGGCCGAGGGGTTCGCCCTGGGCGAGGACGGTCTGGACGGCTTCGACCAGTTCACCGCGGCCGGGGACGGCGTGGCCGCGCAGCCGGGCGAGGTCGCCGGCCAGGCGGACGATCTCGCGGGCGTCGGCCGGGCCGCTGGGGTGGTCCTGGCTGCGCAGGGCGGCGCAGATCCGGACGGCGGTGGTGGTGAGCGCCTCGGCGAGCCGTTCGGGGTCGCCGCCGGCATCGAGGACGGTGTGCTGCCACTCCGGGTCGCGGATGCCCGCCGGGTAGCCGGAGCGGGCGTCGAGCAGCGGGTAGGTGTACGGGATCAGGGAGAGGACATGGCCGGGGTCGTCCGGGTGCGGCGGCTCCTCGGTGGCGATCGGGCCGTCCAGCAGGGCGGAGGCGTGGAAGGCGCCGACCACGGCGGCGATCCGGCGCCCGCCGGCCGAGGCGGCCCGGATGCGGGCGCGCATCCAGGCCTCGCGGCGCAGGTCGTACGGGTCGACGCCGGGGCCGGTCTCGGCGTCGTGGCGCAGTGCCCAGCCGACGAGCAGGGCGGCGCGCCGGACGGCTTCCGGGGTGGAGCCGGGGGCGGCGGTCTCGACCAGCCGGTCCCACAGGTCCTCGTCGGTGTCCCGGCCGGTGAGGCGGTGGCGCAGCGCGTCGGCGACGCCGGGGGCGTCCGGCGCCCCGCCGATGCGCCGTCCTTCGCCGGCCCGGGTGGTGCGGTGGGCGAGCGGGAGGTCGCAGGCGATGGCCTCCACGCCGTTGCGCCGGGCCCACCGCAGGGCGGCGAGCTCCGGGGAGAAGTCGGCGAACGGGTAGAAGGCGGGGCCGCCCGCCTCGTCGGGTCCGGCCGGGGCGGCGGCGAGGGCGACCGGGGCTTCGGTCGCCTCGTCCGCGAGCGGGCCGAGCCAGGGCTGGAACTCGGCGGGCAGTTCGACCAGCACCGCCTCCGGTCGGGCGGCGTCGAGCAGCGCGGGGACGACCGCGCTGAGGGACGGCGCGTGGTGGCGCACGCCGATCAGGTAGGGCCCGGGGCGGCCGGCGCCGGAGGCGGCCAGCCGGTCGGCCTCGGTCCGGACCGTACGGTCCGCGTCGTCCGGGACGGGGGTCACCGCGCTGCTCATCGGCTCAGGCCTCCAGCGCCGAGCGGAGGTCCCACAGGGTGCGCCAGGTGGCGGCACCCTGTTCGGCGCGGCGGCGGACCGGGCCGTCCCAGTAGCCGAGCAGGCGGGCCGCGTCGGCGGGATCGTCCTTGCGGACCACGCCGAGGAGCTGGCCGGGGAGGCGGCCGAGCAGGTCGCCGCCGTCGGGCAGGTAGGCGGCGGTGACGCCGAGCGCGGTGGCGACGGAGACCGCCTCGGCGGTGCTCATCACGGTGGACGGGCGTTCGACGTCCCAGCCCTCGGTGGAGCGGCCGGTGCGCAGGTCACGGAAGGCGGTGATCAGGGCTTCCAGGACGGCGTCGTCGACCGCGTAGGCGGCGCCGGCCCGGGCGACGGCGACGGTGGACTGGCGGCGGACCAGGTCGACCTCGGCGGCGAGGCTGCCGATCGGGCCGACCGTCTCGAAGTTGAACCGCCGTTTGAGGGCCGCGGACATCTCGCTGACGCCCTTGTCCCGCAGGTTGGCGGTGGCGATCAGGGTGAAGCCGGCGGCGGCGTGCAGCTGCCCGTCCGGGGTGCCCGCCAACTCGGGTACGGCGACGCGCCGTTCGGAGAGCAGGGAGACCAGGGCGTCCTGCACCTCGGGCAGGCAGCGGGTCACCTCCTCGACCCGGGCGACCGCCCCGGTGGTCATCGCGGTGAGCACCGGGGAGGGGACGAGGGCCTCGCGGCTGGGGCCCTGGGCGAGCAGCAGGGCGTAGTTCCAGCCGTACTTGAGCTGGTCCTCGGTGGTGCCGGCGGTGCCCTGGACGGTGAGCGCGCTGGTGCCGCAGACGGCGGCGGCGAGCAGTTCGGAGAGCATCGACTTGGCGGTGCCGGGCTCGCCGACGAGCAGCAGGCCGCGCTCCCCGGCGAGGGTGACGACGCAGCGTTCGACCAGGGCGCGCTCGCCGACGAACTTGGGCTCGATGACCAGGCTCCTGCGCCCGGCCTTGAGCTTCTCGCCGTCGCTGCCCATCACGAAGGTGACGACGGCGCGCGGGGTGAGGTGCCAGCCGGGCGGGCGCGGGCCGTTGTCGTGTGCGGCGAGGAACTCCAGTTCGGCGGCGTACTTCTCCTCGGGCGGGACGATCTGCCGCTCCGCGGGCATGGGTACGGAGGTGGTGGTACTCATCGGCGGGCCTTCCTGCGCTTGCTGGTCTGGAGCTCTTCGTAACCGGGGGCGTCGCCGTCGAGGGTGCGCTGCCAGGCCCGGGCGAACAGCTCGGGGACGGGCAGGTGCGCCAGCACGGGCCGGTGGGTGGGCAGTTCGTACAGGGCGGCCTTCCAGGTCTCGGCCGGCAGGGCCGGGGACTTGGCCTCCTGCCAGCCGCCGGGCAGGAAGAGGCCGCGGCCGGCCCGGGACCGCTTGGCCTCCAGCACCAGGTCGGTGGCGGCGAGTTCGGCGCGGGCCCGCTTCAGCCGGGCGGGCTTCCAGCCCGTCCAGCGGGCGACGTTGCGGTCGGTCGGGTCGGGCAGGGCGAGCAGTTGGAGGTAGAGCGCGGCTGCGTCCTCGCCGAGGCCGTGGGTGCGGGACACCTCGGCGACCAGCTCGGGGGCGGACAGCTGCGGGTTCTGCAGCCAGGCCGGGCCGTCGCCGACGGCCGTCACGGCGGAGGCGGCGGAATCAGCACAGGCGGCGGAGCAGGCGGCGGCGGAGGCGGCCAGGCGCTCCGGTTCGCCGCGCAGCACGGCCGCGATGGCGGCCCGCTCGGTGCCGAACCAGTAGCTGCTGGAGAGGCCGTCGAGCAGTTCGAGCAGCGGGTCGTCCGGGCCGGCCAGGGCGGCCGGGCGCAGCCAGACCCGCTCGTACTCCTCGTGGTACGGGGTGAGGACCAGCGCCGGGCCGCAGCGGACCAGACCGTCCGGGTCGGCGCCGCCCTCGGCGGGCAGGCCGAAATGGGTGCGCAGGACGGCGGCCAGCGAGGTGCCCTTGGGGGTGCGGACGAGGTCGAGGTCGAGGAGCAGCTCGGGGTCGGCCAGGCGCTCGCGCAGCGCGGTGGCGGCCCGGGGCAGCAGCGCGCGCAGCGGGCTGTCGGCGGGCAGGTGGTAGGCGAGCCAGCGGACGGCGTCGATGGTGGAGTCCAGCGCGCCGGATCCGGGCACGGCGGACGGGTCCTCGGGGACCAGCTGGGAGGTGCCCTGGTCGTTGTCGTTGCGCCGGAAGCCGGTGGTGCGGGTCAGCCACGGGGTGTGGGCGGGGTTGAGCACCGCCTCGATGGTGCCGATGGACACGCCCTGGACGGTGGCCTGGGCCTCCTCGGGGAGAGTGACGAGCCGTCCGAAGCGGCGGATCCAGGCCTCGGCCCCGGCGGCGAGGTCGGGGCCGTCGGTCCACAGCGTCTTCGGGTCGGCGGGCAGCAGGGCGCTCCACACGTCGGCGATGCCGGCGTGGTCGTGTCCGCGCAGCCAGCTCTGGGCGGCCCTGACCTCGGCGGGCTTGAAGCCGTACTCGGCGGGCACCTCGGCGTTGCCCCAGTGGAGCAGGCCCGGGGGCGGGCTGAGCAGCAGGGTGGCGCGGGTGGTGCCGATGCCGGTGAGTTCGGAGAAGGCGGTGGCGCGGGCGGCGTCCCAGGGGACGCTGCGGCCCAGGGCGGCGACCCGCCGGAACGTGGCGGTCCAGGCGGCGGAGACCCGTTCCTCGGTGCCGCGCTCCTCGACGGTGGTGAAGTGCGCGACGGGGCCGAACTCCCCGCTCGGGTCGTGGTCGACGGCGAGCCAGTGCACCGTGCCGTCGGAGAACTGGCGCCGGTGGCCGAGGATGACGACGGTGCGGTCGCCGTGCCGTAGCACCTCGCCCTGGCGGTGGCTGGTGGGCCGGTCGCTCGTGGTGCGCTGCGCCGGCTCGGCGAGGACGATCTCGCGCAGGGTGGCGCCGCGGTCGGCGAGCGGGCCCTTGGTGAGTTCGCCGAGCAGCAGGACCAGCGTGGAGCGGTGGGCCGGCTTGGTGAGTGGGGCGGCCACGGCGTGGGCCAGGGCGTCGACCCGGCCGAGCAGGTGCAGCCAGCCGTGGTTGGCGTCGCCGCCGTGCAGGGTGACGCTCGCCGGGGTGCTCCAGCCCTCGCCACTCGCGCCGTTCGCGGCAGGCGGGGCGGGCGGGGCGGGTGCGGCGGGCGGGGCGGCGAGGACGGCGCTGACGGTGCGCAGGTTGTTGAGCACCCAGCAGCGGTCGGAGGTGCCCCAGCCGTTGCCGAAGCCGCCGATCTCGGGCAGGACGGCGCGGACGGCGTCGCGCAGTTCGTCGTCCCGGCCGTGCTCGGGCCGCCATTCGGCGGCCTCCGCCTTGCCGGGGCGCTCGGCCTCCGGCTGCGGGACGAACCGGGCGACCCGGTCCAGCAGGTCGGCGGCGGCGCGGGCGAATCCGGCGACGCCGGCGAGCAGCAGCGGATGGGCGATCCCGGGCAGGGCGGCGCCGACCGCCTCGACCGGCAGGGTGGTGCGGGCCTCGCCCCGCTGGGCGAGCGGGCGCCGGACGCCCTGGACGGTCAGCCAGCGCTGTTCGTCCGCCGGGACGGGCTCGGCGTCGACGGGCCAGGCGAGGTCGATCAGGTGGGCGGCCTGCTCCGTGGTCAGGCCGCGCAGGGTGCGGGATCCGGCCTCGTCGCGGGGCCGCAGGGCGTGCCAGTGGTCGTACGGCGGGACGAGGACGGTGCCGGCGGCGGAGAGCTCGCCCGACCGGCAGCTGCGCAGGTCGGCAGTGCGGTCCGCGCGGTCGGCGAGGTCGGGCAGGTTGAGGGAGAGGTGTTCGCCGCCCGGGCGGCTGACCACCGGGCGGCCCTCGCCGGGCAGGGCGAGCCGGCCGACCGGGACGATGTCCGGCTCACGCCGCCCGTCCAGCGGCAGGACGATGCGCTGCCCGTCGGCCGTGAAGGTGGTGACGACGCGGCCGGGCTCGCTGCGGACCCAGCTGCCGAGCACGGTGCCGTCGGTGCCGAGCGGGGTCTGCTCCAGGCCGGGCTGCAGCGGCAGCAGCCGGGTACTGCCTTCGGCGAGCCGGCCGGCCGCGGCGGTGGCGGCGATCACGGGCGGCTCGGCGGCGCGGCCCAGGGTGCCGGTGGCCGGGTCGAGTTCGCGCAGGACGGGGCCGTCGGCGCCGTGGCGCAGCGTCCAGTAGCCGGTGCCGTCGCCGAGGACGGGGTGTTCGTTGGGCATCCGGGTGTCGCCGGGGTGCAGCGGGCGCTCGCCGGTGGTGCGGCCGCCGCCGGGCAGCGGCAGGGACGGCACTTCCGGGAACCGCTCGCCGTAGTGGTAGCCGGCGATGGTGCTGCCTTCGAGTCCGAAGGTCTGCTCCGGGCGGCCGGACCAGTACGCCGTCTGCTTTCCGTCCTCGTACCAGACGACGAGGAGTTCGCCGTCGACCAGGCGCAGCCGGGGGCGGTTCCAGTTCTCCGGCAGCTTGGGCAGGCGCAGGGTGTGGTCCAGCAGGATGCCCTGCGGGCCGACCACGACGGCGCGGTCGAGGCGGGCAAGGATCAGGTACGGCCAGGCGTCCTCGATGATCAGGCCGCTCAGGCCCCGGGTGCGCAGGCCGGGGGCCGTGGTCGGCGGGGCGTCGGCGGCGGGCGGGTCGGCCAGCTTGGCGAGCGCCTCCTCCAGGGCGGGCCAGCCGAGTTCGTCCAGGATGCCGGCGCCGAGGGCCCGGGCGAGCAGGCCGGTGACGTCGAGTGCGGCGATCTTCTCGGCGGCGGCCGGGGCGACCGTGCGGATGGCGGTGCGGTGCTGGCTCAGCGAGCGGACCAGGTCGGCGGCGCCGGCCAGGCCGCGGGCGGCCGTCACCTCCTCGGCGCAAGCCTCGGCCCACTCCGCGAACAGCTCGTTCAGCAGCGGCAGCACGGCCGCCTGGAGCTTGACGGCCGTCTCCCAGGCGGCCGGGGTGGCGCGGCGCAGCATCGGCCGGTAGCGGGCGTCGGCGGCGAGGGCGGTGAGGCCGGCGCTGTCGGGGCCGGCCTGCCCGACCCAGTCGCGCAGGTCGAAGCCGCGGTCGACCGGCGGGTCGGCCACGGGGACGTCCGCGGCCAGCAGGAGGTCCAGCAGGTCGAGTCGGGTGTGGCTCGCCTGGACGCCGGTGAAGAGGTCGACCGGGACGGCGTCGGCGCGCAGCCGCTCGACCATCCGGCCGGCCAGGGCGAGGGTGGCCGGGCAGCTGGGCCGGGTGCGCCAGCCGCGGCCGAGGTGGTGGCACCAGCGCTGGAGCCAGGCGGCGGCGGGCTCGGCGCCCTCGGGGCGGGGGCCGGTGAGCTGTTCCTCGGCGCCGGTCGCGGCGAGGACCGCCAGCCAGGCGGTGTCGTGCGGGGCGGAGTCGGCGGCGGCCGGGTCGGGCAGCAGCTCCAGCAGGCGGACCCGGATCCGCGCGTCGGCCTTGCCCAGCTCGACCAGCGCGCCGTGCCAGGACTTCCAGAACGCGGCGGGCGCCCGGTTGACCGCCGGGGAGGCCAACAGCTCGGCGAGCAGCGCCCGTTCGTGCTCGGCACGGTCGAGCCCGGCGGCCCGGATCAGCGCGCGGGCGTCCTCGGCGACCCCGGCGTACGGGGCCATGCCGGCCGCGGAGCGCTCGGTACACAGCTGGCGGAAGCGCTGCCAGGCGGTCAGCGGGTCGAGCCGCCGGGCGAGCTCCTTGACGTACTGGCGCAGGGACTTGACGGTGAGCGCGCCGGCCAGCGCGAACTCCAGGAAGACGGCGCGCAGCCGCTCCTCGTCCACCGTCAGGCCGTGGGTGCGCTCGGCGTCGCGGGCCTTGCCGAACCAGGCGGCGGCGTAGGTCTGGTTGCCGTGGCCGAGGAAGATCCGGCCGACCTCCTCACAGAAGGTGGGCAGGAAGTGCGGGACGGCGCGGCCGAGGCGGGTGGCGAGCTCGTCGAAGCCGTCCTTGGCGGCGCCGGGCTTGGAGGTGGCCTGGCGGGCCAGCCGCTCCATCTCCTTGACCAGGGCGAGCGCGTGGTGGCCGTTGGCCGGGTCGTGGACCAGTGCCCAGGCGGGGAAGCCGAGCGCCTCCTGGCGGACCTGGCCGACCTCGGCGGGCTCGGCGTCGGGCGTCAGGCCGAGGAAGTCGAGGGCGAGGTCCTCGGCCTGCCCGAGCGCGCCGGGGACCAGCCGGACGATCCGGCGGCCGTCGAGCGCGGGGTGGGTGTAGGCGCGGGCGGTGAGCACGTCGGCGGCGCTGTCGGGGCGGCCGGCGTCGGCCAGGGTGCCGGGCGGCAGCACGGCGCCGGCGTCGAGCAGGGCTTCGGGACGTCCCTCGTGCGAGGCGGTCGTGGCCGAGCCGGTGGTGGTGTTCGGGCCGGTGGCGGTCATGCGGCGTCCTCCCCTTCGATCGTGCGGCCGGCGTACAGGGCGGCGGCCATCCGCATGCCCTCGGACCAGGCGACCGGCCCGACCTCGGTGAGCGGCAGGGCCCGGCCGTCGGGGCCCGCCCAGCTGAGCGCTCCGGTCTCGCAGGCGTCGTACTCGTAGTAGTCGCCGACCCAGACCCGGGCCTCGACGGTGCGCCCGCCCTCGGTGACCGGCTGGACGGCGGAGCCGCCACGGATCCGGCAGCCGAGCCGGGTGCAGCGGCCGGCCAGCTCGCGCAGCTCGCGGTAGCGGCCGCCGGCGTAGGTGGTGACCTCGGTGCCGCCCGGGAGCTCCGCCGGCCGGTGCCAGACCTCGCGGTAGAGCTGCTGGACGCGCTGGGAGACGCCGAGCTCGACGGCGAACTCGCGCAGCTCGTCGAGGTCCTCGAGGAGGACGGGGTGGGGTATCAGGACCTCGCCGTCGGTGAGGCGGACGGTGTCGCCGTCCAGGTCGACCAGGCCGAGGCCGCGCTCGGCGTCCGCGCCGCGCAGGAAGCCGGCGACCGTGCCGTCCGCGCCGGTGACCACCAGGTCGCGCAGCACGGCCTGCCAGGCCTCGTCCGGCCACACGGCGGTGACCACCGCGGCGGGCACCGGCAGCGAGCGCACCATCCAGCGCTCGACGTCGTCCCGGCAGCTGCGCTCGTGCGCGGACAGCCACTCGGCGAGCTGCTTGAGCTGGGTGACCACCGGGTCGTCACCGAGCTTCGACGGAACGGACTTGAGATCGCGGCCCGCCGCGTTGCGGCACACCACCCGGCCCTCCCCGTCGAGCGCGACGCGGTACCCTCCCGCGCCCGTCTCCACCCATGCCACGGCCGTACTCCTCCCACCCGGGGACCACCCGGGAACCACGTCTCGATCGCCCTGCTGACCAGCGATGGGAGGAACGTAGCGAGGCCCACTGACAACGGGACGGGCGGGGTGGAGACGGCCGGGGCGCAGGGATTCGAAACCGCTCGAACGGGTGATCGATCAGGCGAAGGGGACGAGCCCGTTGACGAAAAGCAGTGCCGTCAACCCAGCGGCGCCCGGGGCACGATGACCGGCGCGCCGTCGCCCGGCGCCGCGAGCACATGGCTGTCGATGTCGTACAGCGCCCGCACCAGCGGCGCGTCCACCACCTCGCGCGGCGGCCCGCAGGCCACCACCGCGCCGTCGCGCAGGGCGACCAGCAGGTCCGCGTAGCGGGCGGCCGCCGCGAGGTCGTGCAGCACCATGACCACCGTCCGCCCGCCCGCCGCGACCTGGCGGACGAGCTCCAGCACCTCGACCGCGTGCCCGAGGTCGAGCGCGCTGGTCGGCTCGTCGAGCAGGACGACCGGGGTGTCCTGGGCAAGCACCATGGCGAGCCAGCAGCGCTGGCGCTGGCCGCCGGAGAGTCGGTCGAGGCGGCGGTCGGCGAGGCCCTCGACGCCGGTGGCACGCAGGGCCTCGGCGGTGAGCCGCTCGTCGTCCGGCGACCACTGGTGGAACAGGCCCTGGTGCGGGTGGCGGCCGTAGCGGACGAGTCCGGCGACGGTGACCGCCTCCGGCGCCTGCGGGCTCTGCGGCAGCAGGGCGATCCGGTGGGCGGCCTGACGGGGGCGCAGCCGCCAGACGTCCTCGCCGCCGACCAGGACCCGTCCGCCGTCGGGCCGGTGCAGCCGGGCCACGGCCCGCAGCAGCGTGGACTTGCCGCAGCCGTTCGGCCCGACCACCGCCACCACCTGCCCGGCCGGGACGGTGAGGTCGACCCCGTCGAGCACCGGGCGCCCCGGGCCGTAGCCGGCGGTGAGGCCCTCGATCGTCAGCTCCATACCGTCATGTCCCTACCGTCATATCCATCTCGTCGACTCCATGGCGGGCCCCGGTCCGGCGCGTGCTCAGCTGCCGCCGAGCGCCTTGGTGAGGTCGCCGATGACGACGTCGGCGGCGAGCGGGCCGCCCCGGGTGGACCAGACCGAGCCGTCCACCGTGACGGCGTGGTTGTTCTTCACCGCGTTCAGTTCCCGGTAGGCGGGCTTGGACTGGACCTCCTTGAGCGCGGACTTGCCGTCGTCGGTGAGGGTGGACAGGAACAGCCAGTCGCCGTCGATCTCGGAGAGCTTCTCGAGGCTGAGCGCCGGGCTGTGCGCGTTGCCGTCCTTGTCCTGCGCGGCCGGGCGGGTGAGGCCCATGTCGAGGGCGACGCCACCGGCGAACTGCTTCCTCTCCATCCAGCTCGGGCCGGTGGGGTTCCAGCGGACGATGGAGACGGCGGCGCCCTTGTTCCCGAGCCCGCTGCCCGCCTTGGCGGCCTTGGCCTCGTAGTCGCCGATCACCTTGTCGGCCTGGTCGAGCTTGTTGACGGCGTTGCCGATGCCCCGGAAGGCGAGCTTCCAGTCGTCGGTGGGTGCCATGGTGACCAGGGTGGCGGGGGTGATCGCGCGCAGCTGCTTGAGCACCTGCTCGTCCTGCATGTCGCCGGCCAGGATGAGGTCGGGCTTGGCGGCGACCACCTTGTCCATCACCGGCTGCAGCAGGTTGCCGACCACCGGCACGCCCTGGACCTTGTCCTTCAGGTACGCGGGCGGCTCGTCGAGGCCCTGGCCGTTGGTGATGCCGGCCGGCTTGACGCCGAGGGCGAGCACCGCGTCCAGGTCCTCCTGGGTGAGGGTGACGATCCGCTGGGGCTCGGCGGGGACCTCGACGGCCTTGCCGGTGGCGTCCTTGACGGTCCGCTTGCCGCCGTTGCCGCCGCCCGCCGCTTCCGCTCCCGGCGAGGTGGCGGGCGCGGAGAAGCCGGAGGAGCCCGAGGAGCCGCAGCCGGTGAGCAGGAGGGCGGCCGCCCCGGTGACGGCCAGCGCCTGGGCCGCGCGGCGGCGGACGGGGCTGAGCGGGCGACGGGCGATCGGCATGGATGCCTCCGGGCAGTGGCGGTAAGGGAGTTGAGCGGAGTCCGGGCGGCTCGACGGGACGGCGGCGCCCCGCGAGGTGCCCCGGGAGGACCCTGCGAGGTGCCCCCGGAAGACCCTGCAAGGCACCCCGTGAGCGCCCTGCAGACGGCTCGCTCATTAGGTTAGCCTTACCTTATGACATTGTCGCAAGCGGGCGTCCACGAACCGCCCCCTGCCACCGCGCCGGACGCGCCGCCGCCGACCCGGGAGCCCCACCGACCCGCGCACGGCCGCCCCACCTGGCCGGTCGCCGTCGGGACCGTGGCACTCCTGCTCGCCCTGGCCGCGCTCTCGCTGTCGGTCGGCGCCGGCGAGGTCGGACCCGGGCGCGTGCTGGACTACCTGCTGAACCGTGACGGCGCCCGCGCCGACGGCCGACTCGCCCTGGTCGTCGGCGACTTGCGACTCCCCCGTACCCTCACCGCCCTGCTGGTCGGCGCCGCGCTCGGCGTCGCCGGCGCGCAGCTGCAGTCCGTCACCCGCAACCCGCTCGCCGAGACCGGCCTGCTCGGTGTCAACGCCGGCGCCTCGCTCGGCGTCGTCCTCGGCATCGCCGTCCTCGGCGTCCAGACCTCGTACGGCTACCTCGCCCTCGCCTTCGGCGGCGCGGTGCTCGCCAGCACGCTGGTGCTGCTGATCGCCGGCAGCCGGGGCGGCGGCTCGCCGATGCGGCTGGTGCTGGGCGGCTCCGCCGTCGGCGCGACCTTCGGCGGACTCACCGGCGTCCTGATCGTCAACTCGCCGGAATCGTACGACCGTTATCGAGCCTGGGTGCTCGGCTCACTCGCCGGCGTGGAGGGCTGGGCCACCCTGCGCCAGCTCGCCCCCGTCCTCGGCGCCGGCTTCCTGCTCGCCCTCCTCGCCACCCGCCCGCTCACCGCGCTGGCACTCGGCGACGACCTCGCCCGCGGCCTCGGCCACCGGCCCGGCGCCACCCGGGCCGCCGTCGCCGTCGCGGTCACCATGCTCACCGCCTCCGCGGTCGCGCTGGCCGGACCGGTCTCCTTCCTCGGCCTGCTCGCCGGATTCCTCGCCCGAGCCGTCGCCGGACCCCGGGTCGGCCGGCTCACCCTGCTCGCCGGACTGTTCGGCGCCGCCGTGCTGACCGGCGCCGACATCCTCGCCCGGGTGGTCGCCCGGCCGTTCGAGGCTCCGGTGTCGGTGATCGTCGCACTCGTCGGCGCCCCCGTACTGATCGCCATCGTCCGCTCCCGGCACTCCGCCGCCCTCGCCATCACCGACCCGGCCGAGACCGCCGCCCCGCCCGCACGGCACCTCGAACCACCCTCCCCGACACCGGACTTCGCCCTTCGGCACGGCAGCCGGTCGCTGCTGCTCCCCCGCCGGGCACTCGCCGCCTCGCTCGGCCTCGCCGCCGCTCTGCTCGCCGCCGTCGTGGTCTCCGCGCACGCCGGGCAGAGCGAACTCGGCCTCGGCCGCACCTTCCAGGCCGTGTTCGGCTACGGCGACCGCCTCGACGTCCTGCTGGTGCAGAAGTTCCGGCTCGGCCGGATCGTCGCCGGGCTCGCCGCGGGAGCCGCACTCGGCCTGGCCGGGTGCCTCACCCAGACCCTCGCCCGCAACCGCCTCGCCACCCCCGAACTCCTCGGCGTCAACGACGGTGCGACAGCGGCCGTCCTGGTCTCCGCCACCGCCTCCGGCACCTTCGGCGCCTGGTGGGCCGGGCCGCTCGGCGCGCTCGCCGCCGTCCTGGCCGTCACCCTGGTCTCCGGCGGGCTCGGCGCGCGCGGCTACCGGGTGCTGATCGTCGGGCTCGCGATGTCCGCGCTCGCCTCGGCGGTCATCCAGGTCGCGCTCGCCCGCCGCTCGCTCAACTCGGCTGGCTCGCTGTACATCTGGACCTCCGGCAGCCTCAACGGGCGCGACTACGCCGGCGCCGCACCCGTCCTGATCGGGCTCGCGGTGCTGGTGCCGCTCGCCCTGGTGGTGGCCCGGCGGCTGGCGGTGCTGCGCTTCGACGACGACGTCGCCTCCGCACTCGGCGTCGACCCCGGCCGGGTCCGACTCGCCTGTCTGCTGCTGGCCGTCGCCCTGGCCGGGCTGGCGGTCGGCGTCTGCGGGCCGGTCGGCTTCGTCGCCCTCGCCGCACCCGTCATCGCCGGACGCCTCGCCGGGCCCGCCCGCGTCCCGGTCCTCGGCTCGGCGCTGACCGGCGCCCTGCTCGTCGTCCTCGCGGACACCCTGGGACGGGTGCTGATCGGTGGGGTGGAGATCCCCGTCGGCATCGTCACCACCGTCCTCGGCGGCCCCTTCCTGCTCTGGGTCCTGCTCGGCCGCAAGAGCGGCACGACGTAAGCCACTTCAGGAGACCGCGACCATGAAAACCCCTCCCCTCGTCACGCCCGACCCCGACGACCCCACCTACCGCCTCGTCACCCTCACCCACCGGGACGAGGAGTGCGACGGCGTCCTCGTCCTGCTGCACACCGTCACCGACAAGGACCGCCACTCCGACGACCTCACCCAGCACCTGATGAAACGTCAGACCGACGGCGGCTGGTCGATCACCTACCGGCTGCGCGCCGACCACCGCGCCTCCTACCAGCTGTACCCGTTCCACGGCGAAGCCCCCGGCACGACCCGCCCCGACTGGCTGCACGTCCTCGACCACGCCCGCCCCGACCCGTACGTCACCGAACCCCGACTGCCCGCCCGCGACGGCCGCCACCCCGCCTCGGTGCTCAGCCTGCCCGACGCGCCCGCGCAGCCGTACGTCCGGCGGCGGGACGGCGTGCCGCGCGGCCGGACGGTCCCGCACACGGTCGCCGGGCGGCGGGTGGACGTCCACCTGCCGGCCGGGCACGTGGCCGGGGCCGGGCGTGGCCCGTACCCGGTGATCGTCCTGCTGGACGGCGAGATGTGGGGCAAGGTGCTGGCCGTCGGCGACACCCTCGACAACCTGACGGCCGACGGCGCGATCCCGCCCACCGTTGTCCTGCTCGTCCACACCATGGGCCCCGGCCGACCCGACGACCTCAGCTGCGACCCGGCCTTCGTCGACCTCCTCGCCGACCGCCTCCTCCCCTGGGCCGCACGGGAGTTCGGCGCGACCACCGACCCCGCGCGCACCGTCATCGCGGGCCAGAGCGCGGGCGGGCTCACCGCCGCCTTCGCCGCCTACCGGCGGCCCGAACGCTTCGGCAACGCGCTCTCCCAGTCCGGCTCCTTCTGGTGGCCGGACGGGACCGAGTTCGACGAGGGCAGCGAATGGCTCACCCGGCGGTTCGCCGCCGAGGAACGCCGGGCGGCCCGCTTCTACGTCGAGGTCGGGCTGCAGGAATGGATGCTGCTCACCCAGAACCGGCACCTGCGGGACGTCCTGCTGGCGCGCGGCTACGACCTCGCCTACCGCGAGTTCAACGGCGGTCACGACTACGCCTGTTGGCGCGGCGGGCTCGCGGACGGGCTCGCGCACCTGCTAGGGAGTGTTCTGAGTTTGGATCATGATGCGGGTCTCAGGCTGCGGAGCCAGATGACGGCACCGCACAGGTGCAGGCCGGCTTCGTAGCTGGT
>NZ_JBVIRY010000021.1:0-161074 GCF_055575795.1 Kitasatospora sp. NPDC034023
CATCCCCGCCGCGTCCGAACCCGCCTCCGGCTCCGACAGGCAGTACGAGAACATCCCCTCACCCCGCGCCAGCGCCCCCAGGTACTTCGCCTTCAGCTCCTCCGAACCCGACAGCTGCACCGGCAGCGACCCCAGCTTGTTCACCGCCGGGATCAACGACGACGACGCGCACACCCGCGCGACCTCCTCGATCACGATCACCGTCGCCAACGCGTCCGCACCCGCACCGCCGTACACCTCCGGCACGTGCACCGCGTGCAGGTCATTGCCCGCCAACGCGTCCAGCGCCTCCTGCGGGAACCGCCCCTGCTCGTCCACCTCCGCCGCGAACGGAGCGATCTTCGCCTCGGCCAGCGAACGCACCGCCTCACGAAGCATCTCGTGCTCCTCGGAGATACGGAAGAGATCGAAGTCAGCTGCCCCTGCGCTGCCCGCCATGATGCCTGCCTCGTCGTCCAGTGACCGAAGCCCGGCGAAGCCGGATCCGGCCCGATCGAACCGGTCCGATCGACGTCGAATCCGGGGTTAACTACCGTTCAGTAGCAATCCTAGGGCTCCGACCTGCGGCTGCCTAGCGTCCCGGGCGTGCGGCCGATCCCTGCACGCCCGGGCAGGACGGATAGCATCGGGGGCGTCCGTACCGGTCGGGTCCGCATCCAGACCGGTCGAGTCCGCCTCCAGGGAGAACCCGTGACCCTCCGCATCTCCGTGATCGGCACCGGCTACCTCGGCGCCACGCATGCCGCCGCGATGGCCGAGTTCGGCTTCGAGGTGCTGGGCCTGGACATCGACCCCGACAAGATCGCCATGCTCACCGCCGGCCGCGTCCCGATGTACGAGCCGGGGCTGTCCGAGCTGCTGCTCAAGCACGTGGCCGGGCACGAGGGTTCGACCGGGCGACTGCGGTTCACCACCTCCGCCCAGGAGGCCGCCGAGTTCGGCGACGTGCACTTCGTCTGCGTCAACACCCCGCAGCGCAAGGGCGAGTTCGCCGCCGACATGTCGTACGTCGACACCGCGATCGACGAGCTCGCACCGCACCTGACCCGCCCGGCCCTGGTGGTCGGCAAGTCCACCGTCCCGGTCGGTTCGGCGGCCCGGCTGGCCGAGCGGCTGGCCGCGCTCGCGCCGGTCGGCGAGGGCGCCGAACTCGCCTGGAACCCGGAGTTCCTGCGCGAGGGCTTCGCCGTCCAGGACACCCTGCGGCCGGACCGGATCGTGGTCGGCACCCAGAGCGAGCGGGCCGAGCGGCTGCTGCGCGAGGTGTACGCGGAGCCGATCGCGGCCGGGGTGCCGTTCGTGGTCACCGACTACGCGACCGCCGAACTGGTCAAGGCCGCCGCGAACTCCTTCCTGGCCACCAAGATCTCCTTCATCAACGCGATGGCCGAGGTCTGCGAGGCGGCCGGCGCGGACGTCACCCAGCTCAGCAAGGCCCTGGCCTTCGACGAGCGGATCGGCGGCAAGTTCCTCAACTCCGGCCTCGGCTTCGGCGGCGGCTGCCTGCCCAAGGACATCCGCGCGTTCATGGCCCGGGCCGGCGAGCTCGGCGCCGACCAGGCGCTGACCTTCCTGCGCGAGGTCGACTCGATCAACATGCGGCGCCGCTCCCGGATGGTCGAGCTGGCCCGCGAGCAGTGCGGCGGCGGCTTCCTGGGCCGGCGGGTCGCCGTCCTCGGCGCCGCCTTCAAGCCCAACTCGGACGACATCCGGGACTCCCCCGCCCTCAACGTGGCCGCCCAGATCCAGCTCCAGGGCGCCCAGGTCACCGTCTACGACCCGAAGGCCGTCGACAACGCCCGCAAGATGTTCCCCTCGCTCACCTACGCCGGCTCCGCCCTGGAGGCCGCCGAGGGCGCCCACGTCGTCCTCCACCTCACCGAGTGGGCCGAATTCCGCGAGCTGGACCCGGCCGAGCTGGGCGCCGTGGTCGCCGAGCGCCGCCTCCTCGACGGCCGCAACGTCCTCGACGCCGACGCCTGGCGCGCCGCCGGCTGGACCTACCGCGCCCTCGGCCGCCCCAGCTGAACCCCTGAGCCCCCGGCGCCCGCCCCCGAACCCGGGGGCGGGCGCCTTTTTCGGGCAACCGATTCGGGCAACCGATTCGGGCAACCGATTCGGGCAACCGAATTGAACATGTTCACCTAAGGCGACGACGACGGTACGGCCCGGGTCAGGCTCCGGGCCTTCGACGCCTGAGCCCTGGCCGGAATCCCGCGTCCCCGAACGTCGTTGGAACCGGCATGACGAGCTACGGCGACGACGCGACGGTCCGCGAGATCCTCACCGGCACCGGGGACACCTGGGCCGTGGTCGGCCTCTCCGACAACACCGCCCGGGCCGCCTACGGCGTGGCCCGGGTGCTGCAGCGCTACGGCAAGCGCATCGTGCCGGTGCACCCGAAGGCCGAAACGGTCCTCGGCGAGCAGGGCTACGCCTCGCTCGCCGAAATCCCGTTCGCGGTCGACGTGGTGGACGTGTTCGTGAACAGCGCGCTGGCCGGGGAGGTGGCCGGCCAGGCCGTGGCGGTCGGGGCGAAGGCGGTGTGGTTCCAGCTCGGGGTGGTGGACGAGGCCGCGTACGGGCGGACCCGGGAGGCCGGGCTCGCCATGGTGATGGACAAGTGCCCGGCCCTCGAGATCCCGCTGCTGGACGGGGACGGGGCCTAGGAGTTCGCGCCGTCCAGCTGGGCGATGGTGGCGATGGACGGGCGGCGGCCGGCGCGCAGTGAGGTGGCGGCGGACTCGGCGTCGCGCAGGACGCGGACGGCGTTGTGCCAGGTGAGCTTGGCCAGGTCGGCCTCCGACCAGTGGCGGCGCAGGAGTTCGGCGACCAGGTTGGGGTAGCCGGCCACCGAGTCCAGGCCGTCCGGCAGGAAGGCGGTGCCGTCGAAGTCGCCGCCGATGCCGATGTGGTCGATGCCGGCGACCTCGCGCATGTGGTCGAGGTGGTCGGCGACGGTGGCCGGGGTGGCGATCGGGCGCGGGTGTTCGGCCTCGAAGGCGTAATGCCGCTCCATGGCCGGCGGGGTGGTGTCCAGCGGATGGAAGCCGTGGGCGCGCATGTTGTCGTCGGCGGCGAGGGTCCACTCGATGGCGGCGGGCAGGATGAACTTGGGCACGAAGGTGGCCATCGCCACGCCGCCGTTGGCGGGCAGCTGGGCGAGGACGTCGTCGGGGATGTTGCGCGGGTGGTCGCAGACCGCGCGGGCGGAGGAGTGCGAGAAGACCACCGGCGCCTCGGTGACCCGCAGGGCGTCCCGCATGGTGTCGGCGGAGACGTGCGAGAGGTCGACCAGCATGCCGAGCCGGTTCATCTCGCGGACGACCTCCTCGCCGAAGCGGGTCAGCCCGCCGGCCACCGGCTTGTCGGTCGCGGAGTCGGCCCACGGCACGTTGTCGTTGTGGGTGAGCGTCAGGTAGCGCACACCCAGCTCGTACAGGGCGCGCAGGGTGGCGAGCGAGCAGTCGATGGAGTGGCCGCCCTCGGCGCCCATGAGGGAGGCGATCCGGCCCTCCGCGCGGGCGGCCTCGATGTCGGCGGCGGTGCGGGCCAGGCGGAGCCGGTCGGGGTAGCGCTCGACGAGGGCGTGGACGAAGTCGATCTGCTCGAGGGTGGCGCTCACCGCGTGGTCGCCGGCCAGCGAGGCGGGGACGTAGACGGACCAGAACTGCGCGCCGACCCCGCCCTCCGCGAGGCGGGCGAGGTCGGTGTGCAGGCGGTCGCTCTGGTCGGCGGCGAGGTCGAGCGCGCCGAGGTCGTACCCGGCCTGCTCGCGCATCGCCCAGGGGAGGTCGTTGTGGCCGTCCACCACGGGGGCGGTGCGCAGCAGGGCGCGGGCGCGGTCCAGCGGGGTGGGGGAGTCCGTCTCGGAAGTCATGCGAGCTGTTCTACCCCACCGCCGCGACCGTGGTTACTTGCCGAAGCCGAAGGAGGAGGAACCGGCCACCTTGGCCCGGAGCTTCTTGCCCTTCTCGGTGGCCTGGCTGTTCAGCTCGGCCTGGAAGTCGGTCATCCGCTCGGTGAGCTCGGGGTCGAAGGCGGCGAGCATCCGCACCGCGAGGAGGCCCGCGTTGCGCGCGCCGGCCACCGAGACCGTCGCCACCGGGACGCCGGCCGGCATCTGGACGATCGACAGCAGGCTGTCCATACCGTCCAGGTAGCGCAGCGGCACCGGCACGCCGATGACGGGCAGCGGGGTGACCGAGGCCAGCATGCCCGGCAGGTGGGCCGCGCCGCCGGCGCCCGCGATGATCGCCTTCAGGCCGCGCTTGTGGGCGTTCTCGCCGTACGCGACCATCTCGCGCGGCATCCGGTGGGCGGAGACGACGTCCACCTCGTAGGGGATCTCGAACTCGTCGAGGGCCTGGGCGGCGGCCTCCATGACGGGCCAGTCGGAGTCCGAGCCCATGACGATGCCGACGACGGGCTGGGCGGAGGCGCTCATTCGGTGATCGTTCCTCGCAGGTAGGCGGCCGCGTGGCGGGCGCGCTCGCGGACGTCTTCGAGGTCGTCCCCGAAGACGTTGACGTGGCCGACCTTGCGGCCGGGCTTCACGTCCTTCCCGTACATGTGGATCCGCAGCCCGGGGTCGCGGGCCATGCAGTGCAGGAAGGCGTGGTACATGTCCGGGTAGTCGCCGCCGAGGACGTTGACCATGACGGTCCACTTGGCGCGCGGCCGGGGGTCGCCGAGCGGGAGGTCGAGGACGGCCCGCAGGTGGTTCTCGAACTGCGAGGTGACGGCGCCGTCCTGGGTCCAGTGCCCGGAGTTGTGCGGGCGCATGGCCAGCTCGTTGACCAGGATCCGGCCGTCGCGGGTCTGGAACAGCTCGACGGCGAGGTGGCCGGTGATGCCGAGTTCGCCGGCGATCCGCAGGGCGAGCTGCTGGGCCTCGTCGGACAGGGCCGGGTCGAGGTCCGGCGCGGGGGCGGTGACCTCGGCGCAGACGCCGTTCTCCTGGACGCTTTCCACGACCGGGTAGGCGACGGCCTGGCCGCTGGGCGAGCGGACCACGTTGGCGGCCAGCTCGCGGACGAAGTCGACCTTCTCCTCGGCCAGCACGGGGACGCCGGCCAGGAACGGGGCCTGCGCCTCCTGCTCGCTGTCCACGACCCAGACGCCCTTGCCGTCGTAGCCGCCGCGGACGGTCTTCAGGACGACGGGGTAGCCCTCGCCCTCGGCCGCGAACGCGGTGACGTCGGCCGGGTCGGCGACGATCCGGTGGCGGGGGCAGGGCACGTCGATGGAGTCCAGCTTGGCCCGCATCACGCCCTTGTCCTGGGCGTTGACGAGCGCGTCCGGGCCGGGGCGGACGGCGATGCCGTCGGCCTCCAGGGCCCGCAGGTGCTCGGTGGGGACGTGCTCGTGGTCGAAGGTGACCACGTCGCAGCCCGCGGCGAAGCGGCGCAGGGTGTCGAGGTCGCGGTAGTCGCCGAGGACGACGTCGGAGACCACTTGCGCGGCGGAGTCCTGGGGCGTGTCGGCGAGGAGTTTGAACCTGACCCCGAGCGGGATGCCCGCCTGGTGTGCCATGCGGGCCAGCTGCCCGCCACCGATCATGCCCACCACTGGAAAATTCACATTGCCCGGGGAAGTCACGCCGCCAGGATATCCGGGCCGGTCGGGGGTGGTGGAGCCGCTGGTGGGCCCTCGAAAGCGGACGCGCGTAGATGTCAACCCGGGGGCCTCGCGGCTGAGCCGTTCGGCGGAAGCGGGTAGCCTGGACGGCCAGGTCCTGGTCTACGCGGTCAGATCATGTGCGTGCACGCAGGGCTCAAGGGGCGGCCGCGCCGCTGCGATCAGCCCTTTCGACCCGCAGGCACATGGAGGCAGTCCGGTATGGCGACGACCGCAGCTTCGAAACCCTCACTCGCGCAGAAACTGCGTGGGCTCAAGGGCGAAGTCGTGAAGTTCGGCATCGTCGGCCTGAGCGGCGTGGTGGTCAACTTCGCCGTCTTCTGGGTCTGCATCAACGGCCTGCACCTGGCCTCGGTGCGGTCGAACATCGCGGCGACGGTGATCGCTATCGCCACCAACTACCTCGGCTACCGCTACTGGCTGTACCGGGACCGCGACGCCGCCTCCCGCAAGCGGGAGATCACGCTCTTCCTGGTCTACAGCGGCATCGGCATGCTGATCGAGACCGGCGTGCTCGGCTTCTCGGTGTACGTGCTGAAGCTGGACTCGCACTACGAGCAGCTGGGCGCCAAGGTGATCGGCCTCGCGGTGGCCACCGTCTTCCGCTTCGTCTCCTACCGCACCTGGGTGTTCAAGGCCGAGCCGGAGCCGGTCGAGCTGCCGGCCCAGCAGGCGGCGGGCACCGCCAGCGGCCAGGAGCTGGCCGCCCAGGCCGAGCTGATGCTGGCCGCCGAGCAGATCCGCTACGCCAAGGCCGAATAGGCCCCGCGCCCGGTAGCCCTCCCCCGCGGGCCACGCGCACCACGCCCAGACCCGCGGACCGCACAGACCCCGCAGCCCCGGCAGGCCGATCCGGCCGCCGGGGCTTGCTGTCTGCGCCGCCGGCGGAGGAGAGTGGTGACCAAGGGCGAGCGCGGTCAGCGAACGATCACGGCCGGGGGGTCAGGAGGCTCGCCATGACGTTCGTCCAGATCATCGACTGCCAGACCGACAGGCTCGACGACCTCAACCAGCTGATGGACACCTGGGTCGAGGCGACCCGGGGCAAGCGGACCGCCTCGCACGCGGTGGTCGGCACCGACCGTTCCGACACCAAGCACGTGGTGGAGATCGTGGAGTTCCCCTCCTACGAGGAGGCGATGAAGAACTCCCACCTGCCCGAGACCGACCGGATCTTCCGGGAGATGGTGGCGCTCTGCGACGCGCCGCCGACCTTCACCGACCTCGACGTGGTCCGCGACGCGCGGTTCAACAAGGCCACCGCGAGCCGGGTCCTCGAACGGCTGTCGGCCGGCAACCTCGACATCATCGACGAGTGCATGACCGCCGACTACCGCGACCACGACTACGGCAGCGAGAGCGACGCGGTCGGCCCGGCCGCGTTCCGGGAGCGCTGCGGCAACTACCTGGGCGCCTTCGACTTCACCTTCGACACCGAGGGCCAGATCGCCGAGGGCGACGAGGTGGCCACCCGGTGGACCTGGCACGCCACCCAGAAGGCCGACTTCATGGGCGTGCCGAACACCGGCAAGTCGGTGGTCGGACGCGGCACGACCACCTTCCGCTTCAGGGACGGGAAGATCTGCGAGGGCTGGTGGCAGTGGGACGTGATGGGCCTGATGCGCCAGCTCGGCGTGCTGCCCAGCGCCTGACCCTGCCCGGCGAACCCCGACCGGCGACCCCGCTCGGTCCTCGTGCTCGGTCCTCGTGCTCGGTCCTCGTGCTCGGTCCTCGTGCTCGGTCCTCAAGCTCAGTCCTCGTGGCTGCGCCCGAGGAAGATCGCGAACACCGGGGGCTTCAGCGAGAGCAGTTCGAGCCGCCCGCCGTCCGCCTCCGCGAGGTCGCGGGCGACGGCGAGGCCGATGCCGGTGGAGTTGCGGCCGCTGACCGCGCGCTCGAACACCCGGTTGCCGAGGTCCGGCGGCACTCCGGCGCCTTGGTCCTGCACCTCGACCACGACCGAGGTGCCGGAGGGCCGGACCCGCAGGGTGATCGTCCCGGCGCCGTGCATCAGGGAGTTCTCGATCAGGGTGGCCAGCACCTGGGCGACCGTCCCCGGGGTGCCGACCGCGGTGATCCCGTGCAGGCCTTCCAGGGAGAGCACCCGGCCCTTCTCGCGCAGCGTCGGGCCCCACTCCTCCACCTGCTGCTTGATGACCTCGTCCAGGTCGAAGGCGACGGCGGTGGGGCTGCGCGGGTCGCGCTGGGTGGTGAGCAGCCGCTGGACGACGTCGGTGAGCCGCTCGACCTGCTGGAGGGCGATGGTCGCCTCCTCCTTGACGGTCTCCGGGTCCTCGGCGAGGGCGGTGATCTCCTCGAGTCGCATGGAGAGCGCGGTGAGCGGGGTGCGCAGCTGGTGCGAGGCGTCGGCGGCGAGCCGTCGCTCGGCGGTGAGCATCCGGGCGATCCGCTCGGCGCTGGTGTCCAGCACCTCGGCGACCCGGTCGAGTTCGGGCACCCCGTAGCGGCGGTCGCGCGGGCGCGGGTCGCCGGAGCCGAGCCGTTCGGCGGTCTCGGCGAGGTCGGTGAGCGGGCGGGCGAGCCGCTTGGCCTGCCAGACGGCGAGCGCCACGGCGGCCTGGACGGCGAGCAGGGCGACCACGCCGAGCAGCAGCAGGTTGTTGGCGATCTCGTGGTCGACGTCCTCGCGGGACTGCTCGACGGTGACGGTCTCGCCGCTGTTGCCGCGTTCGACGGCCTTCAGCAGGTGGCTGCCCGCCGGGCGCTGGCCGGCCGAGAGCACCTGCTGGCCGGGGATCTGCACCTCGACGTAGGTGCCCTCGGTGACCTGGCTCTCGAAGGCCCGCTCGTTGGTGACGCCCTCGTTCGCGCCGATCCGGCTCTCGACCAGGGCGAGCACCCGGACGGCGGCCGCGTCCACCCGGTCCTGGGCCGAGTTGACGATGGTGCGCTTCTCGACCAGGGCGAGCGGCACGCAGAACACCACGACGACCACCAGGACGACGCCCAGCAGCGAGTTGATCATCCGGCGTTTCACGCTGCCGCTCCCCGAGGTGTTCCGCTTCACCGGCTGTGGCCCGGTCCCGATCTCCGTACGGGGGCTAATTCTTCTCGAACCGGAACCCCACTCCGCGCACGGTGGCGATGTAGCGCGGGTTGGCCGCGTCGTCGCCGAGCTTCTTGCGGAGCCACGAGATGTGCATGTCCAGGGTCTTGGTGGAGGTCCACCAGGTGGTGTCCCAGACCTGGCGCATGATCTCCTCGCGGGTGACCACCCGGCCGGCGTCCCGGACCAGCACGCGCAGCAGCTCGAACTCCTTGGCGGAGAGGGTGAGCTCCTCGTCGCCGAGCCAGGCGCGGTGGGACTCGATGTCGATCTTCACCCCGTGCGCGCCGGTGGTGAGCTGGTCGACGTTGCCGCGCCGGAGCAGGGCCCGGACGCGGGCGAGCAGTTCGGCCAGGCGGAAGGGCTTGGTGACGTAGTCGTCGGCGCCGGCGTCCAGGCCGACCACGGTGTCCACCTCGTCGGCGCGGGCGGTGAGCACCAGGACGGGGCAGCTCTTGCCGTCGGCACGCAGGCGGCGGCAGACCTCCAGGCCGTCCATCTCGGGCAGGCCGAGGTCGAGGACGACGAGGTCGACCTCCTCGGTGAGGCCGGCGGCCAGTGCGGTCGGACCGTCCTCGCGGACGAGCACCTCATAGCCCTCGCGTCGCAGGGCCCGGGCGAGCGGTTCGGAGATCGCCGGATCGTCCTCGGCAAGCAGCACACAGGTCATGGGGTGATGGTAGTCCGCCGGGGTAAGCCCGTACGCCCTGTGAGGTAGTTCACAGAGCGTGATCGTTATACGGGCATCCGACTGAGTTCAACAGAGCGTTGCGGCCCGCCGGTTCAGCGAAGAATCCCCTACTGGATCTTGAATCCGAAGGAGGATAACCGCATCTACCATGGATCGATCGGGAAGATCTGTTCATCTCTTTGCCATTGCCATACCTAATTCGTGGCTTTTGTCATCTGATAGAGCCGAATATCGCCACGTAGAGTGGTTTCGTCCACGTCCGCCGCCACCCCCCTAGGCGGACGCTGTCAGGCAAGGAACCCCTACACATGGCGTCTACGACCCTGGACGCCGACGTTACGTCGGCCTCTCCCAGCGGCAAGACCTTCCTCGGTCACCCCCGAGGCCTCGCCACTCTCTTCATGAGCGAGATGTGGGAGCGCTTCAGCTACTACGGCATGCGCGCCCTGCTGGTGCTCTACATGACCGCCTCCATCACGGACGGCGGGCTCGGTATGAAGGCGGCGGTCGCCGCCGCCGTGTACAGCGTTTACACGGCCATGGTCTACCTGCTGGCCCTCCCGGGCGGCTGGATCGCGGACCGCTTCCTCGGCGCGCGCAAGACCGTCGCGGTCGGCGGCACGATCATCATGATCGGCCACTTCCTGCTGGCCGTCCCGTTCAGCGCGTCGTTCTTCGTCGGCCTCGCCCTGATCGCGATCGGCTCGGGCCTGCTCAAGGCCAACATCTCGACGATGGTCGGCCACCTCTACGACGGCCCGAACGACCCGCGCCGCGACGGTGGCTTCACCGTCTTCTACATGGGCATCAACCTCGGCGCCTTCGCGGCCCCGCTGGTCATCGGCACCGTCGGCCAGAACGTCAGCTGGCACCTGGGCTTCGCCCTGGCCGGCGTCGGCATGGCGCTCGGCCTGGGCCAGTTCCTGCTGGGCACCCGCCACCTGAGCCCGAAGAGCAACGTCGTCACCTCGCCGATCAGCGCGGACGAGAAGCGGAAGATCTTCACCAAGGCCGGCATCTGGCTGGCCGTCGCGGCCGCCTTCTACGTGATCGTCGCCGTCACCGGCCACTTCACCATCAACTGGGCGATCTGGCCGCTGTCCATCGCGGGCCTGGCGATCCCGGTCTTCGTCTTCGCCAAGGTGAAGCGCGACAAGGACCTCGACGCCGCCGAGCAGTCCAAGATGAGTGGCTACATCTGGTTCTTCGTCGCCGCCGCCGTGTTCTGGATGATCTACGACCAGTCCGGCTCGACGCTGAACATCTTCGCCGACGAGCACACCGCGTCCACGCTGCTCGGGTTCGACTTCCCGTCCAGCTGGTTCCAGTCGCTCAACCCGCTGTACATCATGGCGCTGGCCCCGGTCTTCGCCTGGATCTGGGTCGCCCTGGCCCGTCGGTCGAAGAACCCCAGCACCACCATGAAGTTCGCCTTCGGTCTGCTGATGATCGGCGCCTCCTTCATCGTCATGATGCTGGCGATGGCCTCCGCCTCCGGCGGCGCCAAGGTCACCCCGCTGTGGCTGGCCATGGTCTACCTGGTCCAGACCGTCGGTGAGCTCACCCTCTCCCCCGTCGGCCTGTCCGTCACCACCAAGCTGGCGCCCACCAAGTACGCCAGCCAGATGATGGGCGTCTGGTTCCTCGCGGTCACCGCGGGCGACTGCGTCGCCGCCATCTTCCAGCTGGTGCTGGGCGACAAGGTGGTCGGCGGCACCGCGTACTTCGCGGTGCAGGGCGCCATGGCGATCCTCGCCGGCATCGCGCTGGCGATGTACCGCAAGAAGGTCGTCAAGCTCATGGGCGACGTGCACTGACCCGACGTGCACTGATGCACTGACGATCGGCTCACGACTCCGGGGCCGCCGTGGATTCCTGAGATCCACGGCGGCCCCGGCCGTTTTCCCCCGTTCCCCCGACGGGACCGGGCCGGCCATGCCTACGGTGCCCGGTATGACGACCGACTCGCTCCCCCGTCAGTTGGCCCGCACCCGCCGGTTCACCCTCGGCGCCCCCACCCGGCCGCAGCCGTCCGCCGACGGCGCCACCGTGCTGTTCCTGCGCGGCCGGGACGGCACCGACCCGCTCACCTGCCTCTGGGCCCTGGACACCGACGGCGGCGGGGAACGACTGATCGCCGACCCGGCCGCCCTCGGCGCCACCACCGGCATCACGGCGTACGGCACCGACGCCGACGGACGGTACGCGGCCTTCGCACTGGACGGCGCGCTGTGGCTGGCCGACACCGCCGACGGCACCGTCCGCACCGTCCCGGCCGCCGGTGAGCCGCAGGAGGTGCGGCTGGACCCGACCGGCCGCCGGATCGCCTACGTCAGCGGCGGCGCCCTGCGGGTGGTCGGCGTCGACGGTGCGGACGACCGGGCGCTCGCCGAACCCGAGGCCGAGGACGTCTCCTACGGCCTCGCCGAGTACGTCGCCACCGGGGAGATGTACCGCACCGACGGCCACTGGTGGTCCCCCGACGGCAGCGCCCTGCTGGTCGCCCGGGTCGACGAGCGCCCGGTCACCCGTTGGTTCCTCACCGACCCGGCCGACCCGCGGCAACCGCCGCGCGCCATCCGCTACCCGCCGGCCGGCACCGCCAACGCCGACGTCTCGCTGTGGCTGCTCGGCCTCGACGGGAGCCGCACCGAGGTCCGCTGGGACCGCACCGCCTTCGAGTACCTCACCGCCGCCGGCTGGGACGGCCACGGCCCGTACGCCGCCGTGCAGAGCCGTGACCAACGCACCGTCCGCACCCTGGCGATCGGGGCGGACGGCACCATCCGGGTGCTCGCCGAGCGAACGGACCCGCATTGGGTCGAACTGCTCCCCGGCCTGCCGGTCCGGACAGCGGGCGGAGCATTGGTCGACACCGCCGACGACGGCGACACCCGGCACCTGACTGTCGACGGCAAGCCCGTCACCCCGGCCGGGCTGCAACTGCGGGCCGTCCTCGGGACAGAGGGCGAGCAGGTGCTGTTCACCGCCTCCGAGGAGCCCACCGAAACTCACCTCTGGACGTACGAACCGGGCCACGGCATACGACAGTTGAGCAGCGGCCCGGGCCTGCACGACGGGGTCGCGCGGGGCGGAACGCTGGTCCTCACCACCCGCTCCCCCGGCGGCCGCACCACCGTCCTGCGCGAGGGGCGTCCGGCGCTCCCGCTGGTTTCGCACGCGGAGCCGCCCGTGCTCGCCTCCCGCCCCGAACTGCTCCGCCTCGGCCCCCGCGAACTGCGCGCCGCGCTCTACCTGCCCACCGGCCACCGCCCCGCCGACGGCCCGCTGCCAGTCCTACTCGACCCGTACGCCGGGCCCGCCATGCAGAAGGTCACCACCGGCGGCGCCTGGCACGAGCAGGTGTCCCAGTGGTTCGCCGACCAGGGCCTCGCGGTGCTGGTGGTGGACGGCCGCGGCACCCCCGGACGCGGGCCGCGGTGGGACAAGACGATCTACGGCGACAAGGCCGGCCCCGCTCTGGAGGACCAGATCGACGGCCTGCACGAGACCGCCCGGCTGCGGCCCGGACTGCTCGACCTCGACCGGGTCGCCATCCGCGGCTGGTCGTACGGCGGCTTCCTCGCCGCGCTCGCCGTGCTGCGCCGCCCCGACGTCTTCCACGCCGCCTCCGCCGGGGCCGCCCCCACCGACCACAGGATGTACGACACCCACTGGCAGGAACGGTTCCTCGGCCACCCCGACGAGCACCCCGAGCACTACGACGCCGGCGACCTGATCGCCGAAGCGCCGAAGCTGCGCCGCCCGCTGCTGCTGATCCAGGGCCTCGCGGACGACAACGTCTTCCCCGCCCACACCCTGCGGCTCTCCCGGGCCCTGCTCGCCGCGGGCCGCCCGCACGAGGTCCTGCCGCTCGCCGCCACCGGCCACCGGCCGAGCGACGAGGCGGTGGTGGAGCACCTGCTGGGGCACGAACTGGACTTCCTCCGGCGCTCCTTGGCCTCGGATGACACACCCGGACCCGGACAGCAGGCCTCGGAATAGCGAAAGGCTCCCGCGCCCGCCACCCCGGGGGCGCGGGAGCCTCCCGCCGACCGCAGGTCAGACCTCGCGGACGCCCGCCCGCCAGACCGCGGCCGTCAGTGGCACGCCAGGCCGGTAGGCCAGGTGGACGTGCGAGGGCGCGTCGAGCAGCAGCAGGTCGGCCCGGGCGCCGGGCGCGACCACGCCGACGTCGGTGCGCCGCAGCGCGTGGGCGCCGCCCGCGGTGGCCGCCCAGACCGCCTCGTCCGGCGTCATCCCCATCTCCCGCACCGCGACCGCGATGCAGAACGCCATCGAACTCGTGAAGCTGGAGCCCGGGTTGCAGTCGGTGGACAACGCCACCACCGCCCCCGCGTCCAGCAGTCGGCGCCCGCTCGGGTACTCGGCCCGGGTGGAGAACTCCGCCCCCGGCAGCAGCGTCGCGACCGTCCCCGACCCGGCCAGCGCCGCCACGTCCTCGTCCGTCAGATGGGTGCAGTGGTCCGCCGAGGCGGCCCCCAGCTCGACGGCGAGCTGCACGCCGGGCCCGTACGAGAGCTGGTTGGCGTGCACCCGGGGGGTGAGGCCGCGCTCGATGCCGGCGGTCAGGATCGCCCGCGCCTGGTCGCCGTCGAAGGCGCCCTTCTCGCAGAACACGTCCACCCAACGGGCGTGCGGGGCGCAGGCGTCCAGCATCTCGCCGGTGACCAGGTCGACGTACCCGGCCGGGTCCTCGGCGTACTCGGGGGCGACCACGTGCGCGCCCAGGTAGGTGGTCTCCGGGGTGTGCCGCGAGGCGATCCGCAGCGCCCGGGCCTCGTCCGCCACCGTCAGCCCGTAGCCGGACTTGCACTCGATGGTGGTGGTGCCCTGGCGCAGCGCCTCCCGGACGAACCGGTCCAGGTTGGCGTCCAGTTCGGCGTCGCTCGCGGCCCGGGTGGCCGCCACGGTGGTGCGGATCCCGCCCGCCGTGTACGCCTGGCCGGACATCCGGGCGTTGAACTCGGCGGTGCGGTCGCCCGCGAACACCAGGTGGGCGTGCGAGTCGACGAAGCCGGGCAGCAGGGCCCGGCCCTCGGCGTCGAAGCGCTCGTCCGCGCCCGGGGCCTGCGCCGCCGGCCCGACCCAGGCGACGGTGGCGCCGTCCAGCACCACGGCCGCGTCGGTCAGCAGGCCGAGCGGCCCGGCGCCCTGCCCGGGGTCGTTGGTGACCAGGCTGCCGATGCCCGTGATCAAGGTGGTCCTGGTGCTCAAGACAAGGCCTTCCGAGGGGAGTTGGGGAGGTGGGCTCAGTAGTCCAGCGCGCCGATGGCGGACCGCAGCGCCCCCGGAACGTCGGCCACCAGCTGGTGCGCGCCGTCCCGGACGACGTGCCGGCCGCCGACCACCACGTGCCGCACGTCCGCCGCCGAGGCCGCGAAGACCGCGATCTCGGCGCCGAGCCGGGGCGGCGGGCCCGCGGTGCGGACGGAGTCCAGCGCGATCACCGTGAAGTCGGCGAGCGCCCCGGCCTCGATCCGCCCGGCCTCCGGCCAGCCGAGCGAGGCGTGCCCGTCCTCGGTGCCGGCCCGCAGCAGCGCGTTGGCCGTCCAGTGGCCGCGGGTGCGGGTGCGCAGCCGCTCGTCCAGCTCCAGCGCGCGGGCCTCCTCGAACGGGTCGACGACCGCGTGGCTGTCGCTGCCCAGGGTGATCGGGCAGCCCGCCGAGGCGAGCCGGCGGGCCGGGCCGATGCCGTCCGCGAGGTCCCGCTCGGTGGTGGGGCACATGCAGACGGTCGTGGAGGAGTCGGTGAGGAGCTTGACGTCCTCGTCGGTGAGGTGGGTGGCGTGCACGACCGAGGTGCGTGGGCCGAGCGCGCCGTGGTCGGCGAGCAGCCGGGTCGGGGTGACGCCGTGCGCGGCGAGGCAGGCGTCGTTCTCGGCGGTCTGCTCGGACAGGTGGACGTGCAGCGGCGCCCTGCGCATCGCCGCCCAGTGCGCGACGGTGCCCAACTGCTCGGCCGGGACGGCCCGGACCGAGTGGATGGCGGCGCCGATCCGGGCGTGCTCGCGCGGCTTGAGCGCGTCCGCCCGCTCGGCCCAGGCCTGCGCGTCGCCGTCGCCGAACCGCTGCTGCGGCTTGGTCGGCTCGGCGCCGAAGCCGGCGGACAGGTAGCAGGTGTCCAGCAGGGTGATCCGGATGCCGGCCCGGGCGGCGGCCTCGATCAGCGCCTCGCCCATCGCGTTCGGGTCGGTGTAGCGGGCGCCGCCGGGCGCGTGGTGCAGGTAGTGGAACTCGCCGACGGCCGTGATCCCGGCCAGCGCCATCTCGGCGTAGACGGCGGTGGCGAGGTCCAGGTAGCTGTCCGGGTCGAGCGCGCCGGCGAACCGGTACATGGTGTCGCGCCAGGTCCAGAAGGTGCCGGAGCCGACCTGCACGTGCCCGCGCAGCGCGCGGTGGAAGGCGTGCGAGTGGGCGTTCGCCTGGCCGGGCAGCAGCAGCCCGTCGAGGCGGACGGCGCCGGGCGGGCAGGGCCCGCTGTCCGGCGTCACCGAGGTGATCAGGCCGCCGGGGCCGGTGGCGATCAGCACGTCCCGCTCGACCACCGGCCCGTTGGGGTGCGGCAGCCAGGCGTGCTGCGCCCAGTAGCTCACCGCGGTCACCGCGGCCGTTGAGGACGGTGAGGTCGCTGAGGTCACTGACACGCCAGGTCCTCCAGTACGTCGGCGAGGGCGGTGACCCCGGCCAGGCAGTCCGCCACCTCGGCGTGTTCGGCCGGGGAGTGCGAGACGCCGCTGGGGTTGCGCACGAACAGCATGGCGGTCGGGATCGCGGACGCCAGGATCCCGGCGTCGTGTCCCGCGCCGGTGGGCAGTACCGGGGCGTCCAGCAGCTTGGCGAGCCGGTCGCGCAGCGGACCGTCGAAGTCCACCACCGGGGTGTACGACTCGCGGGTCAGCTCGACCCGGACGCCGTCGCGCCCGCCGCGCTCGGCGGCGGCCTGCTCGATCTCGGCGACCAGCGCGGTGAGGGTGCGCTCGTCGGCCGCCCGGGAGTCCAGCCAGCCGCGCACCAGCGAGGCGATCGCGTTGGTGCCGTTGGGCTCGACCGCGACCTTGCCGAAGGTGGCCAGCGCACCCGCCTGCTTCGCCTTCTTGCGGGCGGCGAGCACCGTGTTGGCGTAGGTCAGCATCGGGTCGCGGCGGTCCTCGATCCGGGTGGTGCCGGCGTGGTTGGCCTCGCCGTGGAAGTCGAACCGCCAGCGGCCGTGCGGCCAGATCGCGCCGGCCACGCCGACCGGCTGCCCCTCGGCGAGGTAGCGGCCCTGCTCGACGTGGAGTTCGACGAAGGCGCCGATCCGGGCCAGCCGGTCGTCGTCCGCGCCGATCCCGGTCGGGTCGTAGCCGGCCTTCTCCATCGCGTCGGGCAGCCGGACGCCGGCGGCGTCGCGCAGCTCGTACGCGGCCTCGCGGGAGAGCACCCCGGCGGTCAGCCGGGAGCCGATGCAGGCCACGCCGAACCGGGCGCCCTCCTCGTCACCGAAGTTGACGACCGCCAGCGGCCGGGTGAACTCGGTTCCCCGGGCGCGGAGTTCGTCCAGCGCGGCGAAGGAGGAGACCACCCCGAGCGGGCCGTCGAAGGCGCCGCCGTCCGGGACGGAGTCCAGGTGCGAGCCGGTGACGACGGCCCCGCCGGCCTGCGGGTCGCCCAGCCAGGCCCACTGGTTGCCGTTGCGGTCCAGCTCGTACGCCAGGCCGCGGCTGCGGGCCTGCTGCTCGAACCAGGCGCGGCACTCGGCGTCGGCGGAGTTCCAGGCGAACCGGCGGTAGCCGCCGGAGGAGGCGGAGCGGCCCACGGGGAGCAGCTCCGCCCACATCTCTTCGAAACCGGAGGTCACAGCTCACCCATCGGGACGCGGACCCCGCGCTCGGCGGCGACCTCGGTGGCCCGGTCGTAGCCGGCGTCGACGTGCCGGATGACGCCCATGCCCGGGTCGTTGGTGAGCACCCGGCGGATCTTCTCCCCGGCCAGCGCGGTGCCGTCGGCGACGGTGACCTGGCCGGCGTGGATCGAGCGGCCGATGCCGACGCCGCCGCCGTGGTGGATGGAGACCCAGGAGGCGCCGGAGGCGACGTTGACCATGGCGTTGAGCAGCGGCCAGTCGGCGATCGCGTCCGAGCCGTCCAGCATCGCCTCGGTCTCCCGGTACGGGGAGGCGACCGAGCCGCAGTCCAGGTGGTCGCGGCCGATGACGATCGGCGCGGACAGCTCGCCGGAGGCGACCATGTCGTTGAAGCGCTCGCCGGCCTTGTCGCGCTCGCCGTAGCCGAGCCAGCAGATGCGCGCGGGCAGGCCCTGGAAGTGCACCTTCTCCTGGGCCAGCTTGATCCAGCGGGCCAGCGACTCGTTCTCCGGGAACAGGTCGAGGACGGCCTTGTCGGTCTTGTGGATGTCCTGCGGGTCGCCGGACAGCGCCGCCCAGCGGAACGGGCCCTTGCCCTCGCAGAACAGCGGGCGGATGTACGCGGGGACGAAGCCGGGGAAGGCGAAGGCGCGGTCGTAGCCGGCCAGCTGGGCCTCGCCGCGGATCGAGTTGCCGTAGTCGAAGACCTCGGCGCCGCGGTCCAGGAAGCCGACCATCGCCTCGACGTGCGCGGCCATCGACTCGCGCGAGCGCTGGGTGAACTCGGCGGGCTTGGCGGCGGCGTAGTCCGCCATGTCGTCGAAGGCGACGCCGACCGGCAGGTAGCTGAGCGGGTCGTGGGCGCTGGTCTGGTCGGTGACGATGTCGATCGGCGCGTCCATCGCGAGCAGCTGCGGGAAGAGCTCGGCGGCGTTGCCCAGCAGGCCGATGGAGAGCGGCTGCTTCTTGTCGCGGGCGGCGGTGGCCAGCTCCAGAGCGTGGCCGAGGTCCTTGGCCTCGACGTCCAGGTAGCGGTGCTCGATCCGGCGGGAGATCCGGGACGGGTCGCAGTCGATGCAGATCGCCACGCCGCCGTTCATGGTCACGGCCAGCGGCTGGGCGCCGCCCATCCCGCCGAGGCCGGCGGTGAGGGTGATGGTGCCCTCCAGCGTGCCGTTGAAGCGCTTGTTGGCGACGGCGGCGAAGGTCTCGTAGGTGCCCTGGAGGATGCCCTGGGTGCCGATGTAGATCCAGGAGCCGGCGGTCATCTGGCCGTACATGGTGAGCCCGAGGCTCTCCAGCCGGCGGAACTCCTCCCAGTTGGCCCAGTCGCCGACGAGGTTGGAGTTGGCGATCAGCACGCGCGGCGCCCACTCGTGGGTCTGCATCACGCCGACCGGTCGGCCGGACTGGACCAGCATGGTCTCGTCCTGCTTCAGGCCCTGCAGCGTCTTCACCATGGCGTCGAAGGAGCGCCAGTCCCGCGCGGCCTTGCCGGTGCCGCCGTACACGACCAGCTTCGACGGGTGCTCGGCCACCTCGGGGTCGAGGTTGTTCATCAGCATCCGCAGGGCGGCTTCCTGCTGCCACCCCTGCGTCGTGAGTCCCGTACCACGCGCCGCGCGCACCTCACGCGGACCGCTCGCCTGCTGCACCATAGTCCCGGCCTCCTGCGGATGGATTCATTCAAGCTCTGCTCGACTGAATATAACTAAACAGCAGGGTTTCGACCAGACCCCGGAACAATCCGATCAGCCCCGGCATCCGCCGACTTGGCGCGCTAGCCTGAACGCGGCGAACACCAGCCGCTCGGCCCAGCTCCAGGGAGCGGAGGACACGATGACGGCCATCAGCGTGCGGCCCGGCAGACTCCGGGATGTGGCGGAGGAGATCGAACAGCGCACGGGACTTCGCGTCCAGATCATCGGAGGAACGCTGCTGATGCCCCCGACTCTCCGCGGTAAGCACGCGGGGACCGTCAAGCGCTTGTCCCGCCAGCTCGACGACAAACTTCCGGCCGGTCTCGGCGCCTATGAGGTCTCGTCGATCAACATGCCCGACGACGCGGAGGACTACGCGACACCCGGCTTGGTCGTCCTGCCGTCCGACTGGGAGGACGACGA
Source organism: Kitasatospora sp. NPDC034023 (assembly GCF_055575795.1). Classification (NCBI taxonomy): domain Bacteria; kingdom Bacillati; phylum Actinomycetota; class Actinomycetes; order Kitasatosporales; family Streptomycetaceae; genus Kitasatospora; species Kitasatospora sp. NPDC034023. The sequence goes on from NZ_JBVIRY010000021.1 coordinate 19,389, forward strand.
CGACTGGCTGGCAGACCCCCACGACGTCGAGCCGGCCGTGGAGGTCGTCTCAACCTCTGAGCGTGTCAGCCACATCGCCGCCAAGACCAAGACCAGTTGGTACGCGATCGCGGGCGTGCCGGTCCTCCTCGCGGTCGATCCCCGCCAGGGCGCCTGGACCCTCCACACCCACCCTCGCGACGGCGAGTACCAGGGCGTGCTGCACGGCAAGTACGGCGAGCCCGTCCCGCTGACCTCACCGCTGCCGGCCGAACTGGACACGTCCCGGCTCCCGCTGTACGCCCCCCGCAGCTGAGTCAGGCCGCCGCGTCGCCGTCCCAGTCGATGCCGATCTCGGCGAGCCAGCGGCGGTCGGCGTCGTCGGGAGCGGGCGGGGACGGCGGGCGGGGAATGTTCTGGACGGGGCCGAGGCCGTACTTCTCGGCGGCCGCGCCGGCCCGGGCGTCGGCTTCGACGACGCCGACGTGCACGGCCGACTCGTCGCCCGGGTCGAGGACGGTCAGTTCGGGTTCGGGCAGGCGCCGCAGGGTGACGCGGCGTCCGCAGGCGGGGCAGGACCATTCGTCGGCACCAGAGGACAGGCGGGCGACGAACTTCATCTCGTGGATCACGCGCATGGGCGCACCCCCTGTAGGAGGGGATGCCCGGGTTCGTGACGGCTATTCCGGCCGCGCCCATTCCGGGCCGCGTTTGTTCCGGGAGCCGGGCTTATTCCAGGAAGAGGCCGCGCGCCGTCGCCGACTGCTCGATCGCCTCCAACCGGGCCTCGGCACCGGGGAGTTCGTCGCACATGGCCTGCAGCAGCACCCGGCCGAGCATCATCGGCGCGCACGCGGTGTCGAAGACCAGCCCGGTGCCGACGGCGGCCGGCAGCATCAGGTCGGAGAGCTTGGCGACCGGCGCGAACGCGCTGTCGGCGACGGTGAGCACCGTCAGCCCGCACTCGCGGGCCACCGTCAGCGCGTCCATCAGCTCCCGCGGGTAGCGCGGCAGCGCGAAGCAGAGCAACGCGGTGGCCCCGGCCGCGGCGGCCTGTTCCAGCCGGTCGGCGAGCATGCTGCCGCCCTCGTCCAGCAGCCGGATGTCCGGGTGCACCTTGGCGGCGAAGTACGAGAAGCCGCACGCCTGCGCCGAGGCGGCCCGCAGGCCGAGCACCGGCAGCGGGCGGGAGGCGGCGAGCATCCGGGCGGCCCGGATGATCGGCTCCGGGTCGGCGAGGAGTTCGGCGAGGTGGCGCAGGTGCGCGATCTCGGCGAGCACGGCCTGCTGGTGCTCGTTGCGCACCGCGTCGTCCGGGGTCTCCGGCGCGGCCGGTTCTCCCCCGCCGAGCTCGCGCAGTTGCTTGCGCAGCGCCGGGTAGCCGTCGTACCCGAGCGCGACCGCGAACCGGGTGACGGACGGCTGGCTGACGCCCGCGAGTTCGGCGACCTCCACACTGGACAGGAACGGCGCCTCGGTGGCGTGCCGCACCAGCGAGTGCGCGATCCGACGCTGGGTCGGGGTCAGCCGGTGGCCCTCGAACAGCTGGAGCAGCCGGGCGGAGGGGCCGACGCTGCCGGTCTCGTCGGTGGCGGTCATCAGCGGTACCTCCGGGTGCGAGCGGTTCGGACGACGACTGTGCAGCAGCGGGCCGCGCCTGGCAAAGACGTCTCGTACGGCGGAACGCCTCGTGGGACGTCCCGGGGGTCGGACAGGAGCGGAGAGGGCCGGGGACGGTCCGCGGCTCGGGGTAACCCTGATTTGTCCCTGAGCCCGCCCGGATTCCCCCCGCGAACAGGTGGACCGGGCGGGGCCGCCGCGCCACGCTGTCCCCCATGGACACTCGCCAGGACGACCTGCGGCGCGACCTCGACGCCACCCTGCAGGCCCGCAAGGAGCTCGGCAAGGAGTACGAGGACGAGCTCGTCGACTCCTTCATGAAGCGCCTGGACGCCCGGCTGGACGCCCGGGTCGAGCGCTCGGTGGCCCAGCGGCTGGACGACTACGAGCCGCGCTCGCACCCCGACCGCCACCAGCGCCCCCGCCGCCAGGGCTGGGGCAGGCGCTCCGGCACCGGGCTCGCGGTGGCCTCGATGGCACTCGGCATCCCGCTGACGGCGATCGCCACCGACCCGTCGAGCGGCTCCGGTTTCGCCGGTCTGCTGGTCTGCTGGGCGGGCATCGTCGGGGTCAACGTCGCCGCCGCGTTCGGCGATCGCCGCCACCGCGAGGAGCGCCGGCCGCGGGGCGACTGGGACTGAGTCCCGGTCACCCCGCGCCGAGGGGCGTCGGACGGCAGGCGCGTCCGACCGCGGGTGCGTCAGGCCAGCGGGCCGGTGACCTGCTCGACCGCGCGCACCAGCTCGCCGGAGGCGACCAGCGCCGCGGCCGCTTCCAGGTCCGGCGAGAGGAAGCGGTCGCGGCCGGCGCCGCCGACCCCCGCCTCCCGGGCGACGGCCAGCGCGGCCGCGGTGGCCGGGGCGATCCGGCCGGCCGAGTCGGCCTGCTGACGGATCTCCAGCGCGCGGGCGGCGGCGGTGAGTTCGACGGCGAGGATCCGGCCGAGGTTCTCGACGGCCTGGCGCAGCTTGCGCGCGGCCGACCAGCCCATCGACACGTGGTCCTCCTGCATCGCGGAGGACGGGATCGAGTCGACCGAGGCCGGGACGGCGAGCCGCTTGTTCTCGCTGACCAGCGCCGCCTGGGTGTACTGGGCGATCATCAGGCCGGAGTCCACGCCCGGGTCGTCGGCCAGGAAGGCCGGCAGGCCGTGCGAGCGGGCCTTGTCGAGCATCCGGTCGGTGCGGCGCTCGGAGATCGAGCCGAGGTCGGCGGCGGCGATGGCGAGGAAGTCCAGCACGTACGCGACCGGGGCGCCGTGGAAGTTGCCGTTGGACTCCACCCGGCCGTCCGGCAGCACCACCGGGTTGTCCACCGAGGCGGCCAGCTCGCGGGAGGCGACCAGCCGGGCGTGGGCCAGGGTGTCGCGGCCGGCGCCGGCCACCTGGGGGGCGCAGCGGATCGAGTAAGCGTCCTGGACCCGCGGCGCGTCGTCCTGGTGGTGGCCGGTGAGGCCGGAGTCCTTGAGGACGGCCAGCATGTTGGCGGCGCTCAGCGCCTGGCCCGGGTGCGGGCGGATCGGGGCGTGCAGCTCGGGGGCGAGCACCTTTTCGGTGCCGAGCAGCGCCTCCAGGGTCATCGCGGCGGTGATGTCGGCGGTGGTGAACAGCCGCTGCAGGTCGGCGATGGCCATCACCAGCATGCCGAGCATGCCGTCGGTGCCGTTGATGAGGGCCAGGCCCTCCTTCTCCAGCAGCTCGACCGGCTCGATGCCGGCGGCGGCGAGCAGCTCGGCGGCGGGCTTCTCCACGCCGTCCGGGCCGGTGGCGGTGCCCTCGCCCATCAGGACCAGCGCGCAGTGCGACAGCGGCGCGAGGTCGCCGGAGCAGCCGAGCGAGCCGAACTCCCGGACCACCGGGGTGATGCCCGCGTTGAGCAGGGCGGCCATGGTCTGGGCGACCAGCGGGCGCACACCGGTACGGCCGGAGGCCAGCGTCTTCATCCGCAGGAACACCAGCGCGCGAACCACTTCGCGCTCGACCACCGGGCCCATGCCGGCGGCGTGCGAGCGCACCAGCGACCGCTGCAGCTGCGCGCGCAGCTCGGGGCTGATGTGCCGCACGGCGAGCGCGCCGAAGCCGGTCGACACGCCGTAGACGGGGCGCGGCTCGGCCGCGAGGGCGTCGATCCGGGCGCGGGCGGCCGCCATCTCGGCCTGCGCGTCGGGACCGATCTCGACCCGGGCGTTGCCCCGGGCGACGGCCAGAACGTCCTCGGCGCTGACGTCGGCCTTGCCGACCAGGACCAGCGGAGCGTCGGGGGCCACAGCACTGTGCATATCCATATACACCATCACATCAGGTGAATGAGAATATGACAACAGGTGTTCGTCATCCGGATTCTCCTTCGCCCGGATCCGCGCCGCACGCGGCGACCCCCGTCCCGGCTCACCTCAGCTCCGCCTCGATCAGGTCGACCGCCCGGGCGGTGCCGCCCTCGGCCCGTCCGGCGGCGGACAGCTCCCGCAGCCGCTCGGCCACCGCCGGGTCGCCGACCAGCTCCAGCAGCGCCGCGCGCAGCGCCTCCGGGGTGGCCCGGTCGGTGTCCAGCCGACGGGCGACGCCGAGTCCCACCAGCGCGTCCGCGTTGGCGAACTGGTCGACGGCCTGCGGCACCGCGATCATCGGCACCGCGTGGAACAGCCCCTCACTGGAGCCGCCCATACCCGCGTGGGTGACGAAGGCGTCCGCCTGGGCGAGCACCGACAGCTGCGGCACCCACCGGTGCACCTCGACGGTGTCCGGCACCTCGCCGAGCTCGGCCAGGTCGGTGTGCTCGCCGACCTGCAGCACCGTGTGCCAGCCCGGCAGGTCGCCGAAGGCCTGGACGCAGGCCCGGTAGAACGCCGGATGGTGGGTGAACGCCGAGCCCAGCGAGACCAGCAGCACCTTCTCGGCACCGGCCGGCCGCTGCCACTCCCCCTGGTGGGCCCGGTCGCCGAAGCAGGGCCCGACGAAGCTGAAGCGCCGGTCGTCGACCCGGTCGGCGTTGGGCTGGAGCGCGCGCGGGACGAGCGCGACGCACCGCTCCGGGCGGCCCTTGAAGGCCTCGACGTCGCGCTCCACCGTGCCGGCTTCGGCCAGCCACTCGGCGAACCGCCGGTAGTGCTCGGGGCCGCCCGGGCCGTTGCGGGTCGCCTCGAAGACCTCGGCCAGGTCCTCCTCGATGCCGTCCCAGCCGACGAAGGTGGACGACAGCTGCACCACCGGCACGCCCAGCCGCTCGCCGAGCGCCCGCCCGGCGAAGCCCGCGATGTCGTAGAGCACCAGGTCGGGGCGGTCGCCCTCGAAGGCCTCCAGCATCGCAGACCACATCGACAGCGTGTCGTCCAGGAACACGTCCTGGATCGCCACCGGGTCCTCCGGCCAGCCGCCCGGGTCGTCCGCGAGCGGCAGCTTGGTCGGGTAGGGGACGAAGGCCGCGCCGGTGGACTCGACGATCTCCCGGAAGGACGGGTCGTTGACGTAGCTGACCCGGTGGCCCCGGGCGACCAGCTCGGTGATCACGGCGAGGCTGGGGTTGACGTGCCCGTGGGCCGGGACGGAGACCATCAGGATGTGTGCGGGGCGTGCGGGGCGGGTCATGGGCACCTCCGGAACGGCGGATGAGACGAGACGGACCGTCTCGCAAGGGCTTGAGAAGACAATACGTCTCGTCTCGTCATTGCGCATAGACTTTTTCCCATGACATCCGGAACCGCCCCCGATCCGGCCCGCCGCAGCGAGCGCGCCCGCACCGCCGTCCTCGCCGCCGCCGCCGAACTCGTCGCCGACGTCGGCTACCGCAAGCTGACCATCGAGGCCATCGCCGCCCGGGCCGGCGTCGGCAAGCAGACCATCTACCGATGGTGGCCCTCGAAGGGCGCCGTCGTCTTCGACGCCTTCCTCGCCGGCAGCGAGCACGAGGGCAGCCTCGCGCTCCCCGACACCGGCGACCTCGCCGCCGACCTGCGGACCGTCCTGCGCCCCACCACCGACGAACTCGCCGACCCGGCCACCGACCGCACCTACCGCACGATGATCGCCGAGATCATCACCGACCCCGCGCTGCACGCCGACTACCGCACCCGCCTCCTGGACCCGCTGCTGGAGGTCACCCGCGACCGGCTGCGCAGCGCCCGCGAGGCCGGCCAGATCGCCCCCGACACCGATCTCGACCTGGCCGTCGAACTCGTCTACGGCCCGCTCTACTACCGCTGGCAGTACCGGCTCGGCCCGCTCACCCACGAGCACGCCGACCGCCTGGTCGACGCCGTCCTGCGGGCCCTCAACCCGCCTACGACTGCGGGCGGTTCGAACGCCTGACCCACAGGACGACCAGGAGGGTCATCAGCAGGACGGCCAGCAGGACCGTGGTGAACCACCCGAGAAAGCCGTGGAAGAAGCCGTGGAGGAAGCCGCGCTTCACCTTCGTCTTCGTCTTCGTCTTCGACTTCGATTTCGACTTCGACCCGGAGACCTGGGTGATCCGGTGCACCCGAGCCCCGTCGCGCACCCGCGGCACCGCCGGCGCCGTCCGCACCGCCCCCGCCGTCCCCACCACCGGCACCGCCGACGCCGGAGCGGCCACCACCACCCCGCCCCCGAGCACCAGCATCCCGGCCACCGCCGCACCCACCAACCGTCTGCCCACGACCGCCCCCGCTCCCGCTCCCGCTCGACCGGCCACCCACCCTCCCACCGCCCCACCCGGCCACGGCACCCCCGGCCCCCAACCGCGACGCACCCGCGACCCACCGGTCACCAAACCGGCACACGACAGCGGCGGACCACCGAAGACGGCCTCGGCACCCCCGCCCGGGGCCGCCGTACGCGCCGTCAACGGGCCGCCACGTCATCAGTGGCGACCGAAGCACGCTCCCGCCGAAACCGCTTCCCCGCTCAGACCACCGGCGGTGAGGCCGCGCCGGCCAGGGAGACGGCGACCAGGGCTCGCATGGCGCAGGCGGCCTGGCCGAGGGGGAGGGTGGCGTCGTCGGCGAAGAGTTCGACGAGCCAGCCGCCGGCCGGGTTCTGGCCGCCGGCGGCGACCATGCCGCGGTAGCCGGAGACGACGAGCATGGCTTCCTCGGCCGGGTCGTTGCCCACGGCACCGGCCCGGAGGGCGAAGGCGCCGCCGCGGACGGCGCGGCGGGTCATCGGGTAGTGGCGCAGGTCGAAGACGGCGTCGGGGGCCTCGATCTGGGCGCGCTGGGTCTCGGCGCGGGTGCTGCTGGGGCCGCTGGTCATCCGGTAGACGGCGTGCTGGGCGGTGCGCATGAGGTGGGAGCCGGGCGGGACGTACGAGATCCACCAGCCGACGGCGTCGAGCAGCCGGGCGGAGGTCTCGGCGACGACGGCGAGTTTGCCGAGGGTGTCGGCCGGGTGGACGGCGCGGGCGGCGGCGGCCTGGTCGAGGGCGGTGAGGACGGCGGTGAGCAGCTGGCCGGGGTCGGCGCTGTGGGCGGCGCCGCGGAACCGCCGCCGGTCGCCGGCGCCGGCCCGTCCGTTCGCGCCGCGCCGCCCGTCGGCCCGGTGGTGGGGGTCGGCGGCGTCGGCGAGCAGCACGGTGGGGTCGGGCGAGAAGCCGGGGCCGTGGCTGCGTCCGGCGACCACGGGGTGGGCGGCGCGGGCGGCCTTGGCCCGGTACTGGGCGGCGTCGGCGAGCCGGAAGAGCCGGTCGGGGGTGGTGACGGGCCCGATCGAGTCTCCGGTGGAGGCGACGCCGCAGGCCACGCCCTCGCCCTCGGACAGGGCGAGCGCGCGGGCGCACAGCTCCTCGGCGACGGCGACCACTTCGTCGGCCTTCTGCCCTTCCACGAGCAGGCAGAACTCGTCCCCGCCGAGCCGGGCGGCGAGGCTGCCGGGGAGTTTGGCGGCGGCCAGCGAGAGCTGGTGGGCGAACCGTTCCAGCAGCCGGTCGCCCATCTCGTGGCCGAGCTGGTCGTTGACCCGCTTCAGCCCGTTGACGTCGCAGACGACCAGCGAGACCACGGTGTTGTCCCGGTTGTGCGCTTCCAGCGCGCTCTCCAGCCGGGCGTCGACGGCGCGCCGGTTGGCGAGGCCGGTGAGCGGGTCGGAGAAGGCGAGCTTGCGCAGGTCGGCGAGGCGCTCGGTCTGGGCGAGTCCGGCCGAGACCTGGGCGGCGAGCAGGGTCGCGTGGTCGGCGTCGGCGTCGGTGAACTCGGGCATGCCGATCGACCGGGCGAGGTACAGCTCGCCCCAGGCCTGCCCGTGCAGCACGATCGGCGCGACCACGCAGCAGGCCCGCCCGCGCCGGCGCAGCGCCGCGGCGCGTTCCTGGCAGTACGCACCGGCGGTCGGGTGCGCGTGGCCGGTGTGCGGTTCGCTGCTTTCGGCGCTCTGCAGCCAGGCGCGCGGCAGGCGCCCGGTGGTCCAGCGTTCCTCCAGGTACGTGACGATCTCGGGGAAGTCGGCGACGGGGTAGGACTCGTCCTCGGGCAGTTCCTCCTCGCCGGGGGCGAGGTCGCCGTGGTTGACCAGGACCCGCAGCCGACCGGATTCGCGGTCCCAGACCGAGACGGCGGCCATGGTGGCGCCGAGCGCCTCGGTGGCGCGGGTGGCGGCGGCCCGGACGGCTTCCAGCGGGGTGAGCGCGCCGGCCATGTCCTGGGCCAGCTCGACCACGGACTGCAGTCTCAGGTCGGGCAGCGGGTCGCGGTGCCGCGAGCCACCGCAGTCGCAGCCGCGGTCCGTCATGATCGCCTCACTGCTCACCGGCTCGCCTCGCTCCCTGTGCTCGGTCCTGCCGGACCCCCGTCGGCCGGGCGCACCCGACCGGCCGCTTGCACCAAGACTATGGCGGTTTCGCTCGGTTATGCCCCGTTTGCCCGGATGGACCCACGCCAGACCGTACGGGTTTCAACCGTTCGGCACCCGGAGACGGCCGACGGAGCCCTTCCCGTGCCCCCGGCTACCCCGCCTACGGCCGGCTATTCCGCCACCCCGCCCACGGCCGGCTCGGCTACCCCCGCACACGGCCGGCTACGCCGCTACTCCGCCTACAGCCGCCGGGTGAGCAGCCACGGTTCGACGAGCCCGAGCCCCCGCACCGGCCGCCGCCACATCGGCTGCAGGTGGAAGCGGGCGCCGGTGTCCGGCGCGGGCATCGGCAGCCCGGAGGCGGGCATCCCGGCGGCGGCCGACAGTGCCTCGGCCAGGCCTGGCCCTTCCGAGTCGGCCGGGGCGACGCTGCCGTTCTGCTCCAGCGCGGCGGCGAACTCGCCGTCGATCAGCACCGCGTCCTTGGGCGCGATCGAGGTGAGCCGGCTGGCCAGGTTGACGGTGGTGCCGAAGACGTCGCCCATCCGCGAGGTGACCGTGCCGAAGGCCATGCCGACCCGCAGTGGCGGGATGGCCTCGTCCCCGGCGAGTGCCTCGACCAGGCCGAGCGCGATCTCGGCGGCGGTCGCCGGGTCCTCGGAGACGTAGAGGATCTCGTCGCCGAGGGTCTTGATCACCCGGCCGCCCTGGCCGACGATCAGGTCGGAGCAGGTGTTCTCGAAGGTCTCGACGAGTTCGCCGAGCTCCTCCTCCTCCAGCCGCCGGGACAGCCGGGTGAAGCCGACCAGGTCGGCGAAGCCGACGGCGAGCCGCCCGCTGGTGATCTCGTTGTCCTCGGCGGCCTGCACCACCCGGCCGGTGACGGCGGCCAGCTGGCGCCGCCAGACGTACACCAGGAACTGCTCCAGTTCCGGCAGCAGCAGCTCGACCAGCGGGTAGGCGACGTCGGCCCGGGTCAGCCCGGGCTCGACGGACTGGGTGAGGTTCTCCAGGAAGGTGTCCATCTGCCAGCCGGCCAGCCGGGCCGTGGTCTGGCCGGTGGAGCGGGCGACCTGGATCGCCATCGACTCGCTCAGCAGCCCGGACTCGACCAGCCCGGCCAGCCGCCGCAGGGCGATCACATCGCCGTCGGTGAGTGCCCGGGACTGGCCGATGTCGGGGAAGCCCATGGCACGCCAGAACCGGGTGGCCAGCTCCATCGGGACGTCGGCGGCGCGCGCGGCCTGGTACGGCGTGTAACGGCGTGGCGCGTCCAGGATCAGGCGTTCCAGTTCGAGCGCGACCGTGGGGTCGTGGCTGCCCGCCGTCGCGCCGCTGCTGCCGTCCTCTGCCACCGGTCCGTCCCCGTGCGGTCGCCGCACTCGCCTCGTGTCCTACCTGTCCGGGCCCGCCGCCCGCCACCCGGGCGGGCAGTGGCGCGCCTCACACCGTTGCCAGGTGGAATGTTCGCACGGAATCACCGGATCCGGGGCATCCGCCCGAGTCAAGGAGAAGTGAAGACTGCCGTTCAGCGGGGTTCGGGGCGCACGTGGACGACGTCGCCCGCGCCGACCGCCCGGCGTGCTCCGTCGGGCGTACGAACCACCAGCCGCCCGTCGCCGTCGATCGCCACCGCCTCGCCGGTCAGCTCGGTGTCGCCGGGCAGGTGGACCTTCACCTGGCGGCCGAGCGTGCTGCAGCGGTCCACGTAGGCGCGCAGCAGGTCGCTGGTGTGCGGGTCGCCGGCGGCGGCCGTCCACTCGCGGTACAGCCCGGCGAGTTCGCGCAGCAGGGCCCGCAGCAGGGTGCTCCGGTCCGTGGTGGCGGCGCCGGCCAGCGCGAGCGAGGCGGCGGTGGGCACGGGCAGCTCGTCGGCCCGCAGCGAGACGTTCAGGCCGAGGCCGACGACGACCGCGCCGCCCGCCAGCTCGGTGAGGATGCCGCCGACCTTGCGCTCCGCGCCGTCGATCTCCACCTGCAGGTCGTTGGGCCACTTCAGCCCGACCTCGACCTCGGCGACCCGGCCGAGCGTGGCGGCCGCGGCCACCCCGACCAGGATCGGCAGCCAGCCGTAACGCTCGACCGGCACCTCCTCGGGACGCAGCAGGAGCGACAGGAACAGCCCGGAGCGGGCCGGGGCGGTCCACTGCCGGTCCAGCCGGCCGCGCGCGGCGCTCTGCGCCTCGGCCACCAGCACCGCGCCCTGGGCGGCGCCGGCCTTGGCCCGGGCGGCGAGGTCGCTGTTGGTGGAGCCGGTCTCGGTGACGACGTCCAGGGAGGTCCAGAGGCCGCCCGGGACGAGCAGGTCGTGGCGCAGCGCCTTCTCGTCGAGCGGCGGACGGTCCAGGTCGGTCCAGGGCGACGGTCCGGTGTGGCCGAAGCCGCGCAGTCCGCTGCGGCGGGGGGTGTCGGGGGCGTCCATGGGGGAAACCCTAGGTGGTGGGTGCCGGCATGGGACGTAGGCCGCCCCATCGTCCCGCAGAACGGCCGTCAACCAAACTGTGTCGATGGCCATAACGCCAGGACATGACGGATGGCCCTCCGCGCTCGCTACGCTACCCAGCGGTAGTTCGTAGCGCCGCCCTGCCCTCATGCGCGGGCCCCCACCACCCGGTCCGCGCGCAATCGAACAGGTCGCGGCCATGGATCAGGGAGAGCCACCGGATGACCGAGGCGTCGTACGACCCCCACACCACCGCGGGCAAGCTCGCCGACCTGCGGCGCAGGCTGGACGAGGCGGTGCACTCCGGCTCGTCCAAGGCCGTGGAGAAGCAGCACGCCAAGGGCAAGCTGACCGCCCGCGAGCGGGTCGTGGAGCTGCTCGACGAGGACTCCTTCGTGGAGTTCGACGAGTTCGCCCGGCACCGCTCGACCAACTTCGGCCAGGAGAAGAACCGCCCGTACGGTGACGGCGTGGTGACCGGCTACGGCACCGTCGACGGCCGCCAGGTCGCGGTCTTCGCCCAGGACTTCACCGTCTTCGGCGGGTCCCTCGGCGAGGTCTTCGGCGAGAAGATCGTCAAGGTGATGGACTTCGCGCTGAAGACCGGCTGCCCGGTCATCGGCATCAACGACTCGGGCGGCGCCCGGATCCAGGAGGGCGTGGTCTCGCTCGGCCTGTACGGCGAGATCTTCCGCCGCAACGTGCACGCCTCGGGCGTCATCCCGCAGATCTCGCTGATCATGGGTCCGTGCGCGGGCGGCGCGGTGTACTCCCCCGCGATCACCGACTTCGTGGTGATGGCCGACCAGACCTCGCACATGTTCATCACCGGCCCGGACGTGATCAAGACCGTCACCGGCGAGGACGTCGGCATGGAGGAACTGGGCGGCGCGCGCACCCACAACACCAAGTCCGGCAACGCGCACTACCTGGCCTCGGACGAGAAGGAGGCGGTCGAGTACGTCAAGAGCCTGCTCTCGTACCTGCCCTCCAACAACCTGAGCGACCCGCCGTCCTACCCCGAGCAGGCCGACCTCACGGTCACCGAGGACGACCTCGAACTCGACACGATCGTGCCGGACTCGGCGAACCAGCCGTACGACATGCACAAGGTGATCGAGCACATCGTCGACGACGGCGAGTTCCTGGAGACCCAGCCGCTGTTCGCGGGCAACATCATCACCGGCTTCGGCCGGGTCGAGGGCCAGTCGGTCGGCATCGTCGGCAACCAGCCGATGGACCTGGCCGGCTGCCTGGACATCAACGCCAGCGAGAAGGCCGCCCGCTTCATCCGCACCTGCGACTCGTTCAACATCCCGGTGCTGACCTTCGTGGACGTGCCCGGCTTCCTGCCCGGCACCGAGCAGGAGTGGGACGGCATCATCCGCCGCGGTGCCAAGCTGATCTACGCCTACGCCGAGGCCACCGTCCCGCTGATCACCGTGATCACCCGCAAGGCCTTCGGCGGCGCGTACGACGTCATGGGCTCCAAGCACCTCGGCGCCGACCTCAACCTGGCCTGGCCGACCGCCCAGATCGCCGTGATGGGCGCGCAGGGCGCGGTCAACATCCTGCACCGCCGGGAGATCGCCGAGGCCGAGGCGTCCGGCACCGCCGGGGAGAAGCGGGCCGAGCTGATCGCCTCGTACGAGGACACCCTGCTGAACCCGTACCTGGCGGCCGAGCGCGGCTACGTGGACGCGGTCATCGCGCCGAGCGAGACCCGCCGGCACATCGTCCGGGGCCTGCGGGCGCTGCGCGGCAAGCGCGAGGTGCTGCCGCCGAAGAAGCACGGCAACATCCCCCTGTAGGCCCCATCCCTGTCGGGAGAGAACCAGCCATGTCCCCGATCCACGTGCTGCACGGGCAGCCGACCCCCGAGGAGCTGGCCACCGTTCTGGCGGTGGTCCAGGCCCGGGCCGCCGCCGCGCAGGCCGCCGCCGAGGCGGCGCGTCAGGCCGGCGTCGGCCCGGCCTCCCCCTGGAACGACCGCTCCCGCCTGCTCCGCCCCGCCGTCCACCCGGGCGTCCACGCCTGGCGGACGTCGGGCTGGGCACGCTGAACCGACCGTACGCGGCGCAGGAAGTCGGCCCGTCCGACTTCCTGCGCTGCTATTCGCCCGCTCGCCCGTGACGCTGCTCGGGGCGCCCCTTCGGCTCGGGGCGGTCGTGCGCCGTTGCCCGCCCGGATTGCCCTAAACCTGAGTACGGATACTCAGGCGCCCGGGCCCGGCCGCGGCGCACTCTGGACGGGTGCTCTGGTCAGACCCCCGCGACGAGCCCTCGCCCGAGGCCCGTCGGATGCAGGAGCGGATGCAGCGGGCCGGACGGGTGCTCGCCGCCCTGGTGCTGGTCGGCGCCGTCCTGATCATGATCGCCCGGTCGTTCACCTGAACGGCGGACACCGGCACCCCCTACGCTGGTGGGCATGACCGACCAGCGCGCCCTCGTCCTCGCCTCCGCCTCCCCCGCCCGCCTCGGGCTGCTGCGCCAGGCGGGTCTCGACCCGCGCGTGGTGGTCAGCGGCGTCGACGAGGACGCGATCAGCGCCGCCTCCCCCGCCGAGCTCGCGCTCGTCCTGGCCGAGGCCAAGGCGAAGACCGTCGCCGCCGAACTCACCGGCAGCGAGCTGGTGATCGGCTGCGACTCCGTCCTGGAGCTGGACGGGCAGGCGCTCGGCAAGCCCGCCGACGCCACCGAGGCGCTGGCCCGCTGGCAGTCGATGCGCGGCCGCGCCGGGGTGCTGCGCACCGGCCACTGCGTGATCGACACGGTGACCGGTCGGCAGTCCTCGGCCACCGCCTCCACCACCGTCCGCTTCGGCACCCCGGACGACGACGAGATCGCCGCGTACGTGGCCTCCGGCGAACCGCTGTACGTGGCCGGGGCGTTCACCCTGGACGGCCGCTCGGCCCCGTTCGTCGACGGCATCGACGGCGACCCGGGCAACGTCATCGGCCTCTCCCTGCCGCTGCTGCGCCGCCTGCTCGCCGACCTGGACGTGCGCATCACCGATCTGTGGACCAAGTGACCTGCCGCTTCCTCCCGTTGGCCCTCTAAGCTGACGGGCGTTTCGAACGGGGAGGGAACGCGGCGATGACCGACAGCGTGCTCAACGTGGTGCTGGGCCTGGTGGCCAGTGCCATCAGCGCCGGCCTCGGCTGGCTGGCCCAGGCCCTGCGGCGGCGCCGCCGGGTCGAGCGGGTGCGGGAGTTCCTGGGGCTGCCCGCCGACAGCGAGTGCCTGATCGTGGTGCCGCGCAGCATCGGCGCGGGCTCGCACGCGACCACCGTGACCCGCCGGGACGCCTACGCCCTGATGTGGTTGGCCGGGCTGGTCGAGGAGTGCGGGGCGCGGCCCGAGCTGGTCGCGCACGACTCCGCGCACCGGGGTCTGGGCGCCAAGACCGAGCTCTGCCTCGGCGGCCCGGTCAGCAACGATCGGATGGCCGCCCACCTGGCCTGGGGTCTGCCGGGCGCGATGCTCACCTCCGGCCCCGACCCGGGCAGCAACGTGCTCGTGGTGGGCGACCGGGACTTCACCGCCGACCAGGACCAGGCGCACACCCTGCTGGCCCGGATCGCCACCCCGGACGGCGGGCGCCCGGTGTTCCTGGTCTCCGGCCAGACCGGCACCGCCAACCAGGCCGGCGTGCGCTACCTGGTCGCGCACCACCGCGAACTCGCCCGCAAGCACGGCCGCAACGGCACCTTCGCGCTGGTCCTGCGGGTGGTCAATCCGAAGGCGTACGGGCCGGACATGGTGGAGCTGGTGGCCGATGTGACGGCCGAGGCGCTGCAGCGGCCCGCCGCCCGCTCCGGCGCCGCCTGAGCGGGCGGTGTGAGACCGTGACCCACGCCCGCGCGAGACTGTGGCCCACGCCACCGTCCCGCCACGCCGCCGCTGCGTCACCCCCCGTGGCCCCTACCGCTCCGGCTCCACCGGTCGCGACCTGCGGAGTCTTCGTACCGGCCGGTATCGGGGCGCCGGATCCCATCACCGAGCGTGTGGGATAGTTCACAACCGGGGGCTACTCGCCGGTACTGCCCAGGAATCCATAAACTCAACGAGGTTCAAGAAGGGAGCCACAGTGCGCAAGGTGCTCATCGCCAACCGCGGGGAAATCGCCGTCCGCGTCGCCCGTGCCTGCTCGGACGCCGGTATCGCCAGCGTCGCCGTCTACGCCGAGCCGGACCGGGATGCGCTGCACGTCCGCGCGGCCGACGAGGCTTACGCGCTGGGTGGTGACAGCCCCGCCACCAGCTACCTGGACATCGCCAAGGTCCTCAAGGCGGCCGCCGACTCCGGCGCGGACGCCGTCCACCCCGGCTACGGCTTCTTGTCGGAGAACGCCGACTTCGCCCAGGCCGTCCTCGACGCGGGTCTGATCTGGATCGGCCCGCCGCCGCAGGCCATCCGCGACCTCGGCGACAAGGTGACCGCCCGGCACGTGGCGCAGCGCGCCGGTGCCCCGCTGGTCGCCGGTACGCCGGACCCGGTCTCGGGCGCCGACGAGGTCGTCGCCTTCGCCCGGGAGAACGGCCTGCCGGTCGCCATCAAGGCGGCCTTCGGCGGCGGCGGTCGCGGCCTCAAGGTCGCCCGCAACCTGGAGGAGATCCCGGAGCTGTACGACTCCGCGGTGCGCGAGGCGGTCGCCGCCTTCGGTCGCGGCGAGTGCTTCGTCGAGCGTTACCTGGACAACCCGCGGCACGTCGAGACCCAGTGCCTCGCCGACAAGCACGGCAACGTGGTGGTCGTCTCCACCCGTGACTGCTCGCTGCAGCGGCGCCACCAGAAGCTGGTCGAGGAGGCGCCCGCGCCGTTCCTGACGCCCGAGCAGAACGCCGAGCTGTACCGGGCGTCCAAGGCCATCCTGAAGGAGGCCGGCTACGAGGGCGCCGGGACCTGCGAGTTCCTGGTGGCGATGGACGGCACGATCTCCTTCCTGGAGGTCAACACCCGTCTGCAGGTGGAGCACCCGGTCACCGAGGAGGTCACCGGCCTCGACCTGGTCCGCGAGATGTTCCGGATCGCCGACGGCGAGGAGCTCGGCTACGACGACCCGGAGGTGCGCGGCCACTCCTTCGAGTTCCGCATCAACGGCGAGGACCCGGGCCGCGGCTTCCTGCCCGCGCCCGGCACCGTGACGCTGTTCGCCCCGCCGTCCGGCCCGGGCGTGCGCCTGGACTCCGGCGTGGAGACCGGCTCGGTCATCGGCCCGGCCTGGGACTCGCTGCTGGCCAAGTTGGTCGTCACCGGCCGCGACCGCAAGCAGGCCCTGGAGCGGGCCCGCCGCGCGCTGACCGAGTTCAAGGTGGAGGGCATGGCCACCGCCATCCCGTTCCACCAGGCGGTCGTCACCGACCCGGCGTTCGCGCCCGAGGTGCACGGCAGCGACGAGCCGTTCACGGTCTACACCCGGTGGATCGAGACCGACTTCGACAACACCATCCCGCCGTTCGCCGGTGCGGCCGGCGACGGCGAGGAGGCCGAGGGCCGGGAGACGGTCGTGGTCGAGGTCGGCGGCAAGCGGATCGAGGTCTCGCTGCCGTCCTCGCTGGGCGTCTCGACGGCCCCGGCGGCCGGTGCGACGGGCGCCGCCAAGGCCAAGCGCCGGGCGGGCGCCAAGAAGGCCGGTTCGGCCGTCAGCGGTGACACCCTGGCCTCGCCGATGCAGGGCACCATCGTCAAGGTCGCCGTGGAGGAGGGCCAGGTCGTCGCCGAGGGCGAGCTGATCGTGGTCCTGGAGGCGATGAAGATGGAGCAGCCGCTGAACGCCCACCGGGCGGGCACCATCGTCGGCCTCAAGGCCGAGGTCGGCGCGAGCGTCAGCAGCGGCGCCGCGCTCTGCGAGATCAAGGACTGACCCGCCCCGTCGGGCACCGACCGGTCCGTACGCCCTTCGGGGTGTGCGGACCGGTCGCTTTGTGCGCCGGTTGCGGCTCTCCGCGCCGCTGCGGCCGGGCTGCTCAGCGCCCGCGCGGCAGGCCCATCTCGGCCAGCCGGACCGGCATCCCGCCCGGGCCGCCGTGGGCGCCGGGGCGGCGCTGGCCGGGCAGCGGGGCGCCGCCGGGGGGCGGGCCCGGGCGGCGGGCCATCGGGCCGGGCTGGGTCTGGTGGACCGGCCCGCTGCCGGTGCCGTGCACCGGGGCGTCGCCGCTCGGGGCCGCCCCGATCGGCGCCAGGTCGATCTGCACCCCGCAGTCGGCGAGCGCGTCCAGTTCGCGGGCGGTGGCGTCGTCCGCGGCGGCCTGCTCGTCGGTGACCAGCCGGGTGATGGTCTCGGTGGCGACGGTCTGGAACATGCCGGCCGCGCCGAGCTTGGTGTGGTCGGCGAGGACGATGACCTCGGCGGCCGCCAGCACCATGGCCCGGTCCACGCTCGCGGACAGCATGTTCGCGGTCGACAGCCCGCGCTCGGCGGTCAGCCCGCTGCCGGAGATGAAGGCCTTGGTGACCCTCAGCCCCTGCAGCGACTGCTCCGCACCGCTGCCCACCAGCGCGTAGTTGGAGCCGCGCAGGGTGCCGCCGGTCATCACCACCTCGACCCGGTTGGCGTGTGCCAGCGCCTGGGCGACCAGCAGCGAGTTGGTGACCACCGTCAGACCCGGCACCCGTGCCAGCCGGCGGGCCAGCTCCTGGGTGGTGGTGCCGGCACCGACCACCACCGCGTCGCCCTCCTCCACCAGGCCGGCGGCGAGGTCCGCGATGGCGCTCTTCTCCGCCGCGGACAGGTGGGTCTTCTGCGGGTAACCGGGTTCGCGGCTGAAGCCGCCGGGGAGCACCGCGCCGCCGTGCCGGCGGTCGAGGAGCCCTTCTGCCTCCAGGGCCCGCACGTCACGGCGCACGGTCACTTCGGAGGTCTGGACGACGCGGGCCAACTCCCGGAGCGAGACCGCTCCGTTGGCGCGCACCATTTCGAGGATCAACTGGCGACGTTCTGCAGCAAACACAGAACCGACGGTAACCTGCGTGACCGTCTGCTTTCAGGCGTTTGCTGCTAGTAGCGGGAATTGCTCACGCACGAGCGGCGCGTGACCGTACAATACGCGCCGTCAACAGCCCGGGACTGCGCCCGCCGTCCGGGTGACGATCACTCATGCGCGAGGGGCGGCCGCCGATCGGCAGCCGCCCCTCAACTGTGCGCCGGACGCTCAGGATTCGCCGTCGGCCCGCTTGCGGATGTGCAGCTGCCGGGCGGCCTCGGCGGTCGAGCCGGAGACGGACGGGTAGACGGTGAAGGCGCTGGCCACCTGTTCGACCGTCAGATTGGCGTCCACCGCGAGCGAGATCGGGTGGATCAGTTCGCTGGCGCGCGGGGCGACGACCACGCCGCCGACCACGATGCCGGTGCCCGGACGGCAGAACAGCTTCACGAAGCCGTCCCGGATGCCCTGCATCTTCGCCCGCGGGTTGCCGCGCAGCGGGAGCTTGACCACGACGGCGTCCATCTTGCCGCACTCCACGTCGGCCGCGGTGTAGCCGACGGTGGCGATCTCCGGGTCGGTGAAGACGTTGGAGGCCACGGTCTTGAGGTTCAGCGGCTGCACCGCGTCACCGAGCGCGTGGTACATCGCGATCCGACCCTGCATGGCCGCCACCGAGGCGAGCATGAAGACGCCGGTGCAGTCGCCGGCCGCGTACACGCCGGGGGCGGTGGTGCGGGAGACCCGGTCGACCTGGATCTGGCCCCAGTCGTTGAGCTTGACCCCGGCCTCCTCCAGTCCCATCTCGGAGGTGTTGGGGATCGAGCCGACCGCCATCAGGCAGTGCGAGCCCTCGATCACCTTGCCGTCGGCCAGGGTCACCTCGACCCGGTCGCCGATCCGCTTGACGCTCTCGGCCCGCGAACGGCCCATCACGTTCATGCC
This sequence comes from Kitasatospora sp. NPDC034023, assembly GCF_055575795.1. Lineage (NCBI taxonomy): Bacteria > Bacillati > Actinomycetota > Actinomycetes > Kitasatosporales > Streptomycetaceae > Kitasatospora > Kitasatospora sp. NPDC034023. Next base: position 38,062 of record NZ_JBVIRY010000021.1, read on the forward strand.
GCGGCGACGGAAGACGTCCTCCAGCACCTCGGCGGCGTCCGGGTCCTCGCCCGGCAGCACGCGGTCGCGACTGGAGACCAGGGTGACCTTGGAACCGAGCGCCTGGTACGCGCCGGCGAACTCCGCACCGGTCACACCGGAGCCGACCACGATCAGCTCGCGGGGCAGCTCCTCCAGGTCGTACACCTGGGTCCAGGTCAGGATCCGCTCGCCGTCCGGCTGGGCGTCCGGCAGCTCGCGCGGGTGGGCGCCGGTGGCGATCAGCACCGCGTCGGCGCGCAGCGAGTGCACGGCCCCGTCCGGCGCGTCCACCAGCACCTCGCGGGAGCCGTCGGCGGCCTGCCCGCCGGTGCCGAGCCGGCCGCGGCCGCGCAGCACGGTGACGCCGGCCCGGGTGACGGACTGGGTGATGTCGTGGGACTGAGCGATCGCCAGGCGCTTCACACGGCGGTTGACCTTGCCCAGGTCCACGCCGACGACCCTGGCGGCCTGCTCGTTGGGAGGCGTGTCGTCCGCGACGATGATGCCGAGTTCCTCGTACGAGCTGTCGAAGGTGGTCATCACCTCCGCGGTCGCGATCAGCGTCTTCGACGGAACGCAGTCCGTGAGCACCGCCGATCCGCCCAGACCGTCGCGGTCGACGACGGTCACCTCCGCGCCGAGCTGTGCGGCGACCAGGGCCGCCTCGTAGCCGCCGGGTCCGCCACCGATGATCACGATCCGAGTCACGCTCCCCATTGTCCCGCACGCCGAGAGCGCCGCCACGCCGGGGTCCGGCCTCCGTACCTCCGTCCGGTAGCCCGGTCCGCGCGCCGCCCGGGCTACGCTTCCCCCCATGCCCCTTTACGCCGCGTATGCCACCAACCTCGATGCCCGGCAGATGACCCGCCGAGCCCCGCACTCCCCCCTGCGCGGCACGGGGTGGCTGGACGGCTGGCGGCTCACCTTCGGCGGCGAGCAGCTCGGCTGGGAGGGCTCGCTGGCCACCGTCGTCGAGGACGAGAAGGACCAGGTCTTCGTCTCGCTGTACGACGTCTCGCCGGTGGACGAGGACGGCCTGGACCGCTGGGAGGGCGTCCAGCTCGGCATCTACCGCAAGATCAAGCTCCGCGCGCAGACCCTGGACGGCTCCATCCCGGTCTGGACGTACGTGCTCAACGACTACGAGGGCGGTCTGCCCGCGGCCCGCTACCTCGGCCTGGTCGCCGACGCCGCCGAGAGCGCCGGTGCCCCGCACGACTACGTCATGGACCTGCGCCGCCGTCCCTGCTGACCGGCCGTCGCCGGTGTCCGCCCGGGCCCCCGGCGCGGCTCGGCGACAACGGCACGTACGCGAAGGGGCAGCGCGGCGCGAAACGACTCCGATCCGCCGACGCGACTGTGGAAAGCGACGGACCTGTCACCCGGATGGCGCCACCGAGCTGTGTTTTCGGGTCAACCGGGTAACAATCCGGCATGCCGCAGCGGATTTTCTACGCGCGTAGCCGATTCCCGTCTATCCTCGGTCCCGTGAACGCTTCTCCTCAGTCGGTCGTCTCCGCCGACCCCTACGCCGCCGCCCAGGCCGCCGCCGAGCGCCTGCGCGAGCTGACCGGTGCCGAGCGGCACGACGTCGCCCTGGTGATGGGCTCCGGCTGGGTGCCGGCCGCCGACGCCCTGGGCGAGACCGTGGCCGAGTTCCCGGTCACCGACCTGCCCGGTTTCCCCGCCCCCGCCGTCGCCGGCCACGCCGGCAAGATCCGCTCGGTGAAGATCGGCGACAAGCGCGCGCTGATCTTCCTCGGCCGCAACCACTACTACGAGGGCCACGGCGTGGCCACCGTCGTCCACGGCGTGCGCACCGCCGCCGCGGCCGGCTGCGGCATCATCGTGCTGACCAACGGCTGTGGCGGCCTGCGCCAGGGCTGGACCCCCGGCCAGCCGGTCCTGATCAGCGACCACATCAACCTGACCGCGGACTCCCCGATCGTCGGCGCCAACTTCGTCGACCTCACCGACCTGTACTCCAAGCGCCTGCGCGCGCTCTGCCACGAGGTCGACCCGTCCCTGGACGAGGCCGTCTACGTGCAGTTCCGCGGCCCGCACTACGAGACCCCGGCCGAGGTCAACATGGCCCGGGTGATCGGCGGCGAGCTGGTCGGCATGTCCACCACCCTGGAGGCCATCGCCGCCCGCGAGGCCGGCTCCGAGGTCCTCGGCATCTCCCTGGTCACCAACCTGGCGGCCGGCATGACCGGCGAGCCCCTCAACCACGAAGAGGTGCTGGAGGCCGGCAAGGCCTCCGCCGAGCGCATGGGCGAGCTGCTGGCGAAGGTCCTTGAGCGGATCTGACGCCCACCAGGCGCACAATGCATGAGCGACGGGGCCCACGGCCGGCCGTGATCCGCTGATCACACCCGCCCGCGGGCCCCGTCCGCATGCGTACCCCCTCTTTGCGGAACCCCCCGGTCGACAACCGACGAACTTCCCGATGGAGCAGGCAGCGATGACGCAGGCACCCACCACCGACCTCCTCTCCCGGGCCCGGGCCTGGCTGTCCGAGGATCCCGACGCGCAGACCCGCGAGGAGCTCAGCGCCCTGCTGGCCCGGGCCGAGGGCCCGGACGCCGAGTCGGACAGCAAGATCGCCTGGGCGGAACTCGCCGAGCGCTTCGCCGACCGCCTCCAGTTCGGCACCGCCGGCCTGCGCGGCGAACTCGGCGCCGGCCCGATGCGGATGAACCGCGCCGTGGTGATCCGGGCCGCTGCCGGCCTGGTCTCCTACGTCCGGAAGCAGGGCCTGGGCGACCTGGTCGTCATCGGCTACGACGCCCGCCACAAGTCGTACGACTTCGCCCGCGACACCGCCGCCGTGGTGGTCGGCGCCGGCCTGCGCGCCGCACTGCTGCCCCGCCCGCTCCCCACCCCGGTGCTCGCCTTCGCCGTCCGCCACCTGGGCGCGGCCGCCGGCGTCACCGTCACCGCCAGCCACAACCCGCCTCAGGACAACGGCTACAAGGTCTACCTGGGCGACGGCTCGCAGATCGTCCCGCCGGCCGACGCCGGGATCGCCGTCGAGATCGACGCGATCGGCTCACTGGACGAGGTCCCGCGCGCCGAGGACGGCTGGGAGGTGCTCGGCGAGGACGTCGTCGAGGCCTACCTGGCCCGCGCCGTGTCCATCGTGGACCCGCACAGCCCGCGCGAACTCGACGTCGTCTACACCCCCATGCACGGTGTCGGCCGCGACACCCTCGTCGCCGCCTTCCGCCAGGCCGGCTTCCCCGCGCCCACCGTGGTCGCCGAGCAGGCCGAACCCGACCCGGACTTCCCGACCGTGGCCTTCCCCAACCCGGAGGAGCCGGGGGCGATGGACCTCGCCTTCCGCACCGCCGCCTCGGTCGGCCCGGACATCGTGATCGCCAACGACCCCGACGCCGACCGCTGCGCGGTGGCCGTCCCCACCAACGGCAACGCGGCCGGCAGCGGCAACGGCACCTCCGGCTGGCGGATGCTGCGCGGCGACGAGGTCGGCGCACTGCTCGGCTCGGCCCTGGTCGCGAAGAAGGCCGAGGGCACCTTCGCCACCACCATCGTCTCCGCCACCCTGCTCGGCCGGATCGCCGAGGCGGCGGGCCTGGGCTACGCCGAGACGCTGACCGGCTTCAAGTGGATCTCCCGCGCCGAGGGCCTGCGCTACGGCTACGAGGAGGCGCTCGGCTACTGCGTCGACCCGCAGGGTGTCCGGGACAAGGACGGCATCACCGCCGCCCTGCTGGTCGCCGAGCTCGCCGCCACCCTCAAGAAGTCCGGCCGCACCCTGTCCGACCTGCTGGACGACCTGGCGCTGGAACACGGCCTGCACGCCACCGACCAGCTCTCGGTCCGGGTCCAGGACCTCTCGCTGATCGCCGACGCCATGCGCCGCCTGCGCGAGCAGCCCCCGACCGTCCTGGCCGGCCTGACCGTCACCCGCGCCGACGACCTCGCGGCCGGCTCCGCCGACCTGCCGCCCACCGACGGCCTGCGCTACTACCTGGCCGGCGAGGCGGTCCGCTCGGCCCGCATCGTGGTCCGCCCCTCCGGCACGGAGCCCAAGCTCAAGTGCTACCTGGAGGTCGTCCTCCCGGTCGCCACCGCCGCCGACCTCGCCCGCACCCGCGACCGCGCCGCCGCCCTCCTCGCCACCATCAAGCAGGACCTCGCCGCCGCCGCGGGCATCACCGCCTGACGCATCTCGCATACGGAAGGGCCCGCCGGTGACCGGCGGGCCCTTCGTGTCCGTGGGTCGGCCTCAGGCGGCGATGACCGTGATCAGGGCGAGCAGGCCGAGCAGGGCGGGGGCGATCAGCCACCAGCACCAGCGCACCACGACCGGGCCCGCGGCGTCGGGGCGGGTGGCGTTGCGCTCGGCCATCTCCTGCAGCACGTTGGTCACCTGGTCGGACCAGGCGCGGGTGGGGTCCGGGGAGCCCTGGACGACGGGGTTGGTCCGGGCGGCGAGGCCCATCCCGAGGCCGGTCCGGGAGGCGTGCTCGGCGATGCTGCGGCTCTGGGCGCGGGTGGCGCGCTTGCGCTGCCGCAGTGACACCGGCACGGCCCAGACCTGGTACTTCTTGCCGCCCGCGAGCAGCTCGACCGAGTAGCCGGCGCGCAGGGCGTCCACCGAGGCCCACGGCGCGGTGATGGTCCGCCACGGGTTGCGCACCACCAGTCGGCTGCGGGACGCCCGCACGACCGGGCGCAGCGTGTAGGCGATCACCGGGAGGGCGAACACGGGTACGGCGGCGAGCGCGACGTACGGGGTCTTCCCGGTGCCGGTCACGGCCGCGTCGCCGATGAGCCAGGCGGCGACGGCGAGCAGGAACACGCCGGAGATCACGCCGGGGACGGAGCGGTACACGCGGTCCGCGTACTCGGGTTCCCCGGCGGGGGCGGCCGGGCCCTGGTGGGGCTTGCCGTCGGAATCGGTCATGGCGTCGATTCTGCCCCATGCCCCTCACCCGGAGGTCTCGGTCCGGCCACGAAAGGCCGCCACCCTAGCGGACGGCTACGCGCGTAGATATGCTGGTCTGGTGACTATGTCCACTGTTGCAGCCAATGCCCCCGGCGTTGCGGGCAGCGGCCTTCAGGACGTTGCGGCGTCCGAGGCCTCGCTCCGCCGCTTCCTGCACGGCCTGCCCGGCGTCGACCAGGTCGGCCTGGAGGCGCGTGCCGCCACTCTCGGTACCCGCTCGATCAAGACCACGGCGAAGGCGTACGCCATCGACCTGGCGATCTCCATGATCGACCTGACCACGCTGGAGGGCGCGGACACGGTCGGCAAGGTGCGCGCGCTGTGCGCCAAGGGCAGGACCCCCGACCCGACCGACCCGACCACCCCCCGCGTCGCCGCCATCTGTGTCTACCCGGACATGGTCGCCACCGCGAAGGCCGCCCTGCGGGGCACCGACATCCAGGTCGCCTCGGTGGCCACCGCCTTCCCGGCCGGCCGCGCCGCCCTCCCGGTCAAGCTCGCCGACACCGCCGACGCGGTGGCCGCGGGCGCCGACGAGATCGACATGGTGATCGACCGCGGCGCCTTCCTCTCCGGCCGCTACTACGACGTCTTCAACGAGATCGTCGCCGTCAAGGAGGCGTGCAAGCGCCCCGACGGCAGCTCCGCCCACCTCAAGGTGATCTTCGAGACCGGCGAGCTGCAGACCTACGACAACGTCCGCCGGGTCTCCTGGCTGGCGATGCTGGCCGGCGCCGACTTCATCAAGACCTCCACCGGCAAGGTCGCCGTCAACGCGACCCCGCCGGTCACCCTGCTGATGCTGGAGGCGGTCCGCGACTTTCGCGCGCAGACCGGCGTCCAGGTCGGCGTGAAGCCCGCCGGTGGGATCAAGACCACCAAGGACGCCATGAAGTACCTGGTGATGGTCAACGAGACCCTCGGCGACGACTGGCTGACGCCGCACTGGTTCCGCTTCGGCGCCTCCAGCCTGCTCAACGACCTGCTGATGCAGCGCCAGAAGCTCGCCACCGGCCGCTACTCCGGCCCCGACTACGTGACGGTGGACTGATCACCATGGCCAAGAAGAAGAACATCGAGGAGCCCGCGGCCAAGCCCGCCGGAGGCCTCTTCGCCTACGCCCCGGCCCCCGAGTCCCCCGCCGCCGCGGGCGACATCGCCACCTCCTACGGCCACTTCATCGGCGGCGAGTTCGTCGACTCCTCCGGCAGCGAGTCCCTGAAGACGGTCAACCCGGCCACCGAGCAGGTGCTCGCCGAGTTCGCCCAGGGCACCGACGAGGACGTGGACCGCGCGGTCGCCGCCGCCCGCAGGGCCTTCGCCGACTGGTCGGCGCTGCCGGGCAGCGAGCGCGCCAAGTACCTGTTCCGGATCGCCCGGATCATCCAGGAGCGCAGCCGCGAGCTGGCCGTGCTGGAGTCGATCGACAACGGCAAGCCGATCCGCGAGACCCGCGACGTCGACCTGCCGCTGGTCGCCGCGCACTTCTTCTACTACGCGGGCTGGGCCGACAAGCTCGACTACGCCGGCTACGGCCCGAACCCGAAGCCGCTCGGCGTGGCCGGCCAGGTCATCCCGTGGAACTTCCCGCTGCTGATGCTGGCCTGGAAGATCGCGCCCGCGCTGGCGACCGGCAACACGGTCGTCCTGAAGCCGGCCGAGACCACCCCGCTGACCGCGCTGCGCTTCGCCGAGATCTGCCGCCAGGCCGGTCTGCCGAAGGGCGTCGTCAACATCGTCACCGGCGACGGCCGCACCGGCGCCGCGCTCACCGCGCACCCGGACGTCAACAAGGTCGCCTTCACCGGCTCCACCCCGGTCGGCCGTGCGATCGCCAAGCAGCTGGCCGGCACCCGCAAGAAGCTCTCGCTGGAGCTGGGCGGCAAGGCCGCCAACATCGTCTTCGACGACGCGCCGATCGACCAGGCGGTCGAGGGCATCGTCAACGGCATCTTCTTCAACCAGGGCCACGTCTGCTGCGCGGGCTCGCGCCTGCTGGTCCAGGAGTCGATCCAGGACGAGCTGCTGGACGCCCTCAAGCGCCGGATGTCCACCCTGCGGGTCGGCGACCCGCTGGACAAGAACACCGACATCGGCGCCATCAACTCGGCCGAGCAGCTGGCCCGGATCACCGCGCTGACCGACGCCGGCGAGGCCGAGGGCGCCGAGCGCTGGTCGCCGGCCTGCGAACTCCCGGGCACCGGCTTCTGGTTCAAGCCGACCCTGTTCATGGGCGTCAGCCAGGCCCACCGGATCGCCCAGGAGGAGATCTTCGGCCCGGTCCTGTCGGTGCTGACCTTCCGCACCCCCGCCGAGGCGATCGAGAAGGCCAACAACACCCCGTACGGCCTCTCCGCCGGCATCTGGACGGAGAAGGGCTCGCGCATCCTCTGGGCGGCCAACAAGCTCAAGGCCGGCGTGGTCTGGGCCAACACCTTCAACAAGTTCGACCCGACCTCGCCGTTCGGCGGCTACAAGGAGTCGGGCTACGGCCGCGAGGGTGGCCGCCACGGTCTGGAGGCCTACCTCGATGTCTGACACGACCTTCGCGCGTCTTGACGTCCTCAAGACCTACAAGCTGTACGTCGGCGGGAAGTTCCCGCGCTCCGAGAGCGGGCGGGTGTACGAGGTGACCGACTCCACCGGCGAGTGGCTCGCCAACGCCCCGCTGGGCACCCGCAAGGACACCCGTGACGCCGTCCTGGCCGCCCGCGCCGCGGTCAAGGGCTGGGCCGGCACCACCGCGTACAACCGCGGCCAGGTGCTGTACCGGGTGGCCGAGATGCTGCAGGGCCGGCGCGAGCAGTTCGCCGCCGAGGTGGCCCTCTCCGAGGGCATCGGCCCGAAGAAGGCCGCCGCGCTGGTGGACGCCGCGATCGACCGCTGGATCTGGTACGCGGGCTGGACGGACAAGGTCGCCCAGATCGCGGGCGGCGCCAACCCGGTCGCCGGTCCGTACTTCAACCTGTCGACCCCGGAGCCGACCGGCGTGGTCGGGATCGTCGCCCCGCAGGCCGGCTACGGGCACTCGCTGCTCGGCCTGGTCTCGGTGATCGCCCCGGCGATCGCCACCGGCAACACGGTCGTGGTCGCGGCCGCCGCGGACGCCCCGCTGCCCGCGCTGTCGCTGGGCGAGGTGCTGGCCACCTCGGACGTCCCGGGCGGCGTGGTCAACATCATCTCGGGCAAGACCGCGGACATCGCGCCCACCCTGGCCTCGCACCAGGACGTCAACGCGGTGGACCTCACCGGAGCCATCGCCGCCGACGGCCCCGGCGCGGCGCAGGCGCTGGAAGCGGCCGCCGCGGATACCCTGAAGCGGGTAGTCCGTCCGGAGCTGGACCCGTTCGCCCAGGACTGGACCAATGCGCCCGGTACCGACCGGCTACTCTCGTTCCTCGAGACGAAGACGGTCTGGCACCCGATGGGTATCTGACCCTCGCCCCTCGGGGTGACAACTCCACAAGCTGGCCGTCCCCAGTGCCCTACCCCCCCGGGGCCCGGACGGTCATTGGACGGACCCGCGCCTCTCCCCCCCTGGCGCGGGTCCGTCGGCGTTCCGCCGCCGTACGACACCGGCCCGCGCGGCCGGCCGTCACAGCAGAAGTCCGGACCGACCGGTTTCGGCAACGGGCCGGGATGCGTCAGACTGGTGTCCCGTGAGTGACTCCCCCCTGAACCCCGCACCGGCCGCGCATGCCCGGGTGATCCTGCTCTCCGGGCCCTCCGGGTCGGGGAAGTCCTCGCTCGCCGAGCGCAGCGGCCTGCCGGTGCTCCAGCTCGACGACTTCTACAAGGACGGGGACGACCCCACGCTGCCCCGGCTGCCGGACGGTGCCGTCGACTGGGACTCCCCGCTGGCCTGGCACCGCGACCAGGCCGTCGCCGCCATCCGCGCCCTGCACGAGCACGGCCGCACGGACGTCCCGGTGTACTCGATCCCGGACAACGGCCGGGTCGGCACCCACGCCCTGGAGCTGGACGGCGCCTGCGCGTTCATCGCGGAGGGCATCTTCGCCGCCGAGATCACCGCCGAGTGCGCCGAGGAGGGCCTGCTCGGCGACGCCCTGTGCCTGCGCAACGGCGCGCTCACCACGGCCTGGCGCCGGCTGCGCCGGGATGTCCGGGAGGGCCGCAAGTCGCTGCCGGTGCTGCTGCGCCGGGGCTTCCGGCTGATGCGGGCCGAGCGGTCCATCGTCGGGCGGCAGGTCACGCTCGGCTCGTACGCGTGCGCGGGGCCGGAGGCCGAGCGGCGGATCCGCGCCGCGGCCCGGCCGGCGGAGCTCTCCGCGGCCTGAGCCGGCCCACAGCGGCCCACAGCGGCCCTGAACCGCCGGAGCCGCCGGAACGGGTGCGGACAGCAGAAAACGACGGGCCCGGTGCGTCTCCCCCGCACCGGGCCCGTCGCCTTCCCGAACGGTCCTCGGGCTCCCCCACGGACATGCTCCCCCGAGCCGCTGTCCCCGGACCGTGACCGTTCGCTTCCCGTCCCCCGACGGGAGTCCTTTGTTACGCGACCAGCTCGCCGAACGCCCGGACGGTGTCGCCCGACTTGTTCAGGTGCTCGTCGTCGCGCAGCCGGCGCAGGGCACGCCAGATGCTGCTCTTGACCGTGCCGACGCTGATCCCCAGCACGTCGGCGATCTCCGGGTCGGTCTTGCCCTCGTAGTACCGCAGCACCAGCATGGTCCGCTGGTTCTCCGGCAGCTTCGCCAGCGCCTGCCAGAGCACGGTGCGCAGCTCGGTGCCGCCCATCGCGTCGGTGTCGCCGGCCGTCTCCGGCAGCTCCTCGGTCGGGTACTCGTTGACCTTGCGGCGCCGCCAGGCGGAGATGTGCAGGTTGGTCATGGTGCGGCGGAGGTAACCCCCGACCGCGGCCTTGTCGGTGATCCGGCCCCAGGCCCGGTAGGTGCTGAAGAGCGCGCTCTGCAGCAGGTCCTCGGCCTCGTAGCGGTCACCGGTCAGGTGGTAGGCCGTGGCGTACAGGGAAGCGCGGCGCTCGCGCACGTACGCGGTGAACTCCGTGATGTGGTCCTCCGCGGCGGCCGAGTGCTCCCCCTGCGCGCCTCCCTGCCCGGCCTCGGTGGTGCGGGCCGCGGCGGGGTTCAGCCGCAGCAGCGTCGCACCGGCGGCCTCGCGACCGGACGGTTCCCCCGAACCGACCGTCCGCAGACCGTTCCCCCCGGTCCCCCGGTTCCCCCCGGGGGCGTCCGTGCCCTCGACGCGGACGGGGAGGATCCCCCGCAGCGTGAGGGTGTTGGCGGAGTCGACCGCACTCCCCAGTCGGCCGATTCCGTACAGCTCCCCCGTCCTGCCGCCGCCGCTCACCCGACGGGCGCCAGGGTTTCCACCGGTGCTGTGCGCGCACCCCCGTACGGTCACGGCACCGGAGTTCTCGTCGGTCCTGACCTCGTACCGGGTCCGGTGGGTGGTCGCTGACGAACGCGCGGTGCGTACAGCCGGGTTGGTCCGGGTCTGAAGCATGGCGTTCATCGTGCGCCCCCTTGGTTCGGTACGAGCGGTTCCGGTTGCCGCCTTTCAGCCGGCCTTGCGGCCCGCTGTCCTGCGGCGACATGGAAAATCCTGCCCGCCGGTTGTGATGGCGCTGTCCGCCGACTGTCACAGGGGTGTCACAGGCGGGGGCCTTTCGTCCCGGTCCGCCTCCCTCCGTACCGGACGCCGGTGGCGGTCCTTCCGGTTCCCGAACGGGCCGTGAGTGATCCGGGGGGTGATTCGGGGCTGCGGGTGGGCCAAAATGGGGCCGTGCCTTTCCTCCTACTGATCGAGGACGACGACGCCATCCGGACCGGCCTCGAACTCGCCCTCACCCGCCAGGGCCACCGCGTGGCCACCGCCGCCTCCGGCGAGGACGGTCTGAGGCTCTTCAAGGAGCAGCGGCCCGACCTCATCGTGCTGGACGTGATGCTGCCCGGAATCGACGGCTTCGAGGTGTGCCGCCGGATCCGGCGCACCGACCAGCTGCCGATCATCCTGCTGACCGCCCGTTCGGACGACATCGACGTGGTGGTGGGCCTGGAGTCCGGCGCCGACGACTACGTGGTGAAACCGGTGCAGCCGCGCGTGCTGGATGCGCGGATCCGGGCGGTGCTGCGCCGCGGCGAACGGGAGAGCTCGGACTCCTCCGCGTACGGCAGCGTGGTGATCGACCGGGCGGCCATGACCGTCACCAAGGACGGACTGGACCTCCAGCTCACCCCGACCGAGCTGCGGCTGCTGCTGGAACTCAGCCGCCGCCCCGGGCAGGCGCTCTCCCGCCAGCAGCTGCTGCGGCTGGTCTGGGAGCACGACTACCTCGGCGACTCGCGCCTGGTGGACGCCTGTGTGCAGCGGCTGCGGGCCAAGGTCGAGGACGTGCCGTCCGCGCCGACGCTGATCCGCACCGTGCGCGGGGTGGGCTACCGGCTGGACCCTCCGGCCTGACCGGCCGGCCCGAACCGGCGCCCGTCCGACTCCTGAACTCCCGTACCCACGACAGGCTCCTGTGACTGACCATCAGACGACTGCCCGGCGCTTCCCGGCGGGCCGGTGGCGCCGGCTGCGCTCCCTACGGGTGCGACTGATCGCGGTGTTCGCGGCGGTCGCGCTGCTCGCCGCCGTCTCGGCCTCCGGCATCGCGTACTGGCTGAACCGCGACGCGGTGCTCAAGCGCGCCCAGGACACCGCGCTGAACGACTTCCGGGTCTCGCTCAGCCGCAACGTCTCCGAGCTGCCGCTGAACGCCGGCTGCCCGGAGCTGGCCGAACTGGCGTCCAACGTGGCCAGCTCCGGCCTGAGTTACGACGTCGTGGTGGTCGATCCGACGCACCCGGAGTGCCCCTCGACGTCCTCCGATCCCGCGCACTTCACGCTGGCCGACGTGCCGACCGCGCTGCAGTCCACCGTCGCCAAGCCCCGCGAGGTCACCGAGAGCAACCCGTACCCGTACCACCTGTACTGGCAGCGGCAGAACCTGGACGGCCGACCGTTCGTGATCGGCGGCACCAAGGTGGTGCCGGGCGGCCCGACGGCGTACATGTTCAAGTCGCTGGAGAACGAACGGGCCGACCTCAACACGCTGGGCTGGTCGCTGGCCATCGCCACCCTGCTCGCGCTGATCGGCTCGGCGCTGCTCGCCCAGGCCGCCTCGGCCACCGTGCTGCGGCCGGTCAAGCGGCTCGGCGACGCCGCCCGGCGCCTCGGCCAGGGGCACCTGGACACCCGGCTCGAAGTCGAGGGCTCGGACGAACTCGCCGACCTGGCAAGGACGTTCAACCGGGCCGCGGAGTCGCTGCACGAGCAGGTCGAGGAGCTGAGCGCGCGCGAGGCGCAGAGCCGGCGGTTCGTCGCCGACATGTCGCACGAACTGCGCACCCCGCTGACCGCGATGACCGCCGTCACCGACATCCTGGAGGACGAGGCCGAGTCGCTGGACCCGATGATCGAGCCGGCCGTCCGGCTCGTGGTCAGCGAGACCCGGCGGCTGTCCGACCTGGTGGAGAACCTGATGGAGGTGACCCGCTTCGACGCGGGCACCGCCAGGCTGGTCGCCGACGAGGTGGACATCGCCGACCTGATCATGTCCTGCATCGACGGACGGGCCTGGTACGACGCGGTCGAGGTGGACGCCCCGCGCGGCATCCTGGCCGTGGTCGACCCGCGCCGGCTCGACGTGGTCTTCGCCAACCTGATCGGCAACGCGCTCAAGCACGGCGGCTCACCGGTGCGGGTCAGGGTCCGGCAGGCCGCGGACTCGGTCGTGGTCGAGGTCTCCGACAGCGGCCCGGGCATCCCGGAGGACGTGCTGCCGCACGTCTTCGACCGGTTCTACAAGGCCGACCGGGGGCGGGCCCGCTCGGAGGGCAGCGGCCTGGGGCTGTCGATCGCGATGGCCAACGCGCAGATACACGGGGGGACGATCACGGCGGCGAACGGGGAGGTCGGCGCGGTGTTCACCCTGACACTGCCGCTGACACCGCCGCCTCCGCCGTCCGCGGGGGAGGCCGAGCGCGGCCCCGCCCGCGACGCCGTAGAGGACAAGGACGCCACGTGACCGCCCCCGCCCGTACCACCCTGCGCCGTACCGCCGGCGTACTGCTCCTGCTCGCACTGGCCTCCGGCTGCGGTATCCGGCCGACCGCCGTACCGGTCGACGGCGGCGCCCCGGCCAGCCGCACGGCCTGCCCGACCACCCCGCACATACCGACCGCGCTGGTCACCCCGCCCGGCCCCGCGCCGGCCGTGACCCCGGCCCGCGGTGCCTCCAAGGGCGCCGCGAGCCCGAGCCCGTCGCCCACGCCGGTGGTGCCGGGCAGCCCGCCCCCGGACAACGTGTTCAGCGCGGTGCCGACGGCCGCTCCGTGTAAGTAGCAGGGAGTGCCGGGGGCGTGTTCGGGAATGTTCACGCCCGGCGTGGAACCGCCGTGCCACCGGCTCACGTCCTTCCCCCCGTGCAGCGAGATGGCACCAGGACACGCGACGAGCGTTCCGGCGCGGGGACCGAGAGCAGGCCGGCGGCGGCCGTCCACCGATCCCTCCGGCAGACCGGGCTGGCGGGCCTCGCCTGCCACCTGGCACTGGTGCTCTGGCTGGTGCTGAGACCGCTGCCGGTGGCCTGGGTGTACGACGCCAACCTGACCCCGCTGGCCTCGCTCCGGTCCTCCACCGCCTGGCAGGTGGTCGGCGAACTCCTGCTGCTGGCCCCGCTCGGCGTCCTGCTGCCGCTGGCCGGCGGCCGCCTCCGGGCCCCCTGGCTGCCCTCCTTCCTGCGCACCACCGGCGCCTCCGCGCTGCTGGCGACCGGGCTGGAGTTCCTCTCCTCCTGGACGCCCGGGCACGTCCTCAACGTGGACCACATCCTGTTCGCCGTGATCGGCGTGGCCGCCGTCCACCTCGCGCTGGTCCCCGGCCTGCGGCACCTGCTGCGGGAACGGCGGCCGCGGGCGCCCCGGGTGCCCGTCCTGGCCGTCCCACCGGTGACCGTCCCGGCCGCCGCCGTCGGCCGGGTGGCGGCCGTCGCGCCCGCCGCCCGCCCGCGCGCCTACGCGGAGCCGACGCCGCCCGCCCGCTGAGCCGGCGCCGGCACCACCCGGCCGCCGACCTCGATCAGCCCGCCCGGGCGCGGCCCGGTCATCAGCTGCGAGCCCCGGCCCTGGGTGACGGTCAGCGCCCGGCCGAGCCGCGCGGTCAGCAGCAGGGCGGCCGCGCCGGTCGCCTCGTCCTCGTCGATCCCGTCACCCCGCCCGGGGAAGGCCCGCGCCCGGACGGTGCCGGCCGCCTCGTCCTGCCAGGCCCAGGCGTAGATCCACTCCCCCGGCGGCGGCACCTCCAGCGCCTCCACCTCGGCCGCCGAGCCGTACTGCCGCAGCGTCCGCGGCGGGGCCCACTCCGGCCGGGCCTCGATCCGGGTCAGCCCGCCCTCGCGCCGGACGCCCACCACGCCGGCGGCCGTGACCAGCCGGTCCACCCCGAGCACCCAGGCGGCGCCCACGCACGGGTGGCCGGCGAAGGGCAGGCGCAGCGTCGGCGTGTAGATGTCGATCTCCCCGCGCTCCGGGTCGTCGACGAACACCGTCTCGCTGAAGCCGAGTTCGCGAGCGATCTCCTGCCGGTCCGCCCGCTCCGGCACGGCGGCGCCGTCGCGCACGACGCCGAGCGCGTTCCCGTACCCCCCACCGGGCCCGCAAAAGACCCGCAGCACCTCATAATCAGTCATTTCCCACCTCGTCAATTGCCGTTCCGGAAGAGCGCAACGACACCGTGATGCAAAGGCGACGACGAATGTCAGCCGCCTCCAGTACTGTGCGCTCTCGTCCCCAAACGGTTCAGCCGTTGATTCTTCCCTCCCACAGGAAACCCCCCTTGAACAATCTCGACTTCGGCGCTGAGCCGCTGTTCTCCTGGTACGCCGTCCTGCTGGCGCTCAGCGGCGTCATCATGGTCGGCCTCGGGGCCGTCGCCGGCGGTCTGAAGACCGGTCTGCGCGTCCTCAACGTCCTCATCGGCCTCGGATTCCTGGGGTACGCCTACTACCTCGTGTTCGTCTTCGAGGGCGGCACGTACTACATCTTCTTCAAGGTCTTCATCCTGCCGGTCGCGATGATCGTCTACTCGGTGAAGGCGATCACCGAGCGCAGCAATGCCAAGCAGCAGGCGGCCGCGCAGGCCGCCGCCGCGTTCAACCCCAACGCGCCCCAGGCGCCGTACAACCCGAACGCCCCGCAGGCGCCGTACAACCCCAACGCGCCGTACAACCCGAACGCCCCGCAGCCGGGCGCGCCCGTGCCGCCGCAGGGCGGGGCTCCCGTCCCGCCGGCCGCGCACCAGGCCGCGCCGCCGGCCGCCGCGCCGTACCAGCCGGGTGTCCCGCCGCAGCCGGTGGCGGACAACCCGTACGCGCAGCCCGCGCCGCCGGCCCAGCCGCAGCCGCCGCAGCAGCCGGCCGGCTGACCGGGTCCGCACCCGCCGTACGAACGCCGGAAGGCCCGCCCGTCCCCGCTCCGCAGCGGATGACGGACGGGCCTTCCGGCCTGTCGGGGTCCGTGTCCGGGGTCGGCGCCCGGTGGCGCGCTACGCCTTCCTGCGGCGGCGCGCCACGACCAGCGTGCCCAGCCCGAGGGCGATCGCGACCGCACCGGTGATCGCCATCGGCTTCGTTCGGGTGCCGCCACCGGTGGAGGCCAGTCCGGCGTCCGCGGCCGGGGCCGCGACGGCGACCACCGGCGAGCCGCCCGCCGCCGGACTCGGCGCCTCGCTGGTGGCCTGCGTGATCGGGACGACCGGGACGACCGGGGCGGTGGCCGGCCGGGTCGCGGTCGGTGTCGGGGTGGCCGGGGAGCTGGGGGTCGGCGTGGCGGTGGCGCCCGCCGGGGCCTCGATGGTGATGCCGGCCTTCGGGCTGGACGCCTCGGCCCCGTTCTCGCCCGCACCGGGCAGGCTGCCCGCGAGGGCCGCCAGGGACTGGGCTCCGACCGGGGCGTCCTTGGTGAAGGACAGCCGGACGTCGATCGTGCGGCTCTCGCCCTTCGCCAGGGCGATGACATCGGCGTTCCTGTCGCCGGTCCGCAGCCCCAGGTAGAGCCAGCCCGGGTGCTCCGAGTTGCCGCCGGGGGTGCCCTCCAGCCATCTGCCGTCGGCCGTCCGGAACTCGAATATGACGGTCTCGGAGGGGAGTTCGGTCGCCCCCTGGAACACGATCGCGGGCAGCAGGCGGAGGTCCTTGCCGCTGTTGTTGGTGAAGACCAGCTTGAACGGCTTCGCCTCGCCGCCCGCCCTGAACGCGGCGGGCACCCCGTCGAGCCTGGCGTCCGCCGTGGCGGCCGGCGTGGGCACCGGGGTGGTCGGCGTGACGGACGGGGCGATGACCAGGCCCGAGTAGCCGCTCATCGCCTGGGAGATGCGCTGCTCCGGCGGCAGGGCGGGGTCGGAGACGACGGCGGTGAAGCCCGGCGTTACCCGGCCGGCCGGGGCGTCGGCGGCGACGGTCAGCCGCAGCCGGTAGACGGCCTCGGCGCCCGCCGCCAGGTGCGGCACGGCGGGCTGGTTGAGCTCCCAGACGGCGCCGACGCTCGCGGTGTCCGCCCTGGCGTCCTGCCACTGTGTGCCGCCGGGCGCCTGGTACTCCAGCGTGAACTGGCTCTGCTTGGTGCCGGTACCGGTGTCCCCGATGACGAAGGTGGCCAGGGGCACGTCCATCTGGTGGTCGGCGGTGTTCTTGAGCGTCGCGGTGAACTCCACCGGCGCGCCGCCCGCCTTGACGGTGCCGGGCAGGCCCGAAAGGGTCGCCGTGACCGGTGAGGACTGGGCCTCGGCGCCCTGGGCGGCCGCGACGACCACCGAGGCGGCGAGGACGGTCGGGGCCTCGACGGCAGCCGCACCCGAAGCCAGCGTGACGACGGCGGTCGCGGCCAGGAATCTGCGATGCCGAGTGCGCAATTTCAACCCCACGAGAGAATTCGGACAGAGCCCAACAGAACGTGAAATCGCTTGCGTGAGAGGCCATTTCCTAGCGATGGCGCGCCGATGTTCCGCCCCCCGACCACCAGCGACTGCGGCATCATACCGAGCCGTTTCCACGCGCCCGTGACGGGAGGGTGAGGGGCTTCGGAACGGTCGGCCGTCCTCAGGGTCACCCTGAGGACGACCCCGACATCCGACTACGTCTCCCCGGTGACCCGTCGGGGTGCGGAATCACCTGGCGGGCTGAGGACTTCGGGGCCGCGGCGGCGAAGTATGGACGTATGCCCGCCGGACCGACCGGACCGGGCCGCCACCGTGCGGAGCAGATCAGGAGACCATCATGAGCAAGCAAAGCGAGCGAACCATCAAGAGGTGCGCAGGGGCGAAGGCCCCTGCCGAGCGCAGCGAGGTGGGAGCATGAGCGCTCGCCTTGCCCGTCCTCGCCACAACCGTGTGATCGCCGGCGTCTGCGCCGGGATCGCCGCCCGCTTCGGGCTGACCCCGTGGACCGTCCGGCTGATCTTCCTGCTCTCCTGCCTGCTGCCCGGCCCTCAGTTCCTGCTCTACCTCGCCCTCTGGCTGCTCCTCCCCCAGGAGCCGTGAGACCGGGCGGTGTGAAGACGACGGGCCGCCCGTCCCCGGTGATCCCGGGGGCGGGCGGCCCGTCGTCGTGCCGGCGGCTCGGATCAGCCGCCGAGGCCCGGCAGGCCGGGCAGGGCGCCGGTCAGCCCGCCGACGGGGGTCTTGTCGAGACCCGGGACGGTCGGGACGGCGGCGCGCTGCTGGGTGACGCCGGCGAGCGGGGCCTCCGCGGCCGGGGCGGCGTGGCCGGCGGTCGGGGCGAGGGTGCCCAGCGTGCCGGTGACCTTGTCGCCACCGGGCAGCTTGGCGGCGGTGTCGGTGACCGCCCCGGTCACCGCGGGGTTCGTCACCGCGCCGGTGGGCAGCCCGAGGCCGCCGGGCGCCGGGGCGGCGTCGGCGGAGGCGGTGCCGGCGCCGACCGCCGCGATGGCGATGCCGAGCGCCGCGGTGCCGGCGGCCTTGAGAGCCTGCTTCATGGTTCGTCCCCTTGGGTCCTCGTCGGTGGCCGACGACGCGGCGCGGGTTCGGCGGCCGGGTGGCCGCCACCGCACCTGATCGGCAATGACTGGCACACCGTAGTGAGCCGGTCGCGGGAGAACCAAAGGGCGTTCACTCACTCGAGTGAGTAGTCGGATGAACGGCAAATCCTTGCCAGAACCGGTCTTTCATCCGACGGCCGGAAACACGTTCGCCCCGCGGCTCAGTTGCCGCCGGCGCCCCCGCTGAACAGCCACTCCGACTTCAGCTCGGCGTAGCCCGGCTTGATCACGTCGCTGATCATCGCCAGTCGCTCGTCGAACGGCAGGAACGCGGACTTCATGGCGTTCACGGTGAACCACTCCAGGTCCCCCAGCGTGTAGCCGAAGGCCTCCACCACGTGCCCGAACTCCTGGCTCATGCTGGTGCCGCTCATCAGCCGGTTGTCGGTGTTCACGGTGACCCGGAACTTCAGCCGGCTGAGCAGCCCGATCGGGTGCTCGGCGTACGAAGTGGCGGCGCCGGTCTGGAGGTTGGAGGTCGGGCACATCTCCAGCGGGATGCGCTTGTCGCGCACGTACGCGGCCAGTCGGCCGAGCTCGACCGAGCCGTCCTCGCCCACCGTGATGTCGTCGACGATCCGCACGCCGTGGCCGAGCCGGTCGGCGCCGCAGCACTGCAGGGCCTCCCAGATCGACGGCAGGCCGAAGGCCTCGCCCGCGTGGATGGTGAAGTGGTTG
The DNA here is from genome assembly GCF_055575795.1 of Kitasatospora sp. NPDC034023. NCBI lineage: Bacteria > Bacillati > Actinomycetota > Actinomycetes > Kitasatosporales > Streptomycetaceae > Kitasatospora > Kitasatospora sp. NPDC034023. The sequence goes on from NZ_JBVIRY010000021.1 coordinate 56,812, forward strand.
TTCTCGCCCTTGAGGTAGTCGAAGGCGGCCTGGTGGCGGGTGGGGGGGTAGCCGGCCTCGGCGCCCGCGATGTCGAAGCCGACGACGCCCTGGTCCCGGTGGCGGTTGGCCAGCTCCGCGATCTCCTGCGAGCGGGCGGCGTGCCGCATCGCGGTGATCAGCGTGCCGATCCGGATCCGGTGCCCGGCCTCGCGGGCGTTGGCCTCGCCGAGGCGGAAGCCCTCCTGGACGGCCTCGACGACCTCGTCCAGGGTCAGGCCGGCCTCCAGGTGCTGCTCGGGGGCGTACCGGACCTCCGCGTACACGACACCGTCGGCGGCCAGGTCCTCGGCGCAGTCGGCGGCGACCTTGATCAGGCCCTCGCGGGTCTGCATCACGGCACAGGTGTGCGCGAAGGTCTCCAGGTAGCGGACCAGCGAGCCGGAGTCGGCGGCCTCACGGAACCACTCGCCGAGCTCCTTGGGGTCGGTGGTGGGGAGTCCCTGGTAGCCGACGGCGGCGGCCAGCTCGACCACGGTCTCCGGGCGCAGCCCGCCGTCCAGGTGGTCGTGCAGGAGGACCTTCGGCGCGCGGCGGATCTGGTCGGCGGTGGGGATGCGCGGGCCCGTGCCCGCGGTGGTGACGGGGATCTGCTTTTCCATTGCGGAAATATAGCCCCTACGCGCGTAGACCCACCACCGGGAACACCACCGGATGGTCCAAACTCCCCCCGGAATTCCACCGACCGGTCCATACGATCCGCCAAAAGCGCGCGCCGTTCCGCAGGGGCGCCGACCACCGTGGAACACCCCGCCGACGACCTCAGTCGTGCTGGAGCAGCCGACCGCGCCGGGACAGCACGAAGTCCCGGAACGCCTCCGCCGGCGGGGTCAGCGGCCGCCCCGCCGCCCAGGCCAGCCCGACCGCCCGCCGGGTGCGCGGCGCCGTCACCTCCAGCTCCACCACCCCGGGCCGGGGCACCAGGGCCGGCGGCAGCAGCGCCACCCCCAGCCCGGCCGCCACCAGCCCGCGCAGCGTCTCCGCCTCCTCCCCCTCGAAGGCCAACCGGGGGACGAACCCCGCCTCCGCGCAGAAGCCGTCCGTGATCGCCCGCAGCCCGTACCCCTGCTCCAGCCCGACGAACGGTTCCTCGGCCACCTCCGCCAGCCGGATCCGCCGCCGCCCGGCCAGCCGGTGGTCCGCCGGGACGACCAGGTGCAGTCGCTGCTCGTCCAGCGGGCGGGCGGCGAACGCCGGGTCGTCCGGCAGCGGCGCCACCAGGCACAGGTCCAGCTCGCCGGCCCGCAGCCGCTCCAGCATCGCCGCGCCGTAGTCCTGCACCAGCTGGAAGCGCACCCGCGGGTGCGCCGCGCGGAAGCCGCGCAGCAGCGCCGGCACCGCGTCCGGCCCCATCGTGTGCAGGAAGCCGAAGGCCACCAGCCCCACCTCCGGGTCCGCCTCCGCCCGGGCCGCCTGCGCGCCGCGCTCGACCTCGGCCAGCGCCCGCTCCACCGAGGCCAGCAGCAGCCGGCCCGCCCTGGTCAGCCGGACCGTACGGCCCTGACGGGCCAGCAGCTCCACCCCCAGCTCCTCCTCCAGCCGGGCCACCGCGCGCGACAGCGTCGGCTGCGGCACCCCGAGCAGCCCGGCCGCCTGCGTCACGTGCTCCAGCCGGGCCACCGCCGCGAACTGCGCCAGCCGGGGCGCCAGCAGGACGGCCGGCTCCTCCGGCCCCAACTCGGCTGCCCGGTACCGCTCCCCGCCGTCCACCGACTCCGAACCCGCCATCCCGCCACCACCTCGACTCATACGCCAGTGCATCGATCATCCCTGCTTCATGCATTGGACGCATCAACGACAACGGGCCTACGGTCGATGTCATGCAGCCCGCCGATACCAGGGCATCCGTCACCTCCCCGGATGCCCCCGCCGCCGCCCCCACCCGCCTCACCGCGGACGACCGCCACCGCCCCGGCCAGCGCGCCTTCCGCCGCGCCAACCTCGCCCTGTTCGCCGCCGGAGTCGCGACCTTCGTCCTGCTCTACTCCACCCAGGGCCTGCTGCCGATCCTCTCGGCCGACCTCGACCTCACCCCCGGCCAGGCCAGCTGGACGGCCTCCGCCGCCACCCTCGGACTCGCCCTCGGCCTGCTCCCGGCGAGCGCCCTCTCCGACAGGTACGGCCGCACCAGGGTGATGACGGCCTCCACCCTCGCCGCCTCCGTCCTCGCCCTCGCGCTGCCCTTCGCGCCGGACCTCACCACCCTCGTCGCCCTGCGGATCCTCCAGGGCGCCGCCCTCGCCGGGCTGCCGGCCACCGCCATGGCCTACCTCGCCGAGGAGGTCCACCCCAGCGCCCTGGCCTCCGCGATGGGCCTGTACGTGGCCGGCAACAGCATCGGCGGCATGGGCGGCCGACTGCTCTCCGGCTGGACCGCCGCCGCCCTCGGCTGGCGCTGGGGCCTCGCCGCCTCCGCCGCCCTCGCGCTGCTCGCCACGCTCGTCTTCCGGCTGCTGATCCCCGCCGCCCGGCACTTCACCCCCGCCCCGGTGGACGCCCGCGCGCTCGCCCGCACCGTCGGACGGCACCTGCGCGACCCGCTGCTGGTCCGGCTGTACGCACTCGGGATGCTGTTCATGGCCGTGTTCGGCGCGGTCTACAACACCGTCGGCTACCGGCTGATCTCCGCGCCGTTCCACCTGCCGGAGTCGATCGCCGCCTCGATCTTCGTGGTCTACCTGGTCGGCACCGGCACCTCCGCCGCGGCCGGACGCCTCTCCGCCCGCCTCGGCCGCCGCGGCGCCCTCTACGTCTCCGTCGGCGTGACCGCGGCCGGCCTGCTGCTCTCCCTCGCCGAGTCCCTGGCCTGCGCCCTGCTCGGCCTGGTCCTGATCACCGCCGGCTTCTTCGCCGGCCACGCCACCGCCTCCTCGGCGGTCGGCCGCACCGCCACCGAGGGCCGCGCCCAGGCCTCCGCCCTCTACCTGATCGCCTACTACCTCGGCAACAGCCTCGGCGGCACCCTCGGCGCCGACGCCTACCACGCCACCGGCTGGCCCGGCGCCGCCACCGTCGGCCTCACCGCCATGACCCTCGCCGCCGCCGTCACCCTCTACGCGACCCACCAGGCGCACATCACGAGACGAACGGTCGCGGACGCTTGACAGCCTCCGCCGATAGACTCCGGGACATGAGCATCGATCCTGCTGAGTACACCAGGCTGCTTGAGATCGCGGATCAGCTGCCGAAGGTGCCGGGGATAGGGAAGATTGAGATCGCCGACGGTCATATCGTCATGATGATGTCGCCGGTGAAGCGCCACGAGCTCGCCGTGCTGCGCATCGCCCGACAGCTCAACGCCCAGCTGCCGTCCACTCACCCGGGTCACATCGCTTACCACGGTGCGGACTTGCAGGACGCCGGACTCGGTCAGCTGCGCAACCCGGATCTGATGGTCTTCCCCGAGGCGACCTTGGAGGGCGAGCAGCGAGCGGTTCTCCCGCACGAGGTAGTACTCGTGGTGGAGATCGTGTCCGCCTCCAATCCCGAGAACGACTACCACAACAAGGTCCGCGACTACTCGGCCATGGGTATCCCGTTCTACCTGATCGTCGATCCCCGCACCGGCACCGGCATCGTGCATTCCGAGCTGGGCTACGAGTCCCGCGAGAAGTTCGTCTTCGGCGACAAGATCGCCGTCGGCCCCTGGACCCTCGACACCACCGGGCTGCTCACGTACGCCTGACCCGGCGTACGTGAGCAGCCCTCACATCGCTCAGGCGATGCGGTCGAGCACGATGGGGTTCGGGGTGAACGCCGTGCCCGCCGGGGAGACCTCGATGCCACCGGTCAGGGCCTCGATGGCGTAGTCGTAGCGCTCGGGCGTGTCGGTGTGGAGGGTCAGCAGGGGCTGGCCGGCCACGACGGTGTCGCCGGGCTTGGCGTGCATCTCGACGCCGGCGCCGGCCTGGACCGGGTCCTCCTTGCGGGCGCGGCCGGCACCCAGGCGCCAGGCGCAGACGCCGACGGCGTAGGCGTCGAGCTCGGTGAGCACGCCGGAGGCGGGCGCGGGGATGACGTGCTGCTCGCGGGCGACCGGAAGCGGGGCGTCCACGTCGCCGCCCTGGGCGACAATCATGCGGCGCCAGTGGTCCATCGCGGAGCCGTCGCGCAGTGCGTCGGCCGGGTCCTTGCCGTGCACGCCGGCCGCGGCGAGCATTTCGCGGGCGAGCGCGAGGGTGAGCTCCACGACGTCGGCCGGGCCGCCGCCCGCCAGGACCTCGACGGACTCCCGGACCTCCAGCGCGTTGCCCGCGGTGAGGCCGAGCGGGGTGGACATGTCGGTGAGCAGGGCGACGGTGTTGACCCCGGCGGTGGTGCCCAGGCCCACCATGGTGCGGGCGAGCTCGCGGGCGTCGGCCAGGTTCTTCATGAACGCGCCGGAGCCGACCTTGACGTCGAGGACCAGCGCGCCGGTGCCTTCGGCGATCTTCTTGGACATGATCGAGGAGGCGATCAGCGGGATCGCCTCCACGGTGCCGGTGACGTCGCGCAGCGCGTACAGCTTCTTGTCGGCGGGCGCGAGGCCGTCGCCGGCCGCGCAGATGACCGCACCCGCGCCGCGGAGCACGTTCATCATCTCCTCGTTGGAGAGCAGGGCGCGCCAGCCGGGGATGGACTCCAGCTTGTCCAGGGTGCCGCCGGTGTGGCCGAGGCCGCGGCCGGAGAGCTGCGGGACGGCGGCGCCGCAGGCGGCGACCAGCGGAGCGAGCGGGAGGGTGATCTTGTCGCCGACGCCGCCGGTGGAGTGCTTGTCGCTGGTGGGCAGCGGCAGCGAGGAGAAGTCCATCCGCACGCCGGAGCGGATCATGGCGTCGGTCCAGCGGCTGATCTCGCGCGGCTGCATGCCGTTCAGCAGGATCGCCATGGCCAGGGCGGACATCTGCTCGTCGGCGACCTCGCCGCGGGTGTAGGCGTCGATGACCCAGTCGATCTGAGCGTCGCTCAGCTCTCCGCGGTCGCGCTTGGTCCTGATGACGGAGATGGCGTCCATGCGTGCTCCAAGAGGGGTTCTAAAGCGTCAAATGCGTAGAGTGCCGCGAGATGACCGGGTTACGGCCCACTCGCGACACTCTACGCGCGTAACAAACGGCGATGCTAGAGCCGCTCCGGCCCGAACGCGTCGGGCAGGACCTCGCTCATCGGCTTCACGCCCGAGGCCAGGTCGACCAGCAGCTCCGGTCCGCCGTGCTCGTACAGCAGCTGGCGGCAGCGACCGCACGGCATCAGCAGCTCGCCGGCGCCGTCCACGCAGGTGAACGCGGTCAGCCGCCCGCCGCCGGTGGCGTGCAGCGCGGACACCAGCCCGCACTCGGCGCACAGCCCGAGCCCGTACGAGGCGTTCTCGACGTTGCAGCCGGTGACCACCCGCCCGTCGTCCACCAGCGCGGCCGCGCCGACCGGGAACTTGCTGTACGGGGCGTACGCGTGGCCCATCGCCTCGCGCGCCGCCTCGCGCAGCCGCTCCCAGTCGATCGCGGAAGGCGTGGGGGCGGTCACTTGCCCTCGCCCTTGCGGTAGATCTGACCGTCCGCCTTCGGCATCCGCAGCCGCTGCGAGGCCAGCGAGAGCACGATCAGGGTGATCAGGTACGGCGTGGCGACGATCAGCGGACGCTGCACCTGGTCGGTGAGCGAGTACCAGGCGATCAGGCCGCCGGCGACGACGAAGTAGATCACCGTCGCGGTGTACTTGCGCCGGTAAAGCTGCCACAGGGCGAGCAGGATCATCGCGATGCCGACGATCAGGATCAGCACGTGCACCGACCCCGGGTCGCGCAGCTGGAGGCTGTCGGTGAAGCCGAACAGACCGGCGCCCATGGCGAGACCGCCGGGCATCCAGTTGCCGAAGATCATCGCGGCGAGGCCGATGAAGCCGCGGCCCAGGGTCTGGCCGTCCTTGTAGAAGTGCGCGGCGACCAGCGAGAGGTACGCACCGCCGAGGCCCGCGAAGGCGCCGGAGGCGATGACCGCCAGGTACTTGTACTTGTAGACGTTGACGCCCAGCGACTCGGCTGCGGTCGGGTTCTCACCGCAGGAGCGCAGCCGCAGGCCGAACACCGTGCGCCAGAGCGCGAAGTAGCTGACCACGATCAGCGCGCCGGCCAGCAGCACGACCACCGAGATGTTGGTGACCAGGCCGCCGAGCACGCCGGCGACGTCCGAGACGAAGAACCAGTGGTGGTTCTCGATGCTCCTCAGGCCCGAGGACAGCCCCGGAATGGTGATGTACGGCAGCGGATCCGCCGGCGGGGACTGGTTCGCCCCGGCACCGGCCGAGATGTAGTCCTTGTAGTAGATCCGGTTGACGTACGCGCAGATGCCGGGGATCAGCAGGTTGATGCCGACGCCGGAGACGATGTGGTCGACGCCGAAGGTGACGGTGATGATCGCGTGCAGCAGACCGCCGAGCGCGCCGCCGAGCATGCCGGCCAGCAGGCCGACCCACGGGTTGACCAGGTAACCGGCCCAGGCACCGCAGAAGGTGCCGGCGACCATCATGCCTTCGAGACCGATGTTGACCACACCGGCCCGCTCGGACCAGAGACCGCCGAGACCGGCCATGCCGATCGGCACGGCGGCGCTGAGCGCGGCGGTGACCTGACCGGAGGAGGTCAGCGAGTGGTTGCCGGTGGCCATGCCCACGGCGGAGAACAGCACCAGGGCGCCCGCGATCAGGAGCAGGACGACCGGCCAGGACAGCTTGCGCTTCTTCGCAGGCGCGCCCGGCGCCTTCGGACGAGCGGCAGTGGCCGTACTCACGCGGACACCTCCTTCTTCTCAGTGGCCGCGAGCTGGGCGGCGAGCTCGGCGCCGACCTTCTGCTGCTGGCGCTTCAGGCCGTAGCGGCGCACCAGCTCGTACGCGACGACGACGCAGATGACGATGGTGCCCTGCATGACCGCGACGATCTCGGACGGGAAGCCGCCCTGCAGCGGCAGCTGGGAACCGGTGGCGTCCAGGAAGGCGAACAGCAGGGCCGCGAAGACCATGCCGATCGGGCTGTTCCGGCCCAGCAGGGCGATCGAGATGCCGAGGAAGCCGAGGCCGGGCTGGAAGCTCTGCCCGTAGTTGAACGAGTTCTGCAGCAGCTCCGGCATGCCGATCAGACCGGCGATCGCGCCGGAGACCACCATCGAGGTGATCACCATCTTCTTGACGTTCACGCCGGACGCCGTCGCCGCGCTCTCCGAGCGGCCGGTGGCGCGCAGGTCGAAGCCGAAGCGGGTGCGGGAAAGGGTGAACTGGAAGGCCACGCCGACCAGGGCCGCGATGAAGACGAAGCCCCAGAGGACGCCGCCGGCCGTCTCGATGCCGAAGAAGTGGCTGGACTGCGAGATCGGGTCGGTCTGGATCGAGTTGCTGGTGCCGCTCACCTTCGGCGCGAAGATGCCCGGGGCCAGCAGCAGACCCACGATCGCGATCGCGATCGAGTTCAGCATGATGGTCGAGATGACCTCGCTGACGCCGCGGTAGACCTTCAGCAGACCGGCGATGCTCGCGTACAGGCCGCCGACCAGCATGGCGGTGACCAGCAGCAGAGGGATCTGGATGAAGGCCGGCAGGTCGACCTGCGCGCCGACGTACGCCGCGAACAGCGCCGCGACCTTGTACTGGCCCTCGACGCCGATGTTGAACAGGTTCATCCGGAACCCGAACGCGGCGGCCGCGGCGGCCAGGTAGTACGTGGTGGACCGGTTGAGGATGGCCACCTGACCGTCCGACTTGGTGGCGTACGTGATCATCACGTTCCACGCGTCGAACGGGTTCTTGCCCGAGGTCGCCAGCAGGACGGAGCAGATCGCGACGGAGAGCACGACCGCGAGCACCGGCGCCGCCAGTGCGAGCACGATCCGCTCAACGCTGATCCGCTGCGCCAGACTGCGCTTGGCGGCGGGGTTGGGACTGGTCATGTGGTTACTCCCCCGCCTGCGGGTCGTCGGCGGTGTCGGACGGGTCGGTGCCGTCGGCCGGGGTGTCCTCGGCCTCGGTGCCCTCGGCGGCGACGGCGTGCGCCTCGGCGAGCGCATCCGGCTCGGACTCGATGTGGCCGCTGGCCGCACCGGTCATCGCGGTGCCCAGGTCCTCGGCGGTCACGGTGGCCGGGTCGGCGTCGGCGACCAGGCGGCCGCGGTAGATGACCCGGATGGTGTCGGAGAGGCCGATCAGCTCGTCCAGGTCGGCGGAGATCAGCAGGACGGCCAGGCCCTCCCGCTGGGCGACCCGGATGTGCTCCCAGATCTGGGCCTGCGCACCGACGTCCACACCGCGGGTGGGGTGGGCGGCGATCAGCAGCTTGGGCTGGTGGCTCATCTCGCGGCCGATGATCAGCTTCTGCTGGTTGCCGCCGGAGAGCGAGGCCGCGGTGACCTCGATGCCGGGCGTGCGGACGTCGTACTGCTCGACGATCCGGCGGGTGTCCACCCGGGCGGCGGACGGGTCGAGCAGCACGCCCTTGGAGTTGGGCTCCTCGGTGACGTGCCCGAGGATGCGGTTCTCCCAGAGCGGGGCCTCCAGCAGCAGGCCGTGCTTGTGGCGGTCCTCGGGGATGTAGCCGATGCCGGCCTCGCGACGGGACCGGGTGAGGGTGCCGGAGAGGTCCTTGCCGTCCAGGGTGACGGTGCCGCCGTCCAGCGGCAGCATGCCCATGATGGCCTCGACCAGCTCGGCCTGACCGTTGCCCTCGACACCCGCGATGCCGAGGATCTCGCCCTTGTGGATGCGCAGCGAGATGTCGTCCAGGACGACGCGCTCGATGCCCTCGGCGTCGGTCTTGGCGATCCGCAGGTCCTTGACGTCGAGCATCTCGGCCGTGGTGACGGTCGACTCGCGGCTCTCCGGGGAGGGCAGCTCGGCGCCGACCATCATCTCGGCGAGCTGGCGGGCGGTGACGGCCTTCGGGTCGGCGTCGCCGACCGTGGTGCCGCGCCGGATGACACTGATCGCGTCGGCCACCGCCAGCACCTCGTGCAGCTTGTGCGAGATGAAGATGACGGTGACGCCCTCGGACTTGAGCTCGCGCAGGTTGTCGAACAGCGCGTCGACCTCCTGCGGGACCAGCACGGCCGTGGGCTCGTCGAGGATCAGGATCTTGGCGCCGCGGTACAGCACCTTGAGGATCTCGACGCGCTGGCGGTCCGCGACGCCGAGGTCCTCCACCAGGGCGTCCGGGCGCACGCCCAGGCCGTACTGGTCGGAGATCTCCTTGATCTTCGCCTTCGCCTTGGCGCCGATGCCGTGGATCTTCTCGCCGCCGAGGACGACGTTCTCCAGCACCGTGAGGTTGTCGGCCAGCATGAAGTGCTGGTGCACCATGCCGATGCCGCGGGAGATGGCGTCGCCGGGGGTGTTGAACTCGCACTGCTCGCCGTTGATCGCGATGGTGCCCTCGTCCGGCTTCTGCATGCCGTAGAGGATCTTCATCAGCGTCGACTTGCCGGCGCCGTTCTCGCCCATCAGGGCGTGCACGGTGCCGGTGCGGACGGTGAGGTTGATGTCGTGGTTGGCCACGACACCGGGGAAGCGCTTGGTGATGCCGCGCAGTTCGACGGCCGGTGTCGCCGTCCCCGCGCTGGGGGTGCCGTCCTTGCGCAGGGGGACGGGGTCGGATGCGGTGATGGCGGTCTCCTGGTGGTCTGGAGGCGCGTCGTTGCGCTCGGAGGGCCAAGGGGGGAAACGGGGGGACGGAACGGGGCCCGGGGGTACGCGTTGAGCGCACCCTGCCGGGCCCCTCCCGTGAACTGTGTCGATCATCGCGCTGCCGGGCAGGCGGCAGGCGCTGTCGCGTCCGAGACGCGCGGCCTTACTTGGCCGGCGCGGTCGGGATGGTGGTGGCGCCGCTCTTGATGGCGTCGGCGGCGGCCTTCAGCTTGTCCTGGATGTCGTCGATCTTGCCACCGGTGGTGGCGAGGGAGACACCGTCGGCCTTCAGGTCGAAGAGCTTGATCCCGGTGAAGGCGTTGCCCTTCTTGACCGAGTCGATGTACGCGTAGACCGCGTTGTCGACGTTCTTGACCATCGAGGTCATGATGCTGTTCTTGTACTTCGCCAGGGCCGGCTGGGCGGCCTGGTCGGAGTCGACACCGATGGCCAGGGCGCCCTGCTTGTTGGCGACGGCCTCGATGGCGCCGTTGCCGGAGGAGCCGGCGGCGGAGTAGATGATGTCCGCGCCCTTGTCGAGCTGGCCCTGCGCGGCTTCCTTGCCCTTGTCGGGCGAGTTGAAGCCGGTGAAGTCCGGGGGCGTGGTCAGGTAGGTGGTCTCGATCACGATGTTCGGGTCGACGGACTTGGCACCCGCCTCGTAACCGGCCTGGAACTTCTTGATCAGCTCGGACTGCACACCACCGATGAAACCGATGTGGTGGGCCTTCGACTTGTTGGCGGCGGCGACACCGGCCAGGTACGAACCCTCCTGCTCGGCGAAGAGCAGCGAGGTGACGTTGGACGGCTGGTCCTTGTCGTTCGAGTCGATGATCGCGAACTTCACGTTCGGGTTGTCCTTGGCGATCTTGTTGACCGCCGGCTGGTAGACGAAGCCGACCGCGATGATGGTCTTGTAGCCGGCGTCGACCAGGTTCTTGAGGCGGGTCTCCTTGTCGGCCTCGGCCTCACCGGTCTTGGCCTCGGCCTCGGTGACGGAGGCACCCAGGTCGGCCTTGGCCTTGTCGAGACCGCGGGCGGCGGAGTCGTTGAACGACTGGTCGCCGCGGCCGCCGATGTCGTAGGCCATGCCGACCTTGAGCGAACCGTCGCCCGAGGCGGAAGAAGAGGTGCTGTCGGTGCTCTTTGCGCCGCAAGCGGCGAGCGAGGCCATGCCCAGGGAACCCGAGAGCACAACCGCGGCGAGCTTCATTGAACGGCGCAAGGGAGTTTCTCCTTCTGACACGCAACCGTTTGGCGTGGTCGGACGCCACCGTAACGCGCGTAGAACACGGTTGTGTTACGGGGTGCCAGAGCATTCGGGTTGTTATCAAACCGTGGTCTGACGCCCGCCCCGAGACTCTTTCCTCCTCCACGGACGGTGATCCGAGATTGGTTCGGCCCAGTTTACGGAACCGTTCCCGAACCCCGGATCCCGACGATCCGCCCACGTGTCGGCCACCCGGCCCGCGGAGGCGGCCCCAGTCGCGCGCTCAGCTGCTCCCTCAGCCGTTCCCTCGGTCGCCGTCCGCCTCCAGCGCCAGCGCCACGAACAGCTCGGCACCGATGCCGATCGCCCGCTCGTCCACGTCGAACCGGCCCTGGTGCAGGTCACGGACGGTGGTGTCACCGGGGGCTCGGACGCCCAGCCGGGCCAGCGCGCCCGGGGCGTGCTCCAGGTACCAGGAGAAGTCCTCGCCCCCCAGACTCTGCTCGGTGCCCTCGACCACCACAGAACCCTCGCGCCCGAATCGCGCGTGCATCACCTCGTCCAGCTGCGCGACCGAGACCGCCTCGTTGACCACCGGCGGCACCCCGCGGTGGTAGTCCAGCGTCCACTTGGCCCGGTAGGTCTCGGCGAGCTTGGCGATCAGCTCGTGCAGCAGGTCCGGCGCCTCGCGCCAGCCGTCCAGCTCCAGGCAGCGGACGGTGCCCTCCAGTTCGGCGTGCTGCGGGATGACGTTGGGCGCGGAGCCGGAGGCGATCCGGCCCCAGACCAGACTGACGCCCCAGCGCGGGTCCATCCGGCGGGCCAGCGCGCCGGGCAGGTCGGCGGCCATCCGGGCCACCGCGGTCACCAGGTCGGTGGTCAGGTGCGGGCGGGCGGTGTGCCCGCCGGGGCCGTCCAGGTGCAGCACCAGGCGGTCGCAGGCCGAGGTGATCGCCCCCGTGCGCAGGGCGATCCGGCCGACCTCCACCTTCGGGTCGCAGTGCACCGCGAAGATCCGGCCGACGCCGTCCATCCCGCCGGCCTTGATCACGTCCAACGCGCCCCCCGGCATGACCTCCTCGGCCGGCTGGAAGATCAGCCGGACCGGTCGGCGCAGCTCACCGGTGCGGGCGGCCTCGGCCAGCACCAGGCCGGCGCCGAGCAGCACCGAGGTGTGCACGTCGTGGCCGCAGGCGTGGGCCCGGCCGGGGACGGTCGAGCGGTACGGCACGTCGGTCTTGGCGTCGTCGATCGGCAGCGCGTCGATGTCGGCGCGGAAGGCCAGGAACTCGGCGCCCGGGGCGATGCCGGCCGGGACGATGTCGACGAGCAGGCCGGTGCCGCCGGGCAGCACCCGGGGTTCGAGGCCGGCCGCCACCAGCCGGTCGCGCAGCAGCCCGGTGGTACGGAACTCCTGTCGACCCAGTTCCGGATGCCGGTGCAGATCACGGCGGAAGGCGATCAGCTCGGGCTCCAGCGCCCTGACCCGGTCGCGCAGTTCGACAGCGGGGCGTGCGGCGGCGAGAGTGGCGCCCGGCTGAGCGGGCTCAGGACGGTTCATCTCCCCAAGCGTAGGCCTGTTGGGGGGTTTTGGCCCGACTTCCGGAAAATTAGTCCCCAGATGGGCGCATACCGGCCGGACAGGTGGGTATGACATCTCGTTTCAGCCGCCTTCCCCGGGTTGCTTGCCCTGTGCAACGATCACACCGGCCGGTGGTCACGGCCGCCACGTCCTGAACGGCGACCGGCCGTTGACGGCCGTTCAGGCGAATCCCGGAACCGCGGATCTCAGAAGCGCTCCACCGGGGCGTACGTCCCCCACACCTCGCGCAGCGCGTCGCACACCTCGCCGACGGTGGCCCGGGCGGCCAGCGCCTCCTTCATCGGGTACAGCACGTTGTCCGGCCCCTCGGCGGTGCGGCGCAGCGCGTCCAGGGCCCGGGTGACGGCGCCGGCGGAGCGGTCGGCCCGCAGCCGGGCCAGCCGGCCGGCCTGCTGCCGTTCGATCGCCGGGTCCACCCGCAGCGGCTGGTACGGCTCCTCCGTGTCCATCCGGAAGCGGTTGACGCCGACCACGGTCCGCTCGCCGGAGTCGGTCTCCTGCTGGACGCGGTAGGCGGTGCGTTCGATCTCGCCCTTCTGGAAGCCCTGCTCGATCGCGGCCACCGCACCGCCCCGGTCCTCGATCCGGGCCATCAGCGCCAGCGCGGCGGCCTCCACCTCGTCGGTGAGCGACTCGACGGCGTACGACCCGGCGAACGGGTCGACGGTGGCGGTCACGTCACTCTCGTGGGCGAGCACCTGCTGGGTGCGCAGGGCGAGTCGGGCGGCCTTCTCGGTGGGCAGCGCGATCGCCTCGTCGTAGCTGTTCGTGTGCAGCGACTGGGTGCCGCCGAGCACCGCGGCGAGCGCCTGCACGGTGACCCGGGCCAGGTTGACCTCGGGTTGCTGGGCGGTGAGCTGCACCCCGGCGGTCTGGGTGTGGAAGCGCAGCATCTGCGAGCGCGGGTCCTGCGCGCCGAACTCCTCGCGCATGACTCTGGCCCACATCCGGCGCGCGGCACGGAACTTGGCCACTTCCTCCAGAAGGGTCGTCCGGGCCACGAAGAAGAACGAGAGCCGGGGCGCGAAGTCGTCCACGGCCATCCCGGCGGCGATCGCGGTCCGGACGTAGGCGATGCCGTTGGCCAGGGTGAAGGCGATCTCCTGCGCGGGGTCGGCCCCGGCCTCGGCCATGTGGTAGCCGGAGATGGAGATGGTGTTCCAGCGCGGGATCTCGGCCCGGCAGTACCGGAACACGTCGGCGACCAGCCGCAGCGAGGGCTGTGGCGGGAAGATGTACGTGCCGCGGGCGATGTACTCCTTCAGCACGTCGTTCTGGACGGTGCCGGTGAGCGCCGACGGCGCCACGCCCTGGGCCTCGCCCACCAGTCGGTAGAGGAGCAGGAGCAGGGCGGCGGGCGCGTTGATGGTCATCGAGGTGGAGACCTCGCCGAGCGGGATGCCGTCGAACAGCACCGCCATGTCCTCGACGCTGTCCACCGCCACGCCCACCTTGCCGACCTCCCCGGCCGCGAGCGGGGCGTCCGAGTCGTAGCCCATCTGGGTGGGCAGGTCGAAGGCGACCGACAGGCCGGTGCCGCCGCCCGCGATCAGCTGCCGGTAGCGGGCGTTGGACTCGGCGGCGGTGCCGAAGCCCGCGTACTGGCGCATCGTCCAGGGCCGGCCGGTGTACATGGTCGGGTAGACGCCCCGGGTGTACGGGTACTCCCCGGGGCGGCCCAGGCGGGTCGCGGGGTCCCAGCCGGCCAGTGCCTCGGGGCCGTACAGCGGCTCGATCGGGAGGCCTGATTCGGAAAGCCGGGCTGGTTCCGGGGCGCGGCCCGACTCGGCGCGGCGCGGATCGGCTGCCATGGGTCCCTCCAGGGGATCGGCGGGCACGGGTCCTCGCAATGTAGGACGCGGGCGGTCGGCCGGGGCGCCGACGCGGTTGAGATGATCGGGTGAACGACCGATGAGCCCCAGGGAGTGGCAATGACCGAGCAGAAGGTGGCCGTGGTCACCGGTGCCAGCAGTGGAATCGGCGCGGCGACCGCCCGCCGGCTGGCGGCCGAGGGCTTCGACGTGGTGGTGACCGCCCGCCGCACCGAGCGGATCGAGGCGCTGGCCAAGGAGATCGGCGGCCGGGCGTACCCGCTGGACGTCACCGACCGGGCCGCCGTGGACGCCTTCGCGGCCGAGGTCGGCCGGGTGGACGTCCTGGTGAACAACGCCGGCGGCGCGATCGGCGCCGAGACCGTCGAGCACGGCGACCCGGCCGACTGGCGGGCCATGTACGAGGTGAACGTGCTCGGCGTGCTGCACATGACGCAGGCGCTGCTGCCGGCCCTGCGGGCCACCGGCGACGGCACGGTGCTGGTGCTCTCCTCGACCGCCGCGCTGACCGCGTACGAGGGCGGCGGCGGGTACGTCGCCGCCAAGCACGCCGCGCACACCATCGCGGCCACGCTGCGGCTTGAGCTGTGCGGAGAGCCGATCCGGGTGATCGAGATCGCGCCCGGCATGGTGAAGTCCGAGGGCTTCGCGATCACCCGCTTCCGCGGCGACGAGGAGAAGGCGGCCGCGGTGTACGCGGGCGTGGCCGAGCCGCTGACCTCGGAGGACGTCGCGGACACCGTGGCCTGGACGGTCACCCGGCCCTCGCACGTGAACATCGACCTGCTGGTGGTCCGCCCCCGGGCGCAGGCCGCCAACCACAAGGTCCACCGGGGCTGACCGGGCCGGGCGGGCGCCCGGAGGCGACCGATCGACTCGGCACGGGAGGGCCATGATCGAACGCGTCACCACCCAGTGGTACACACGTGCGATGAGAACCTTCCGGGCCGCCCGCCCACGAGTCCTGCTGACCGCCGTGGCGGCAGGCACCCTCCTCCTCACCACCGCCTGCGACGACACCGCCAAGCCGGCCCAGGACAAGGCCGCCGGCACCTCCGCGCCCGCCGCCGCCTCGGGCACGGCCACCCCGGCGCCGACCGCCAAGGCCACCGGTGAGGCCGACCCGGCCCTCAAGCCCTTCTACGGCCAGCAGATCACCTGGGCGGACTGCCCGGCCGACCCCCAGGCCGAGAAGGCCAAGATCGACACCTCCGGGATGAAGTGCGGCAAGCTGCACGTCCCGCTCGACTACGCCAACCCCGCCACCGACGCGATCGACCTCGCGCTGATCAAGTACCCGGCCGCCAAGCCGGACCAGCGGATCGGCTCGCTGATGGTCAACCCGGGCGGCCCCGGCGGCTCCGGCGTCGAGATGGTCGAGTACGGCGCCAAGGACTTCGTCGGCGCCCTGCACAACCGCTTCGACGTGATCGGCTTCGACCCCCGCGGCACCGGCGGCAGCTCGCCGGTCGTCTGCTACGACGACAAGCAGCACGACGCCGTCAACCAGCTGGACGAGCCGCTGGACCCGGCCGAGCGCAAGGCCGCGCAGATCAAGCAGTCCACCGACCACGCCGCCGCCTGCCAGGCCAAGTCCGGCAAGCTGCTGCCCTTCGTCGGCACCCGCAACACCGCCCGCGACCTGGACGTGCTGCGCGGCGTCGTCGGCGACCGGAAGCTCAACTACCTGGGCATCTCCTACGGCACCTACCTCGGCGCGCTCTACGCCGAGGAGTTCCCGCAGAACACCGGCCGACTGATCCTGGACGGCGCCGTCGACCCGGCCGAGGACAGCCTGGACCACGGCGTCGACCAGCAGGTCGGCTTCGAGAAGTCCTTCGAGCGCTTCGCCGCCGACTGCGTCGAGAACCACGCCGCCGAGTGCCCGCTCGGCAAGGACCGGAACGCGGCCGCCAAGAAGGCCGCCGACTTCCTGGACAGCCTGCACGACAGCCCGCTGACCGCCAAGGACGGCCGCAAGCTCGGCCGCGACCTGGCCTGGACCGGCACCATCCAGATGCTCTACGGCGACGAGAAGACCTCCTGGCAGTACCTGCGGGCCGGCCTGGGCATGGCGATGACGATGAAGCGCGGGGACCTGCTGCTGGCCTTCGCCGACGAGTACGACGGCCGCGACGAGAAGGGCCACTACAGCCCCATGGAGGAGGCCAACGCCGCGATCGGCTGCGCCGACACCGCCCGCCCCGCGCCCACCCCCGAACACGCCAGGGCCGCGGTGGACCGGCTGCTCGCCGAGGCGCCGCTGCTGTCCAAGGGCGTCACGGTGGACGACTACAGCGAGCCCGGCTGCGCCTACTGGCCGTTCAAGACCCAGGAGAAGCCGCACACCGTCCGGGCCGAGGGCAGCGCCCCGATCCTGGTGGTCGGCTCCACCGGGGACCCGGCCACCCCGTACGCCTCGGCCGAGTCCCTGGCCAAGGGCTTCGCCAACGCCACCCTGCTCACCCGGGTCGGCGAGGGCCACGGCGCCTTCGGCAAGGGCAACACCTGCATCGACCGGGCCATGGAGGCCTACCTGACCGAGGGCACCATGCCGGCCGCGGGCACCCGCTGCACCTGAGCCCGCACCTGAGCCCGCACCTTGGCCCGGGCGGCCCGGCAGGCCGTGCGATTAGCAGATGAACGCGGGGAGGGCGCTGACGCGAAGGTGTCAACGTCACAACTTGATAGCTCGTCCGGATGAATTCGGCGCGCGCCCTCCCCAACTGATGACGCCTCAACTACCTTTGAGACGCTGCCCCACCGGCGCCGAGCGCCTCTCCGCAGCCCCATACTTCATCTGCTTCACCACCCCTGCTTCACCGGCACCTTCCCGCCCTCACGAGGAGGACCCGCTGGCCAGCGACATCCCGTCACAGCGGCTCGACGTCAGAACAGAGCCGACCCTCCTCGGGTTGCACCGCTTCAACGAGGCCGACGCCGGCGCCGCCGAGGAGGCCCTCCTGGCCTGCTGCGGCAGCCGCCGCTGGGCCCTGCGGCTCACCGCACACCGGCCGTACCCCGACATAGAGTCCCTGCTGGCCGCCGCCAGCGAGGCCTCCTACGACCTCCGCCCGGCCGACCTCGCCGAGGCGCTGGCGGACGAGAGCTGGATGCCGCAGCCGCTGCTCGGCATGCGGGCTCCCGGCAGCCAGGCCGCGCACACCGCGCTGCGGGCGGCGCACGCCGCGTACGAGGCCCGGTTCGGCCACGTCTTCGTGGTCTGCCTGGAGAGCGTCGCCCCGGAGGAGATGCTCGACACCGTGCTCTCCTCCATCCGCATCCGACTGGCCAACGACCCGGACGAGGAGCGGCTGATCGCGGCGGACGAGCTCCGCCGGATCGCCCTGACCCGGCTGGAACACCTGGTCGCCACCCATTCGGAGGCCGGAGCGCACTGAGCCGCCCCCCGCCCGCCGCACATCCGGGGGGCGAAACCGCCCGTACGGGTGAATTGCGAATGAAGCCTGACCGCCGCGCCCCGCACCCTCATGTGCGGGGCGCGACCATGTCGCCACTCGGAGTGGCGAACTCCGCCCCGGTTCCCGCCCCACTAGGCCAGAAGTGCCTGATTGATCACACCTGGGGCCCCCGGAGGCGGCACGGGAGAAGGCGTCGATAGGATGCTCGCGGCCGGTGGACCGTACCCGGCCGGGCTGACCGACACCGAAGCCGGCCGAGCCCCCAATCCGCTTCCGGAGGGTTTTTCCGTGCCGGCTGGAACGCTGTACCGCGGCCGGGAAGGCATGTGGAGCTGGGTGGCTCATCGAGTCACCGGCGTCCTCATCTTCTTCTTCCTGTTCGCCCACGTCCTGGACACCGCCCTCGTGCGAGTGTCGCCGGAGTCCTACGACACCGTCATTCAGACGTACAAGACTCCCCTCGTGAACCTGATGGAGTACGGCCTGGTGGCCGCCATCCTGTTCCACGCCCTGAACGGCCTGCGCGTCGTCGCGGTCGACTTCTGGTCCAAGGGCCCGAAGTACCAGAAGCAGATGCTCTGGACCGTGGTCGGAGTCTGGGTGCTCCTGATGGCCGGCTCCTTCTACGGGATCCTGCAGCACACGCTGATCTCCTGGTTCGGGAAGTGAGCTGACACATGTCCACGGAAATCTCCGACGCCATCGTCGTCCCCTCCAAGCAGGCGCACACCGGCAAGGGCCTCGGCACCGGCAACCCCGCCGACGCCTTCGTCATCGAGCCGCCGCGCCAGCGGACCAAGAAGACCCCGCGCCGCACCCGCACCAACTTCGAGATGCTGGCCTGGCTCTTCATGCGCCTGTCCGGTGTCGTCCTGGTCGCCCTGATCCTCGGCCACCTGATCATCATGCTGATGCTCGACGGTGGCGTCTCCAAGATCGGCTTCGCCTTCGTGGCCGGCCGCTGGGCCTCGCCGTTCTGGCAGGGCTGGGACCTCCTGATGCTCTGGCTCGCCATGCTGCACGGCGCCAACGGCATGCGTCAGGTCATCAACGACTACGCCGAGAAGGACTCGACCCGGCTCTGGCTCAAGGGACTCATGGGTACCGCCACGGTCTTCACCGTGCTGCTGGGCACCCTGGTGATCTTCACCTTCGACCCCAACATCTGAGCCGCGAGCACCATCGACCATCGGCAGAGGCCAGAGGCGAGTTAACCCCCCATGCAGATTCACCAGTACGACACCGTCATCGTCGGCGCCGGCGGCGCCGGCATGCGCGCGGCCATCGAGTCCACGCAGCGCAGCCGCACCGCCGTCCTGACCAAGCTCTACCCGACCCGGTCCCACACCGGCGCGGCCCAGGGCGGCATGTGCGCCGCCCTCGCCAACGTCGAAGAGGACAACTGGGAGTGGCACACCTTCGACACGGTCAAGGGCGGTGACTACCTGGTCGACCAGGACGCCGCCGAGATCATGTGCAAGGAGGCCATCGACGCCGTCCTCGACCTGGAGAAGATGGGCCTGCCCTTCTCCCGCACCGAGCAGGGCCGCATCGACCAGCGCCGCTTCGGCGGTCACTCCCGCAACCACGGCGAGGCCCCGGTCCGCCGCTCGTGCTACGCGGCCGACCGCACCGGCCACATGATCCTCCAGACGCTGTTCCAGAACTGCGTCAAGCACGGCGTCGAGTTCTTCAACGAGTTCTACGTCCTCGACCTGCTGATCAACGAGGGCAGGACGGCCGGCGTCGTCGCCTACGAGCTGGCCACCGGCGAGATCCACGTCTTCCAGGCCAAGTCGGTCGTGTTCGCCTCCGGCGGCACCGGCAAGTTCTTCAAGGTCTCCTCCAACGCCCACACCCTCACCGGTGACGGCCAGGCCCTGGTGTACCGCCGCGGCCTGCCGCTGGAGGACATGGAGTTCTTCCAGTTCCACCCGACGGGCATCTGGCGCATGGGCATCCTGCTCACCGAGGGCGCCCGCGGCGAGGGCGGCATCCTGCGCAACAAGGACGGCGAGCGCTTCATGGAGCGCTACGCCCCCGTCATGAAGGACCTCGCGTCCCGTGACGTCTGCTCCCGCGCGATCTACACCGAGATCCGCGAAGGCCGCGGCTGCGGTCCGGACGGCGACCACGTCTACCTGGACCTCACCCACCTGCCGCCGGAGCAGCTCGACGCCAAGCTCCCCGACATCACCGAGTTCGCGCGCACCTACCTCGGCATCGAGCCCTACACGGACCCGATCCCGATCCAGCCCACCGCGCACTACGCCATGGGCGGCATCCCGACCAACGTCGAGGGTGAGGTCCTGCGCAACAACACCGACGTCGTCCCCGGCCTGTACGCGGCCGGCGAGGTCGCCTGCGTGTCCGTGCACGGCGCCAACCGCCTGGGCAC
Source organism: Kitasatospora sp. NPDC034023 (assembly GCF_055575795.1). Taxonomy (NCBI): domain Bacteria; kingdom Bacillati; phylum Actinomycetota; class Actinomycetes; order Kitasatosporales; family Streptomycetaceae; genus Kitasatospora; species Kitasatospora sp. NPDC034023. The sequence goes on from NZ_JBVIRY010000021.1 coordinate 76,954, forward strand.
CAACTCGCTGCTGGACATCAACGTGTTCGGCAAGCGCGCGGGCATCGCCGCCGCCGACTACGCGCAGACCGTGGACTACACCGAGCTGCCCGAGAACCCGGCCGAGAAGGTCCAGGCCCTGGTCGACGGCCTCCGCGAGTCCACCGGCACCGAGTCCGTCGCGCAGATCCGCAAGGAGCTGCAGGAGACCATGGACGCCAACGCCATGGTCTACCGCACCGGCGCCACCCTGAAGCAGGCCGTCGAGGACATCGCCGCACTGCGCGAGCGCTACAAGCACGTCGCCATCCAGGACAAGGGCTTCCGCTACAACACGGACCTGCTGGAGGCCGTCGAGCTGGGCAACCTGCTCGACCTGGCCGAGGTGCTCGCCGTCTCCGCGCTCGCCCGCGAGGAGTCCCGCGGCGGCCACTACCGCGAGGACTTCCCGACCCGTGACGACGTGAAGTTCATGCAGCACACCATGGCGTACCAGGAGGTGGCCGCCGACGGCACCACCTCCATCCGCCTCGACTACAAGCCGGTCGTCACGACCCGCTACCAGCCGATGGAGCGTAAGTACTGATGAGCACTCCGACTGTGGAGAAGCACTCGGCCGCTCTGGACGCGGTCGAGGCGGGCGGTGTCCAGCTGATCACCGTCACCTTCCGGATCCGCCGGTTCAACCCGGAGGAGCACCCGGACCCGGTGTGGGTCGACTACCAGCTCACCATGGACCCGAAGGAGCGCGTCCTGGACGCGCTCAACAAGATCAAGTGGGAGCAGGACGGCACCCTCACCTACCGCCGTTCCTGCGCGCACGGCATCTGCGGCTCCGACGCCATGCGGATCAACGGCCGCAACCGGCTCGCGTGCAAGACCCTGATCAAGGACGTCGACCCGGAGAAGCCGATCACGATCGAGGCCATCAAGGGCCTCACGGTCCTCAAGGACCTCGTCGTGGACATGGACCCGTTCTTCCAGGCGTACAAGGACGTCATGCCGTTCCTCATCACCAAGGGGAACGAGCCGACCCGCGAGCGCCTGCAGTCCGCCGAGGACCGCGAGCGCTTCGACGACACCACCAAGTGCATCCTGTGCGCCGCGTGCACGTCGTCCTGCCCCGTGTTCTGGAACGACGGCCAGTACTTCGGCCCGGCCGCCATCGTCAACGCGCACCGCTTCATCTTCGACTCGCGCGACGAGGGTGCCGAGCAGCGCCTGGAGATCCTCAACGACCGCGAAGGCGTGTGGCGTTGCCGCACCACCTTCAACTGCTCCGAGGCCTGCCCGCGCGGCATCGAGGTCACCAAGGCGATCCAGGAAGTGAAGCGGGCGCTGGTCACCCGCCGCTTCTGACCCCCGCCTGAAACCGCGAAGGCCCCCGCCCGATCCCCGGATCGGACGGGGGCCTTCGCGTTCCCCTAACGCAGCGCGCCGAGGTCGGTCGCGCGCGGGATTTCAGTCGGTGGCCGGGGTGCGGCGGGTGGCGCGGAGGCCGCGGAGGCCGATGGTGCCGACGGCGATGCCGAGGGCGAACGAGGTGACGGCGAGGAGGAGGTGGACCCAGAAGAAGGCGGTGGGCTGGGAGTGGTCGCCGTTGGTGAAGGCCTGGCCGCCGGAGTCCTTCCACAGGTTCTTGACGAAGGTGGTCCAGATGATGATCGACCAGACCCCGAAGGCGGTCAGGAACCAGGAGGTGCGGCGGCTGAGCTTCATGGGTGGTCCTCGACGGGGGTGTGAAGGTGGTGTGCGTCCCCAGTATGCGCGGGCCGCCGATCGGCGTACGGCGGGCCCCTCCTGCGGAGGACGGGCCCGGAGTGGCGGACGCCCGGGGTCGGGAATGGGTACGGTCTGCTGGTGCCCACACCCCCTCACACGTTCGCGCGTCTGTGCGCCGCGGTCACCGCGGCCCTCCCGGTCCTGCTCGTCGCCCCGGTGGCGGTCGCGGCCCCGCAGCAGCCGCCACCGTCGGCCGCGGTCGGCGGCGAGCGGCTGGGGAACCCCGGGGTGCAGGTCGCCCCGCTGGCGGGCGCCCCCGCGCTGCCGGGCGACCTCACCGGCCAGTCCTGGATAGTCTCCGACGCGATGTCAGGCGAGGTGCTGGCGTCCTACAATCCGCACCTCAAGCTGCCTCCGGCGAGCACCCTGAAGATCCTCTTCGCGGACACCGTGCTGCCCAAGTTCGACCGCAACGCGGTGCACAAGGTCGCCGACGAGGAGATCCAGGGGATCGGCGCCGGCAGCAGCCTGGTCGGCATCAAGGAGAACCTGGAGTACCGGGTCGAGGACCTGTGGCGCGGGGTGTTCCTGAGTTCGGGCAACGACGCCGTGCACGTCCTGTCGCACATGAACGGCGGCGTCCAGCAGACCGTCGCGGAGATGCAGGCGCGCGCCGAGGCGCTGCAGGCGAAGGACACCAGGGTGGTCTCCCCGGACGGTTACGACATGGACGGCCAGGTCTCCTCGGCGTACGACCTGTCGCTGTTCGCCCGGGCCGGCCTGCGCAACGCGGACTTCCGGAGCTACTGCGCCACCCGGGACGCGATGTTTCCGGGCGCCGTGGACAAGAACACCGGCCAGCGCGGCAGCTTCGGGATCGCCAACACCGACCGGCTGCTGGGCAAGTACCCGGGGCTGATCGGGGTGAAGAACGGCACCACCACCAATGCCGGCTCGACCTTCGTCGGGGCGGCCGAGCGTGACGGGCGCACCCTGCTGGTGACGGTGATGCACCCGGCGAGCTACCAGAAGGTGTACGACGAGACGGCCGCCCTGCTGGACTGGGGCTTCGCCGCGGCGGGCAAGGTCCAGCCGGTCGGCAAGCTGGTCGACGAGGTCCCGCCGGGTGGCGCCGAGCCGACGGGCCAGGCCGGCGGCACGGCCGGTGCGCCCGCGCCACCGCCGCACCCCTCCCCCGCCGCCACCGGGCCCGCCACCGCGGGCGCGCCCGCGGCTGCCGGGGATGACGGGCTCGGCCTCGTCGGCTGGTCGGCCGTCGTGCTGGCCGGGGTCGGGGTCGGGTACGGCGCGCTGGTCCTGCGGCGGCGCCGCTCCGCCGGCTGACCGCCCGTCGAGCGAGCGGGCCCGGTCTCAGTCCTGGGACCGGGCCTTGCCGTTCTCGGCGTGCGCCTTGCCGTTCTCCGCGTGTGCCTCGGCCTTCTCCGGGCGCGCCGCGGCCTTCTCGGCCTGCGCCTCCGCCTCGTCGGCGGCCTCCAGCAGGGCCCGTCCGTGCGCCCTGGTCCGTTCCCGGGCGGCCGCCGGGTCGGCCATCGCGGTCCAGGCGACGCAGTACATCAGCAGCCGGCAGACGAAGTTGATCCACAGCAGCAGCGCGACCGGCGTGGCGAAGGCCCCGTACAGGCTCCGCCCGGCGACCGAGCCCAGGTAGGAGGCGAGCAGGAGCTTCAGCAGTTCGAAGCCGACCGCGCCGATCAGCGCGCCCTGCAGGAGGTCCCGGCGGCGCTGGCCGGTGATTCCGGGGAACGGCGCCAGCAGGTAGGCGAACAGGAGGGTGTCGCACCCTATGGCGATCAGGACGCCGACGCCGGTCAGCAGGTAGCCGCTGCCCAGGCCGATCGCGCCGGCGATCCGCCCGGCCAGGGTCGTCCCGGCGGCGGAGGCGGCGAGGGAGAACAGCGACACCAGGCCGAGGCCGCCCAGCACCACGACGTCCCAGGCCTTGCGCAGCACCGGGTTGCTTTCCTCGTCGGGGAGCTGCCACAGGTCCCGGATCGAGGTGCGCATGGTGTCCACCCAGCCGAGGCCGGAGACCAGCAGCAGCGCCCCGCCGACCACCCCGACCGCGCCCGCGCTGGCCACCAGGGACGGCAGGTTGAGCGCGTCCGAGAGGCCCGGCAACTGGTCGGAGATGCGGGTCTGCAGGTCGTGCACCTGGCTGTCGCTGAGCGTCGCGACGGCGACCGCCAGGCCCACGGTGAGCAGCGGGAAGAGGGCCAGGAAGCCGAAGAAGGTCACGGCGCCGGCCAGCCGGTTGCCGCGGGCGGCGGAGAAGTACTCGTACACCCGGTACGGGCGGCTGCGCAGCACCCGGGCGACGAGCGGGCCGATGGCCGGAAGGCGAGTCAGGAAGTCCACCCGACCGGTTATACCGGCCCGTCCCCCGAATGGCCCTCAGGCGCGGGCCCGAATCCGGCGGACCTGCCTACCGCTTGACGAGGCGGCGGGCCTTCGCCACGGCGCGGACGGCCTGGTAGGCGCCGTAGCGGCCGTGGCTGAGGAGCTCGGTGCGTACGCCGTCCACGCCGGCCGGCGGCCGGTAGCCGGCGGGGCGCAGCCGGGTGCAGTGCGCGGCGGCGCGGCGGAAGTACTCGCGGCGGTCGCCGGGCGGGACCCGGCCGGGCTTGGAGACCACGGTGTTGAGGTGGTGCAGCATCCGGCCGTAGACGACCGGGCGCCAGTGGTCCAGGTCGGGGCGGCGGTCGAGGAAGGCGAAGACCAGGTCGTACTGGGCGAAGACGTCGAAGTGCTTGCGGCTCGCGGTGGCCAGGATGTTGCCGCCCTCCTGGCGCTGGCGGTAGTGCACGCCGATCCGGTCGAGGAGGGTGATCCGGCTCGCGGCGAGCAGCGCCGGGTACGTCCAGGGGGTGTCCTCGTAGTAGCCGGCGGGGAAGACCAGCTGCTGCTCGGTGATGAAGTCGCGGCGGTAGGCCTTGTTCCAGACGACCTGGAGGAGGTCGAGCAGGTCGGGGCGGGCGGCGAGGTCGAAGACGTCCGGGGAGGCGGCGCCGAAGACGTGGGCGGAGGCGGCCCGGGTGGTCCGGCCGTCGACGTAGGTGCGGGCGTAGTCGTAGACGAGGACGTCCGGGTCGCCGGTGGCGGCGAGCCGCTCGTCGATGGCCTTGAGCAGGCCGGGGGTGAGGGTGTCGTCGCTGTCGAGGAAGATCACGTAGTCCCCGCCGGCGACGTCCAGGCCGGCGTTGCGGGCCCGGCCGAGGCCGACGTTCTCCGGCAGGTGCAGCACCCGGACCCGGGGGTCGGCGGCGGCGGCCTCGTCCAGCATCGTGCCGCAGGCGTCCGGGGAGCGGTCGTCCACCGCGATCAGTTCGAGGTCCGGGCCGTCCTGGCCGAGCACCGAGTCGAGGCACTCGGCGAGGTAGTCCTGGACCTTGTACACGGGGACGACGACGCTGAAGCGGGGCACGGGCCCAGCGTAGTGGCCCCCGGGGAGGGCCCTGGCCCAGAGGTAGGATCGGGTCGCACGTACGCACCGATCAAAGTGCGGTCAGGCCCCCACCGGGCTGCCACGCTCCTTCCCCAGAAAGGCCTGCGTAGCCGATGGCTCCCCGCCTCTCCATCGTCGTTCCGATCTACAACGTCGAGCGTTATCTCGTCGAGTGCCTCGACTCGATCGCCGCCCAGACCTTCACGGACTTCGAGTGCGTCATGGTCGACGACGGTTCGAAGGACGACAGCGCGGCCCTCGCCGAGGCGTACGCGGCCAAGGACTCGCGCTTCCGGCTGGTCCGCCAGGTGAACAAGGGCCTCGGCGCGGCCCGCAACACCGGCATCCGGCACATCGACCCGGACTCCGAGTTCCTGTGCTTCGTGGACAGTGACGACTCGATGCCGCCGAGCGCGTACGAGCTGATGATCAACACGCTGGAGGAGACCGGCTCGGACTTCTGCACCGGCAACGTGCTGCGCTTCCGCGCCGTGGGCTACTACCAGTCCGGCGGCCACGTGAAGCCGTTCAAGGAGACCAAGCTCAAGACCCACATCACCGAGGTCCCGGCGCTGGTCACCGACCGCACCGCGTGGAACAAGGTGTACCGGCGCTCCTTCTTCGACGCCGCGGGCATCCTGTACCCCGAGGGCATCCTGTACGAGGACGCCCCGGTCAGCGTCCCGCACCACTACCTGGCCAAGAGCGTGGACGTGCTCTCCGAGCCGATCTACCACTGGCGCGAGCGCGAGGTCGGCGAGATGTCGATCACGCAGATGCGCACCAACCCGAAGGGCCTGATCGACCGCGTGGCCTCGGTCGAGCTGGTCCGCGAGTGGCTGAAGAAGCAGACCGAGCCGCGCTTCGCCCAGTACCTGCGCTCCTACGACGAGAACACCCTCGTCGAGGAGATCCCGATGTTCTTCTGGTCCGTCGTGGACGGCGACAAGGAGTACCGGGACGCCTACGTGCAGAACGTCAGCCGGCTGCTCCGGGCGATCGGCCCCGAGCAGGTCCGCAAGCTGCGCGCGCCGCTGCGGCTGAAGTTCCACCTGACCCTGGCGGGCCGGGTGGACGAGCTGGTCGAGCAGATCAAGTACGAGGGCGAGAGCGGCGGCGGTGTCCAGGCCCGCGGTCTGCTGCGCCCGTACGCCGACTACCCGTTCCTGCGCGGCGGGCGCAAGAGCGTGCCGTCCGGCGTGCTCAAGCTGGACAATTCGCTGGTCATGCGCAGCCGGCTGTACGAGAGCGCCTGGGTGGGCGGGAAGCTGCAGCTGACCGGGCACGCGTACCCGGAGCAGCTGGGCGCGGCCAACAAGCACGACATGGTCCGCACCCTGGTGCTGCGCGAGACCAAGGGCCGCCGGGTGATCGCGGTGCCGATGAAGACCACGTACAGCCCCGAGGCCACCGCGAGCTGCAACCACGACCTGTACAGCTGCGACTGGTCCGGCTTCTCCGTCTCCCTCGACCCGAAGAAGCTCAAGCACCGCGGCCAGTGGAAGGACGGGCACTGGCGCTTCCTGGTGGCCGGCGCGGGCAAGGGCGGGGTGTACAAGGGCCGGATCTCGGCCGGCTGGAGCGACACCGCGCAGTACATCCCCTCGCACTGGGTCGAGCCGGACGTGCGGATCATGCCGTGGGTCCGGGACAGCTTCGTCTACCTGCGGGTCGAGACGGTGAAGGCCCGGGTGACCGGCCTGGCCGCGCACGCCGGCCGGGTGGAGGTCTCGGGCGCGGCCCGCTCCGGCCCGAGCTTCGCCGGGGCCCGGCTGCAGCTCACCCACGTCGAGTCGGACCGCACCCTGGACGTCCCGCTGGAGCTGGACGCGCCGGTCGGCTCCCTGCAGCCCTTCACCGCGTCCTTCCAGGTCGCCGAGCTGACCGCCGTCCGCGAGGCCTGGGCCGAGCTGGACCCGGTGGCCGCCGAGCGCGCCCGCGACCGCTGGGACACCGCGCTGCTGCTGGCCGACGGCAGCGTCGTCCGGCTGGTCTGGGACGAGCGCAACGCGCCCGAGCAGCTGCACCTGCCGCTGAACCCGCAGGCCCCGGCCGGTCTGCGCCGGGCGCTGTACTCCAAGCCCTCCCCCAGCGGCTACCTGCAGTTCTCCGACCAGCTGCTGCAGCCGCTGGTGGACGAGGTGTCCTCGCGCGGCGCCGATGGCTTCCTGCTCAGCGGCTCGTTCCCGCTGCCCGGCGCGCACCTCTGGGAGCTGGTGGTCCGGCACAACTGGCGCGAGGAGGAGCACGTCTACCCGGTGGAGATCTCGGAGGGCCGGTTCCGCACCGCGCTGCCCGCCGTGCCGACGGCCTCGTTCGCCGGCCGGGTGCCGTTCGCCAAGGGCACCTGGGACGTCTACTTCCGCCAGGTCGGCGCGCCGGTCGAGAAGCTGACCGACGCCTCCGCGCAGGTCACCCCGGTCTGCTTCGCCGCCCTGCCGCTGGAGGTGGAGTCCCGCGGCAAGCGCATCGTGCTGGAGCGCCGCCACCACGACGGCCTGTCGCTGGAGGCGCACGCGGCGCTGCTGCCCGAGGAGCGGTCCGGCTACCGCCAGCGCCAGCTGCGCAGCGTCGACTACCCGGCCGCCCGCCGGCTGCCGGTGCGCGACACGGTGCTGTACAACGCCGGCAACGGCAGCATGTACGCCGACTCGCCGCGGGCGGTCCACGAGGAGCTGGTCCGCCGCGGTCTGGCGCTGGAGCACCTGTGGGGCAGCGACGACATGCAGGTCGAGCTGCCGCAGAGCGCGTCGGCGGTCCGGCTGTGGAGCCCGGAGTGGTTCGAGGCGCTGGCCACCGCCAAGTACATCGTCACCAGCACCCACCTGCCCGACTTCTTCGTCCGCCGCCCCGGCCAGGTCGTTCTGCAGACCTGGCAGGGCAGCCCGCTGAAGCAGGTCGGCTTCGACTTCGAGAAGGTCTGGTTCACCGACTCCAACTACCTCAAGTCCCTGGCCCGGGAGGTTCCGAACTGGAGCCTGCTGGTGGCCGGCAGCAGCTGGGCGGCCCCGGTGCTGCGGCGCGCCTTCGACTTCAAGGGCGAGATCCTGGAGAGCGGTGCGCCCCGGAACGACCTGCTGTTCGCGGCCGACCGGGACAAGACCGCCGAGCAGGTCCGGGAGCGGCTCGGCCTGCCCGAGGGCAAGAAGGTCGTGCTCTACGCGCCGACCTGGCGCGAGGACCGGCGCCGGCCGCAGGGCGGCTACCAGATCGACCTGCGGATCGACCTGGAGGCGGCGAAGGCCGCGCTCGGCGACGACCAGGTGCTGCTGGTGCGCCGGCACAACGTGATGTGCGGGCAGATCCCGGGTGCCGGCAACGGCTACATCTGGGACGTCGGCAGCTACCCCGACATGGCGGAGCTGCTGCTGATCGCCGACGTGCTGGTGACGGACTACTCGTCGAGCGTGTTCGACTTCGCGTCGACCGGCAAGCCGATGTTCTTCTTCACCCACGACCTGGAGCACTACCGGGACAACCTGCGCGGATTCAGCCTGGACTTCGAGGCGGAGGCGCCCGGCCCGCTGCTGGCCACCTCCGAGGAGCTGGTCTCCGCGCTCGGCCGGGTGGACGAGGTCGCGGCCGAGTTCGCGGACAAGGCCGCCGCGTTCCGTGAGGCGTACTGCGACCTGGACGACGGCAAGGCCGCCGCCCGGGTGGTCGACGCGATGCTCCGCAAGGAGTAGTCACCGCGAACGGTCCGAGAGGCGCCCGACACCACCGGTGTCGGGCGCCTCCGCATTTCCCGGAGCCCATATTCGACATTTTCTCGAACCCCTGAGTCATTTCCGCACCCATGTTCCAGGAAATGAATTCTCCGGGCAATTCGAAAAAGCGTGCAGTTGACCTTGGTGCCATTTCCGGATGGGATATGAATTTCCATTCCGAAGGGCCCCATTGCCATGCCTGTGCTCACACGGCTCGTCCTGCCGCACGCCGCTCCCCGTGTGACCACCGCCCGCCCCGCGGACGACGAGGACGTGGTGTTCGGGCTGCTGCGCGCCCGCTGGCACGGCCGCGGCCTGGAGCTCACCGGATTCGCCCGCCCCCAGGGACTGGACACCGGCCGCCCCGGCTCCGCCTGGACCTGGCTGACCCTGCGCCACGAGGACCAGGCCGAGCCCCCGCTGCACCTGCGCTCCACGCCCCGCAGGCTGCCCGAGATCACCGACGACAGCGCCCAGCCCGAGTACAACCACGACTGGTCCGGCTTCACCGTGCTGCTGGTGCCCGGCCGGCTGCGCCGCGAGGGCCGGTGGCTGCTCGGCGACTGGCAGATCGACACCACCCTCTTCACCCGCCCCCGCGCCGCCCGGGTGCGCCGCCAGTACGGCGCCCTCGCCCCGCACTGGTGCGGCTCCGGCGAATACCCGCCGGCCCGCTGGGTGGACCGCGACGTCCGCCTCCAGCCGTACTTCGAGGACGGCCGGCTACGGCTGCGGCTGGAGCGCCCGGCCGTACGGATCACCCGGGCCGCCCGCACCGCCGTCGACCTCGACCTGGGCGGCATCGCCGACTCCTGCCCCTCCGGCACCGTGCTGCGGCTGCGCCACCGGCAGAGCGACGCGGTGATCGAGCAGCCGCTCACCCGCGGCGGGAACACCTTCACCACCCGCCTGCCGTACCGGCCGTTCACCGCCGCAGGGCGCGGCAGCGGCGAACCGGAGCACTGGGACGCCGAACTGCTGCGGCCCGACGGCGGCACCGAGCAGCTCTGCCTCGACGAACGCGGCGGCCCGGTGGCCGGCCAGCACCCGCTGCCCGACGCCCCCGGCCGCGTGCTCTACCTCAAGCACCTCGCCGACGGGCGCCTCCAGGTCTGCGTCCAGCCCGCGGTCGGCCTGGTCGACCGGATCGCGGTACGGGCCGACGGCTTCGAACTGTGCGGCCACTGCCCGGACCCGGCCGCGGACCGGCTGGAACTGGTGCTGCGGCACTCCGGCACCGCGAGCGAGGTCCGCACCCCGGTCGAGACCGGCCCGGACGGCCGCTTCCTGGCCCGGGTGCCCGCCACCCGCACCGGCTCGGACGGCGCCGCGCTGCCGCTGCGCAAGGGCATCTGGGAGGCCGCGCTGGAGCCCGCCGACGGCTCCGGGCCGGGCCGCCCGCTGCTCGCCGCCCCCGCCGCGCTGCCCGCCGTCCCCGCCGCCACCACGGCCGGCGGCAAGCGGATCCTGCTGCAGCGCCGCTGGCACGACACCCTCCTGGTGGACTCCACCCCGGTGCTCGGCGCCGCCGAGCGCAGCGCCTGGACGCAGCACCGCCAGCGCGCCGAGCACTACCCGGCCGCCCGGCGCGAACCGCTGCGCGAGGCCGTGCTGTACGACGTGTTCGGCGGCCGCGGCTACGCCGACTCCCCGCGCGCGGTGCACGCCGAACTCGTGCGCCGCAGCACGCCGTTGGAGCACCTGTGGGTGGTCGACGACGCACAGGCCGAGGTGCCGGCCGGAATCACGCCGGTGCGGATCTGGAGCCCGGAGTGGTACCGGGCGCTGGCCACCTGCCGCTACCTGGTCGGCAACACGCACTTCCCGGACTTCCTGGAGCGCCGCCCCGGCCAGGTCGTCGTGCAGACCTGGCACGGCTCGCTGCTGAAGCGGATCGCCCACGACGTCGAGAACCCCTGGCTGGCCGACCACGGCTACCTGGAGGCACTCGACCGGGAGACCCCGCAGTGGAGCCTGCTGCTCTCCCCCAGCCCGTTCGCCACCCCGATCCTGCGGCGTGCCTTCCGCTACCGGGGCGAGGTGCTGGAGTCCGGCTACCCGCGCAACGACATGCTCGCCCGCCCGGACGGGCGGATCGCCGCGGCCGTCCGCCGCCGGCTCGGCGTCCCCGACGGCAAGCGGATCGTGCTGTACGCGCCGACCTGGCGCGAGGACCAGCGGCGCGGCGACGGCGACGGCTTCCGGCTCGACCTGCGGCTGGACCTCGACCACGCCCGGCGGCTGCTCGGCAAGGACCACGTGCTGCTGGTCCGCCCGCACACGCACGTGCGCGAACCCCTCCCGGGCGCGGGCGACGGCTTCCGGTACGACTGCGGGGACTACCCCGACCCGCAGGAACTGCTGCTGGTCGCGGACGTCCTGGTGACCGACTACTCGTCGATCATGTTCGACTTCGCGATCACCGGCCGCCCGATCTACTTCTTCACCTACGACCTGGAGCACTACCGCGACACCCTGCGCGGCTTCTACTTCGACTTCGAGTCGAACGCCCCGGGCCCGCTGGTGGCGACCTCCGCCGAACTGCTCGGCGCGCTGCGCGAACTCGCCGACAGCGGCGCCGGGTTACCGCCCGGCTGCGTCGAGCGCTACCGGCGCTTCCAGGCCGAGCACTGCGCGCTGGACGACGGCGGCGCGGCCCGCCGGGTGGTCGACCGGATGCTCGCACCGCGGCCGGCCGGGGGATAGCCCGGCGCCGGTCGTGGACCCCGACCCAGGAGGTCGGTCGTGGACCCCGGCCCAGGAGGTCGGTCGTGGACCCCGACCCAGGAGGTCGGTCGTGGACCCCGACTCAGGAGAAGGAGTAGCTCCGCCAGGGCCGCCAGACCTCGTCCGCGTCGAACCGGGAGAGGCCGAAGCCCGGCACCGGGAACGACGCCCGGAAGCCGCGCGCCTGCTCGTACGCCCGGTCCAGCACCTCGTCCGGCAGGCCGTGGGCGACCGTCACGTGCGGGTGGTACGGGAAGGCCAGCTCGCGGGCCAGTGGGCCGGAGCGGATGTCCGCCTCCAGCAGCCGGCACTCCTGCGCGCCCTCTTCGACCCGGACGTACACCACCGGGGAGACCGGGCGGAAGGTCCCGCCGCCGCGCAGCAGCATCCGGAACGGCCGGTGCGCGGCCGCCACCGCCGCCAGGTGCTCCTCGATCTTCGGCAGCAGTTCGGCCGGCACCTCGGTCGGCGGCAGCAGGGTGACGTGCGTCGGTATCGACCGGGCCAGCGGATCGCCGTGCCCGGCCCGGGCGTCCTGGATCGCCACGCCGTACGGATCCGGGACGCTCACGGACACGCCGATGGTGACGACCTCCCCGCCCTGGGCCGAAGAGCGCGCCGGATCCGGGCGCTCGGCGGCGAAGGGCGGGTCACGGTCGTCACCACCGGGCAGGCGTGTGACGGGAGTCACCGCTTGGCGGCCGGGAGGAAGCCGATCCGGTCGTACACCGTCTCCAGCGTCACCGACGCCACCTCGCGGGCCTTCTCGGCACCGATCGCCAGCACCCGGTCCAGCTCGGCCGGGTCGTCCAGGAAGGTGCGGGTGCGCTCCTGGAAGGGGGTGACCCACTCGGTGAACAGCTCGGCCAGCTCGGTCTTCAGGGCGCCGTACATCTTGCCCTCGAAGTGCGCGACCAGCTGGTCGACCGACTGGCCGCTGAGCGCGGAGTGGATGCGCAGCAGGTTGGAGACGCCCGGCTTCTCCTCCTCGTCGTAGGACACGACGGTGCCGGTGTCGGTGACGGCGCTCTTGATCTTCTTGGCGCTGGCCTTCGGGTCGTCCAGCAGGCCCACCAGGCCCTTGGGCGAGGAGGCTGACTTGCTCATCTTGACGGCCGGGTCCTGGAGGTCCTGGATCTTCGCCGTCTCCTTGAGGATGTACGGCTTCGGCACGGTGAAGGTCGGGCTGTAGCGGGTGTTGAAGCGCTCGGCGATGTCGCGGGTGATCTCGACGTGCTGGCGCTGGTCCTCGCCGACCGGGACGGCGTCCGCCTGGTAGAGCAGGATGTCCGCGATCTGGAGGATCGGGTAGGTGAACAGGCCGACCGTGGTGCTCTCGGAGCCGTACCGGGAGGACTTGTCCTTGAACTGGGTCATCCGCGAGGCCTCGCCGAAGCCGGTGAGGCAGTTCATCACCCAGGCGAGCTGCGCGTGTTCGGGCACGTGCGACTGGACGAAGAGCGTGCAGTGGTCCGGGTCCAGGCCCGCGCCGAGCAGCTGGGCGGCGGAGACCCGGGTGTTCTCGCGCAGCGTCGCCGGGTCCTGCGGCACCGTGATCGCGTGCAGGTCGACGACCATGTAGAAGGCGTCGTTGTCCTTCTGCAGGTCGACCCACTGGCGCACCGCGCCGAGGTAGTTGCCGAGGTGGAACGAGCCGGAGGTGGGCTGGATGCCGGAGAGTACCCGGGGACGGCCCTTGACCGGACCGGTGACCGCTGCGTTGACCATGCGGGCCATTGTTCCAGTTCCACCGGTCGCTCAGGAAACGTCCGCCCCTGGAGGTTCCACCAGTGTGACGGCACTCACCCTCACCCGGGCGATCCGCCGGCCCTCGACCTTGGCCACCGTCAGCAGCACCCCGCCGCCGCCCTCCAGCGGGATGCGCACGTGGTCGCCGTCCCGGGGCAGCCGGCCGAGCGAGGCGACCAGGCAGCCGGCCACCGTCTCGTACGGGCCCTCGGGCAGGGTGACGCCGGTCTCCTCGGCGAAGTCGCCGAGGTTGAGCAGGCCGTCCAGCTCCATGCCGCCGCCGGCCAGCCGACGGGTGGGGGCGGACTCCGGCCGGTCGTACTCGTCCCGGATCTCGCCGATGACCTCCTCGACCAGGTCCTCCAGGGTGACGATCCCCGCGGTGCCGCCGTACTCGTCCACCACGATGGCCAGGTGGTGGCCCTCGCGGCGCATCTCCCCCATCGCCTCCAGCACCCGCTTGGTGCCGGGCAGCAGCTTGACCGGGCGGGCCAGGTCGCGGACCTTGGCTGCCTGTTCGCCGCGGGCGCCGTACAGATCGCGGACGTGCACGAAGCCGACCACCGCGTCGGCGCTGCCCTCGACCACCGGGTAGCGCGAGTGCGGCGAGGTGTCGGCCTGGTGCCGTACGGCGGCCAGCGGGCGCTCGGCATCCAGGAAGGTCACCTCGGTGCGCGGGACCATCACCTCGCGCAGCTGGCGCTCCCCGGCGGAGAACACGTCGGCGATCAACGCCCGCTCGTCGCTGCCGAGTTCGGTGTTGGCGGCGACCAGGCCGCGCAGTTCCTCGGAGCTCATCGAGCCGCGCCCGGCCGCCGGGTCGCCGCCGAGCAGGCGGACCATCAGATTGGTGGAGTGGCCGAGCAGCCAGATCACCGGGCGCAGCACGACCGACATCACGTCCACCACCGGGGCGGCGATGACCGCGATGGACTCGGCGCGCTGCAGGCCGATCCGCTTGGGGGTCAGCTCGCCGAGCACCAGTGACGCGTAGCTGATCACCAGGGTGAGGCTGACCAGGGCGATCGCGTCGGCCACGCCCTCGGTCAGGCCCGCCCGGACGAACAGCGGGGCGACCTTGCCCGCCAGGGTGTCCGCGCCGAAGGCGGCGGACAGGAAGCCCATGCAGGTCACCCCGACCTGGACGGCGGCCAGGAAGCGGTTGGGGTCGGCGGCCAGGTGCGCGGCCCGGGCCGAGCGCCGGGTGCCAAGCGCCTCCAGCGTCCGGATCTGGCCCTCGCGCAGCGAGATCAGCGAGATCTCGGCGACGTTGAACAGCCCGCCCAGCAGGATGAAGACGAGGACGAGCGCGGCGTCCCCGAGGGTTTCGTTCACAGCGGGCCAGTGTAGGGCGGCCGGTGCGCGGAGGCGGGCCTCCGAGGCCGGACACGGCGGCGGCCCGCCGCCCCGGGGAGGGGTGACGGGCCGCCGGAGTGCTCAGCGGGCTCAGATGAGGCCCAGCTCCTGCACCGCGTCGCGCTCCTCGGTCAGCTCCTTGACCGAGGCGTCGATGCGGCCGCGCGAGAAGTCGGAGATCTCCAGGCCCTGGACGATCTCGAACTTGCCGTCCTTGGTGGTGACCGGGAAGGAGGAGATCAGGCCGGCCGGGACGCCGTAGGAGCCGTCGGAGACGACGCCCATGGAGGTCCAGTCGCCCTCGGCGGTGCCGTTGACCCAGGTGTACACGTGGTCGATCGCGGCGTTGGCGGCCGAGGCGGCCGAGGAGGCGCCGCGGGCCTCGATGATGGCGGCGCCGCGCTTGGCGACGGTCGGGATGAAGTCGTTCTCCAGCCAGGCCTGGTCGCTGCCGACGGCCTCGAAGGCCGGCTTGCCGGCGACCTCGGCCTGGAAGATGTCCGGGTACTGGGTCGCGGAGTGGTTGCCCCAGATGGTGACGCGCTTGATGTCGGAGACCAGGGCGCCGGTCTTGGCGGACAGCTGGCCGACGGCGCGGTTGTGGTCCAGGCGGGTCATCGCGGTGAAGCGCTCGGCCGGGACGTCCGGGGCGTTGCGCTGGGCGATCAGGGCGTTGGTGTTGGCCGGGTTGCCGACGACCAGGACCTTGATGTCGTCCGCGGCGTGGGCGTTGATCGCCTTG
This sequence comes from Kitasatospora sp. NPDC034023, assembly GCF_055575795.1. NCBI lineage: Bacteria > Bacillati > Actinomycetota > Actinomycetes > Kitasatosporales > Streptomycetaceae > Kitasatospora > Kitasatospora sp. NPDC034023. Next base: position 92,399 of record NZ_JBVIRY010000021.1, read on the forward strand.
CCCTGCGGGCCGAAGATGCCGCCGTTGGCCTGCAGCAGGTCGCCGCGCTCCATGCCGGCGGTGCGCGGACGGGCGCCGACCAGCAGCGCGACGTTGGCGCCGTCGAAGGCCACCTCAGGCTTGTCGGTGATCTCGATGTCGCGCAGCAGCGGGAAGGCGCAGTCGACGAGCTCCATGGCGGTGCCCTCGGCGGCCTTGAGGCCCTGCGGGATCTCGAGGAGGCGCAGGTTCACCGGCACGTCGGCACCGAGCAGGTGGCCCGAGGCGATGCGGAAGAGCAGCGCGTAGCCGATCTGGCCGGCCGCTCCGGTGATGGTGACGTTGACGGGGGTGCGAGTCATTTCTACCTTCTCCAGCAAATCGCCAGGTGCCCCAGGCACACCGGCGCACTGGAGCCGAGGATGGTCTCTCGACATCGAGAGACCGGCGTCAGGTTATCGCAAGGGAAGCGTACGCCGCGTGCGCGGGCGTGGCTGATGCGTCACAGAAGCACCGCGGCCCCCGCCCGGCTCCCGAAGGACGGGGAGCCGGGCGGGGGCCGTTCGATCGGCGCGCGGGCCGGTCAGTGCCTGGGCCGGCCCATCAGCTTGCCGATGTTGTCGAGCAGCGGGATCTGCAGCCACGGGTTCGGCTGCGCGACCAGGGTCAGCAGCACGATCGAGGCGCCCAGGAAGGTCAGCACGATCACGTCGGTGAAGCGGCTGCGCACCGCCAGCATCCCGACCTCGGGCAGCACCAGGCGCAGCACCGCGCCGAGCAGCACGCCGCCGCCGAGGATCAGCAGCCCGTACTTGAAGCCGTCCTTGAAGTCGGCGAACCAGGTGACCGCGAGGCCCGCGCCGACCACCAGCAGGACCAGCGTTATCGGCCACTGCCGGACCGGCAGGGCGTGGTCGCCCCCGAGGGCGGCGGACGAGCCCTCGGGCGGCAGGATGCCGGTGGTCTTGACCGGCCTGCGCCGGGACCGCGCCGGTCGCGGTTCAGTCATGCTCGCCGTCCCTCGGGTGTCAGATGCCGGCGCGGCGCTCGGCCGCCTCGACGATGTTGTTGAGCAGCATCGCGCGGGTCATCGGGCCCACGCCGCCGGGGTTCGGGGAGATCCAGCCGGCCACCTCGGCCACACCCGGGTGGACGTCGCCGACGATCTTGCCCTCGCTGCGGCTGACGCCCACGTCCAGCACCGCCGCGCCCGGCTTGACGTCCTCCGGCTTGACCAGGTGCGGCACGCCGGCGGCGGCCACGATGATGTCGGCCTTGCGCAGGTGGGCGCTCAGGTCCCGGGTGCCGGTGTGGCACAGGGTCACCGTGGCGTTCTCGGAACGGCGGGTCAGCAGCAGGCCGATCGAGCGGCCGACGGTGATGCCGCGGCCGACCACGACCACCTCGGCGCCGTTGATCTCGACGTCGTGGCGGCGCAGCAGCTCGACGATGCCCAGCGGAGTGCAGGGCAGCGGGCCGTCGATGCCCAGGGCGAGCCGGCCGAGCGAGGTCGGGTGCAGGCCGTCGGCGTCCTTGTCCGGGTCCATCAGCTCCAGGACCGGGTTCTGGTCCAGGCCCTTGGGCAGCGGCAGCTGGACGATGTAGCCGGTGCAGGTCGGGTCGGCGTTCAGCTCGCGGACGACGTTCTCGACGTCCTCCTGGCTGGCGGTGGCGGGCAGCTCGCGCTGGATCGAGGCGATGCCGACCTCGGCACAGTCCTTGTGCTTCCCGTTCACGTACCAGCGGCTGCCCGGGTCGTCGCCGACCAGGACGGTGCCGAGGCCGGGCGTGACGCCCTTCGCCTTGAGGGCCGCCACGCGGGCGGCGAGTTCGGACTTGATCGCGGCGGCGGTGGCCTTGCCATCGAGAATCTGGGCAGTCATGACCCCATTCTCCCGGATCGCGGCAGGTCGCCGTACCACGGCCGGCCACGTCCCGCGGTCGGACCCGCGGTCGGACCCGCGGGCGGGTGCACGGCGCGTCCTCGAGCGGGTCCGCGGGTGGGTCTCGCGGCGGGTCCGGTCCGGGTGACCGGACGGGCACGAAGGTCCGCCGCACGTTGCGGTTGCGCCACATTCTTGACCCGGCCCGTGGAACCGGCTGGACAGGGCGCTGCCGTCCGGATCACGATAAGCGGGCATTCCCGCCGCGCCCCGGCCCGGTGACGGGCCGACGGGTCCCGCGGCGGGGCGTACCCGGGGGAAAGAGCAAGTGAGCCGACCACAGCAGACCGAGCAGCCCGGCCGTCGCGGCGCCGTCCCGCCCGCGCTGTGCCCGTCGAGGGCTCCACTGATCCGGCGCTCACCGCGCTGCTGAGCCGACGGCGCCCGTCACCGCCGCCGGGCTGTCACCCTGCTCCGCTACTGTCCCACCTGGTCGGCGACCCGACTCACCGACCGGCACCGGGCGTCCGCCGTCCCGTCCCCGTCCCCGCAACTGCCCGGAGGCATCCATGAGTTATCCGCCCGACCCGAACAACCCGTACGGCCAGCCGCCGGCCGCCCCGGGCTACGGCTACCCGCAGCAGGCGCCCCCGGCGCCGCCCGCCGCGTACGGCTACCCGCAGCAGGCCCCGGCCTACGGCTACGCACCGGCCGCGCCGGCGTCGATGCCGGGCCTGGTGATGACCGCGCGGGTGCTGCTGTTCATCGTGGGCGGTGTGCAGGCGATCCTGACGATCATCTACCTGGTCATCGGAGCTGCCGCCAAGGACGCCACCAACACCATCAAGCACACGACGACCAGCGACAACCCGTTCACCGCGATGGGCGACGCCGCCGCCAGCGTCATCATCGTCGTCGCGGTCCTGTTCGGGCTCTTCGCCGCGCTCTCCATCACGCTCGGCGCCAAGTTCGGCAAGGGCGGCAACACCGTCCGGATCACCACCATCGTGTACGGCTCGCTCGGGGGCCTGGTCGGCCTGCTGATCCTGCTGGGCGCCATCTCCGCCGGCACCGCCGTGGGCCTGGTGATGGCCTTCCTGTGGCTGGCGATCAGCATCATCTGGATCACCGCCATGTGCGTCCGGGACGGCGTCAACTGGTTCAACCGGCCGAGGTACTGACCGGTCCGACCGGTATGACAGAGCGGCCCGGCCCCTCCTCGGAGGGGTCGGGCCGCTCTGTCATAGCGTCACGCCGGCTCTGTGGCCGGCGACCGGCTCGGTCCGGCTCGGTCCGGAATCAGTGGAAGAAGTGCCGCGCGCCGGTGAAGTACATGGTCACGCCGGCCTCGGCGGCCGCCGCGATGACCTCCTCGTCACGGATCGAACCGCCGGGCTGGACGATGGCCTTGACGCCGGCCGCGATCAGGATCGCCGGGCCGTCCGCGAACGGGAAGAAGGCGTCCGAGGCCGCGAACGCGCCCTTGGCCCGCTCGCCGGCCCGCTCGACCGCGAGCTTGCAGGAGTCGACCCGGTTGACCTGGCCCATGCCGACGCCGACCGAGGCGCCGTCCTTGGCCAGCAGGATCGCGTTGGACTTGACGGCCCGGCAGGCTCGCCAGGCGAAGGCCAGTTCGGCCAGCTCGGCGGCGGAGAGCGCCTCGCCGGTGGCGAGCGTCCAGTTCGCCGGGTCGTCGCCCTCGGCGTGCACCCGGTCGGCGTCCTGCAGCAGCACGCCACCGGAGATCGGGCGGACCTCCTGGCGGTTGGCCGGGGCCCCGGGGGCGACCAGCACCCGCAGGTTCTTCTTGCGGGTCAGCACCTCCACGGCGCCGTCCTCGTAGCCGGGGGCCACGACGACCTCGGTGAAGATCGGGGCGATCTGCTCGGCCAGCTCGACGGTGACCGGGCGGTTGACCGCGATCACGCCGCCGTACGCGGAGACCGGGTCGCACTCGTGCGCCTTGCGGTGCGCCTCGGCGACGTCGGAGCCGGTCGCGATGCCGCACGGGTTGGCGTGCTTGATGATCGCCACGGCCGGCTCGGCGTGGTCGTAGGCGGCGCGGCGGGCGGCGTCGGTGTCGACGTAGTTGTTGTACGACATCTCCTTGCCGTGCAGCTGCTGCGCGCCGGCCAGGCCGCCGGTGCCGTCGCTGTACAGCGCGGCGCCCTGGTGCGGGTTCTCGCCGTAGCGCAGCACGTTCTGCCGCTCCCAGGTCGAGCCCAGGAACTCGGGGAAACGCTCGTCGCTGGGCGCGTAGCCGGCCTCGAACCAGGAGGCGACGGCCACGTCGTAGGCGGCGGTGTGGGCGAACGCGGCACCGGCCAGGCGCTTGCGGGTGGCCAGGTCGAAGCCGCCCCCCTGGGCGGCCTTCAGCACGTCGCCGTAGCGGGCCGGGTCGACCACGACGGCCACCGACGGGTGGTTCTTCGCGGCGGCGCGGACCATGCTCGGACCGCCGATGTCGATCTGCTCGACGCACTCGTCCGGGGTGGCGCCCGAGGCGACGGTGGCCTTGAACGGGTAGAGGTTCACCACGACCAGGTCGAAGGGCTCGACGCCCAGCTCGGCCAGCTGCGCGCGGTGCGACTCCAGCCGCAGGTCGGCCAGCACGCCGGCGTGCACGCGGGGGTGCAGCGTCTTCACGCGCCCGTCCAGGCACTCCGGGAAACCGGTCAGCTCGGAGACCTCGGTCACCGGGACACCGGCGGCGGCGATCCGGCCGGCGGTGGAACCGGTGGAGACGATGGCGACCCCGGCGGCGTGCAGGCCCTGGGCCAGCTCCTCCAGACCGGTCTTGTCGTACACGCTGATCAGCGCGCGACGGATCGGACGGATGTTCTCCGAAACGGGGGGCGTGGTGGAGCTGGCACTCATGCCGGAATCCATACCTTTCGGTCCTCGATGCGGTGGCCCTCGCGGGCCAGCCGGCCCACGACGTCGACGAGCAGCTTGCGCTCGACTGTCTTGATGCGCTCGTGCAGCGCGTCGCCGCCATCGGCGTGGTCGGCGTCGACGACCTCGACGACGCCCTGCGCGATGATCGGCCCGGTGTCCACACCGGCGTCGACCAGGTGGACGGTGCAGCCGGTGACCTTCACGCCGTACGCGAGCGCGTCGGTGACGCCGTGGGCGCCGGGGAAGGACGGCAGCAGTGCGGGGTGGGTGTTGACGATCCGCCCGGCGAAGGCCGTGACGAACTCGGGGCCGAGGATCTTCATGAAGCCGGCCGTGACCACCACGTCAGGCTCGTACTCGGCGACGGAGGCGGTCAGCGCCCGGTCCCAGGCGGCGCGGTCGGAGAAGTCCTTCACCCGGTGGACGAAGGTCGGCAGGCCCGCCTTCGCGGCACGCTCCAGGCCGACGATCCCGTCCCGGTCCGCGCCGACGGCCAGGATCTCGGCGCCGTACGCCGGGTCCGCGACCGCGTCGATCAGCGCCTGCAGATTGGTTCCGGAGCCGGAGACCAGCACCACCAGACGGGCCGGTCCGGGCGTACGGGGAGGGAAGTGCTGGGCGGGGGCGGCGGCCACTGCGCGATTCTCCGTAGGTCGGGCGCCGTGCGCTGGTACGTCCACCGGTGGTGGGGCCACTACGAACGGCAGGTCGAGCGAGGGGGAACACCAGGAAAACCCGCCGCGACGCGGGCCCCGGGAACCGATGTGAGCTGCTGACCGTCACCACGATAACGGCTGGTCGGACGGCCTCCGAACCCTCCCGGCGGCGCTACGCGCGTAGTTGAGACGGGGATCTCCCCGGGCCTGTCGAAGACACGGCCGGGGGCCCGCCGCACCGGAGTCCCGCCCCGTCCGGACGGCCCCGACCGGGCTCGGGGCCCGGGCCGCCGGTGGGCCGACGAACGGCTGCGGGATCATTGGAGGGCGCGGGAGACCGCGCCGACCGCGAGACCGCGACGACCGCGGGACCCTCAGGCCGGACTCGGAGCGAGCTCCGGCCGAGTTCGACCGGGTTCCGACAGAGTTCCGACAGAGCTCCGGCCGAGCTCCGACCGACAAGGATTGGCTGAACCCATGAGCAGCGGCGACGACACCGACGAGCGCAACCCCTTCGCGCCGCCGCCCACGGATGCCCCGGACCAGCCGTGGCAGCCGCGCAGCCCCTGGACCGGCGAGGGCTCGGACGGCGCCGGCGGCCAGGGTGGCGAGCGCCCGCAGCTCCCGCCGCCGTGGGGCTCCGGCCAGGGCGACGGCCGGCCCGGCCAGCGGCCCCCGGCCCCGCAGCCGCCCCGGCTCGACCCCGCCAACCCGGCCCACCGCCGGGCCCGCAACGCCGCGCTGGCCGGGCCGTTCGCGCTGGTCTGCCTGTTCGCGGGCTTCCACTGGATCGCCCTGCTGGTCGGGGTGCTCGGCATCGTCTGGGGCATCAGCGCCCTGCGGAGCCCGAAGGGTGCCGCGGGCGCGGCCGCCGGCCCTGCGGGGGCGGTCGGTCCTGCGGGGGCGTTCGGGCCTGCGGGGGCGGTCGGCCCGGTCCGCGGGGGCACGGCGCCGAACCCGCTCACCCCGGCCGCGCTCGCCGGGATCCTGACCGGCGCGATGACCGTCGTCGTCGCCACGTCGGTGATCGGCCTCGGCTACCACTACCGCGACTACGTCACCTGCGTCCAGGACTCGCTGACCGCCGTCGGCGCCGAGAACTGCGACCGGTACGCGCCGCAGTGGTACGTGGACTTCACCGGGAACACCGAGTAGCCCGGCAGTCCGGCCGTCCGTCAGTCCGTCAGTCGACCGGTCCGGCTTCAGTCGACCGGGTCCGCGGCCTCGCGGGCAGGCCCGGACAGGCGCAGCACGAGGGCGTGCGTACGGGCACGCAGCCGCAGCGCACCCCGGCGCGCCTGCCACACGAGCCGGGCGTACGCGCCCTGCCCCTCCGCCGGGGCGAGCGCGCGGTGCCGTACGAGCAGGGCGCCCGGGACGGTCACCAGCGCGAGCCAGCCCGCCGCCGCCAGGCCCGTCGACCACGGCACCGGCCCCAGCCAGACCATCCGCTCGCCCGCCAGCGCCCCGCCGGACAGCCAGCCCAGCAGGGCGGCCACCGCCCCCACCACCAGGGCCGCCGCCAGCGCAGCCGTCACCGTCGCGGCGGGCGGCCAGGGCTCGGCGCGGTCCTCAGCCCCCTCGACCCCTTCGATTCCCTCGATCCCGTCGGCCGGACTCCGCCGACCCGCCGCCGCGCGGCCCAACAACACCGTCGGCACCACCCCGGCCAGCAGCGGCAGCACCAGCGCCGCCCACCGCCAGCCGCCCGGGCCGTCGGCCGGCAGCAGCGCGAACAGCGGGAACTCCGGCACCGACCCCAGCGCCGTACCGCCCGGCGACACCGCCGTCCCGGTGCCCACCACGAACCCCGGGCCGAGCGCGTACGCCGCGCCCCACAGCACCGCGTTCGGCAGCAGCACCAGCGCGAGCAGCAGCAGGCCCGACAGCGCGGCGGGCCCGCGTCCGAGCAGCGCCATCCCGCGCCCGCCGCCGACCACCGCGTCCAGCAGCGCCGACACCGCCACCAGCACCCCGCCCGCCGCGACCAGCCCGGCCCCGGCCGCCAGCGCCGCGGCCCGTACCACCGCCGCGCCGCCGGTCGGACGGCACGACGGCGGGAGACGGTCCAGCAGGGAGCGGGCGATCGGGGAGCCGACCATCGTGGAGCGGGCGATCGGGGAGCGGGCCATCGGGGAGCCGACGGCGTCGGCCGAGCGGACTCCGGCGGCCGTGGCCAGGGCCGCCACCACTGCCACCACCAGGACGTCCAGCAGCACCTGGCTGCGGAACAGCCCGGCGCCCGCGCAGTGCAGGGCCACCGCCACCGCCACCGCGCAGTACCCCGCCCATAGCGCCACCGGGCCGCCCCAGCGCGAGCGCAGCGGCCCGCGCCGCGCCGCCACCCCGGCACCCGCCCGGTGGAGCCGGACCACGGCCAGGACGCCGAGCAGCAGCGGAGTGACGGTCAGCGGGGCGCCCGCATCCCCGCGCAGCACCGGCGCACCGTGCCCGAGCAGCCACAGCACCCCCGCCAACCGGGTGGCAGCGGCGGCGCCGTCGTCCGCGTACGGCGTCACCACCCACAGCCCGAGCACCGGCACTCCGACCCCCGCCAAGCCGACCAGCGCCGCCCGTACCCCCGCCAACAGGTCGGCCAGCGCGGGGCGTCCGCCCAATTCTCCCGGCGCCTCGAGGATCGGACGGCCCATCAGCTGCGTCATGCGCCTCATGGTGCCAAGGCGACTCGCCATGCTCCGTGAAGCGGCAAACCGCCGCCGTGTCCCAGATTATTGGCTTATGCGCATTTTCAGACCCTGCCCCCCAACCGCCGGCGCCCCGGCCCGGAGCGTCTGATGACCACGCCGCCCACCGCCGACTCCCCCACCCCGAAGCGCCACCGCGAGCCCGCCGGCGCCGACCACGACGCGGCCCGCCTGCTGCGGAAGCTGACCCCCCGTGAGGCCCAGACCCTCGCCCACCTCGCCGCCGGGCACGACCTCCCCCACACCGCCGCCGCCCTCGGCATCACCCCCACCACCGCCCGCAGCTACCTCCTGCGCGCCATGCGGAAACTCGGCGCCCCCACCGAAGCCGAGGCGATCACCCGCGCCGCGGGCACCCTGCCGTACGTCCCGCCCCTGCGCCCGGCGAACTTCGCCGGCCTCACCCCGTCCTCCCTCGGCCCCGCCGCGGTCAACGGCCGGACGGCGATCGACGGCGGACGGACCCGAACGGCCGAGCAGGCGGCGCAGCCGGCACCTCAAGCAGTGGTGGCAGCGCCGCCGGGCGCCACGCCACCCCCCGCCTCCGGCGCCCGACGCGGCCGGACGGCGCGGCGCGCCCGCCAAGAGCGCGGAGACACGGCGCACACGCCCGCGCGCGGGCGTCCGTCCTCCCTCCCCGACCAGGCGCCCCGGCCGGACCTCATCGACACCTCACCGGAGACCGGCGCGGAGCCGCACACCTCCGCCGGCACCGGCACGGCGCCGTCGGCGGCCGCGCACGGGCGCCCGGCCGCCGACGGCGGGCAGGCGACTCCGGCCGCCTCGGCCGCAGACGAAGAACGGCGGCAGTCCTCCGGCACCGGACGGAACGAGGAGGCGGCACAGCACGACAACCTGGCGCAGAACCCCCAGGGTTCCACGGCTCCGGAGCATCAGCGGCCCCCGCTCGCCAGCCGTACGGCACCCTCCGGCGACGGACCGCAGGCCCCCCAGGACTCCTCGACCGCGAAGCACCAGCAGCCCCCGGCCGTCGGCGGCCGGCCCGCCCCGGCGCCCGCCGGCACGGAAGGGCACGGCGAGATGACGCACACGGCTCCGGCCGCACCGGCCGCGGGCGGGCGCGGCCGGCCCGCGGAGAGGCGCGACCCTTCGTCCCCCGCACCGGCTTCGCCCTACGCCGCCGACCGCCCGGCGCCGAGCTTCGAGGAGCTGTACGAGACCGCGCACACCCGCCTGGTGCAGCAGGTGTTCCTGCTGACCGCCTGCCGCCACCGCGCGGTGCACTGTGTGCGGCTGGCGTTCGGGCAGGCGCGGCGGGGGTGGCAGGCGGTGGCCCGGTCGGGGGATCCGGAGGCGTGGGTGCGGGTGCGGGCGTGTGAGCTGGCGCTGTCGCCGTGGCACCGGGGCGGGCCGCGACGGGCGCACGCGTGGGGCCTGCCACACCGGCGGATCCAGGTGCGTCCGGCGGACGAGTCGCAGGCGGTGCTGCCGGACCACGACCGGCTGACCGACCGCGACCGGGCGCTGCTGAAGGCGCTCAAGCGGCTGTCGCGGCCGCAGCGCCGGGCGCTGGTGCTGCACGACGGGCTGGGGCTGCCGGCGGCGGCGATCGCGGTGGAGGTGGAGTCGACGCGGGCGGCCGCCGAGGGGCGGGTGTGGACGGCCAGGGCGGCGCTGGCGCAGTGGGTGCCGGACCTGGTGGGGCCGGATCCGGCGGCGCCGGGGTTCGCGGACGGGCTGAGCCGACTGCTGCACCGGGCGGCGGTGCGCGGCTGCCCGGCCCCGCACCGGGCGCCGGTGCCGGTGCTGCGGGCCCGGTACCGGCTGGGGACGGCGAGCCGGACGGGCGCGGCGGCCCTGCTGACGGCGGCGGTGGGCGGGGCGGCGCTGGCGACCCTGGCGGGGGTGCGGCCGGCCGTGCTGTTCCGGCCGCCCGAGCCGCCGGCACCCTCGCTGTGCCTGCCCGCCGCCGAGGCGGAGGAGCCGGGCGTGCCGCTGCTGCCGGGCGGGGCGCCGAACGGCATCAGCAGCCTGTGGTGCAGCCCGGCGCCGGGACTGGAGGCAGTACTGCTGGAGCCTCACAGCCAGGCGGTCGCCCGCTGGCAGCTGCCGGCGGCGGCGCGGGGCGCGGAGGCCCCGCCGCCGCAGGGTCCGGTGGTCTGCCCGCTGTGGTCGCCGCGGCCCTGCACGACGGGACCGAGAGCGCACTGAAGGAGGCCGGCTCCCCGGAGGCCGGCAGCCGGAGGCGCGCCGAAAGCAGCGCGCCGAAGCAGCCCGCTGAAAGCGGCGAGCGCCCCCGCCCGGGAAGGGCGGGGGCGCTCGTTGCGCGCGGGGGCGGGATCAGGCCTGGGCGGCGATGATCTCGCGGGCCAGGCGGGCGGTCTCGGACGGCGTCTTGCCGACCTTGACACCGGCGGCCTCGAGGGCCTCCTTCTTCGCCTGGGCGGTGCCCGAGGAACCGGAGACGATGGCGCCGGCGTGGCCCATGGTCTTGCCCTCGGGGGCGGTGAAGCCCGCGACGTAGCCGACGACCGGCTTGGTCACGTTCGCCTTGATGAAGTCCGCGGCACGCTCCTCGGCGTCGCCACCGATCTCACCGATCATGACGATGATCTCGGTCTCCGGGTCCTCCTGGAAGGCCTTGAGAGCGTCGATGTGGGTGGTGCCGATGACCGGGTCACCGCCGATGCCCACGGCCGAGGTGAAGCCGATGTCGCGCAGCTCGTACATGAGCTGGTAGGTCAGGGTGCCGGACTTCGAGACCAGACCGATCTTGCCGGAGGTGGTGATGTCGGCCGGGATGATGCCGGCGTTCGACTGTCCGGGGCTGATCAGGCCGGGGCAGTTCGGGCCGATGATGCGGGTCTTGTTGCCCTTGGCACCGGCGTGCGCCCAGAAGGCGGCGGTGTCGTGCACCGGAACGCCCTCGGTGATGACGACGGCCAGGCCGATCTCGGCGTCGACGGCCTCGACGACGGCGTCCTTGGTGAACTTCGGCGGCACGAAGATGACGGTGACGTCGGCACCGGTCTTCTCCATGGCCTCGGCGACGGTGCCGAAGACGGGCACCTCGGTGCCGTCGACGTCGACCGTGGTGCCGGCCTTGCGCGGGTTGACACCGCCGACGATCTGGGTGCCGGAGGCGAGCATGCGGCGAGTGTGCTTCATGCCCTCGGAGCCGGTCATGCCCTGGACGATGACCTTGCTGTCCTTGGTAAGGAAGATAGCCATGGTGTGAAGTCCCCTTCCTTACTTGTTGGCCAGCTCGGCGGCGCGGTCAGCGGCGCCGTCCATGGTGTCCACGCGCTGGACCAGCGGGTGGTTCGCGTCGTCGAGGATCTTGCGACCCAGCTCCGCGTTGTTGCCGTCCAGACGGACGACCAGCGGCTTGGTGACGTTCTCGCCCTTGCTCGCGAGGAGCTCCAGGGCCTGCACGATGCCGTTGGCGACCGCGTCGCACGCGGTGATGCCGCCGAAGACGTTGACGAAGACCGACTTGACGTCGGGGTCGCCCAGGATGATCTCCAGGCCGTTCGCCATGACCTCGGCGGACGCGCCGCCACCGATGTCGAGGAAGTTGGCGGGCTTGACGCCGCCGTGCTTCTCACCGGCGTAGGCGACCACGTCGAGGGTGCTCATGACGAGGCCCGCGCCGTTGCCGATGATGCCGACCTGGCCCTCGAGCTTGACGTAGTTCAGGCCCTTGGCCTTGGCGGCGGCCTCCAGCGGGTTGGCCGCGGCCTTGTCCTCCAGGGCCTCGTGCTCGGGCTGGCGGAACTCGGCGTTCTCGTCCAGGGAGACCTTGCCGTCAAGCGCGATGATCTTGCCGTCGCCGGACTTGATCAGCGGGTTGACCTCGACGAGGAGCGCGTCCTCGGCGATGAAGACCTTCCACAGCTTCTGCAGGACGTCGGCGACCTGGTCGGCGATCTCGGCCGGGAACTTCGCCGCGGCGACGATCTCGGCGGCCTTCTCCGGGGTGCAGCCCTCGTTGGCGTCGACCGGGATCTTGGCGAGCGCCTCGGGGTTCTGCTCGGCGACGACCTCGATCTCCACGCCGCCCTCGACGCTGGCCATGGCCAGGAAGGTGCGGTTGGTGCGGTCCAGCAGGAACGAGACGTAGTACTCGTCCTTGATGTCCGCGGTCTGGGCCAGCATCACCTTGTGAACGGTGTGGCCCTTGATGTCCATACCGAGGATCGCCTCGGCCTTGGCGACGGCATCGGCCGGGTCCGCGGCGAGCTTGACGCCACCGGCCTTGCCGCGGCCGCCGACCTTCACCTGAGCCTTGACGACGGCGCGTCCGCCGAAGCGCTCGGCGATGGCACGAGCGGCTTCGGGGGTCTCGATGACATCACCGTCAAGCACGGGCACGCCGTGCTTGGCGAAGAGGTCCCTCGCCTGGTACTCGAACAGGTCCACGTGTGTTCGTCCTTGTTCGTGGTCGCGGATTGTGTCTCTACGAGCGTGCCACGGCAGGATCTTCGCTGCGGGTCGTCGGGGCGGTGCGGGTACGCAGAGGTACGGCCTTGCGGCCCACACAGCCACGGGCGCACACGTCAATCAACACGCGCGTCACGTCCGTCTGGCAGGTTATCCCCGTGGGACGGGACTGTTCCGCCCGGGGCCTGCCCGGCATGGGTGAGAACCGTCACAGACAGCCTAGAGCGTCCCGGTAAACCCCCTTCCACCGATCGGGTGGATTCGCACGTCCGGGTGAATCCGTCACACCCCCTGGTCGGGCACCGGGATCGGGCGCTTCTCGATCGCCGCCGCCATGATCTCGGGGAACACGTCCGGGGTGCAGGCGAAGGCCGGCGCGCCGAGGGCGGCCAGGGCGGCGGCGTGCGCGTGGTCGTAGGCGGGCGCACCCTCGTCGGAGAGCGCGAGCAGGGCGATGAACTGGACGCCGGCCGCCTTCATCGCGGCGACCCGCTTGAGCATGCCGTCCCGGATACCGCCCTCGTACAGGTCGCTGATCAGCACGACGACGGTCTCGGAGGGGCGGGTGATCTTCGACTGGCAGTAGGCGAGCGCGCGGTTGATGTCGGTGCCGCCGCCGAGCCGGGTGGCGAACAGGACGTCCACCGGGTCGGTGAGCTGCTCGGTGAGGTCGACCACCGAGGTGTCGAAGACGACCAGCCGGGTGTCCAGGGTGCGCATCGAGGCGAGCACCGCGCCGAAGACCGCCGAGTGCACGACCGAGGGCGCCATCGAGCCGGACTGGTCGATGCAGAGGATGACGTCCTTCTTCACCGCGCGCTGGGCGCGGGCGTAGCCGACCAGCCGCTCCGGGACGACGGTGCCGTACTCGGGCAGGTAGTTCTTCAGGTTGGCCCGGATCGTCCGGTCCCAGTCGATGTCGCGGTGCCGGGGGCGGTTGACCTTGGCGCTGCGGTCGAGGGCCCCGCCGAGGGTGGCCCGGGTGCGGTCGGCCAGTCGGCGCTCCAGGTCGGCGACCACCTTGCCGACCACGGCCCGGGCGGTCTCCCGGGTGGTCTCGGGCAGCGCGTGCTTGAGCGAGAGCAGGGTGCCGACCAGGTGGACGTCCGGTTCGACGGCCTCCAGCATCTCCGGCTCCAGCAGCAGCCGGTCCAGGCCGAGCCGAGTGATCGCGTCCTGCTGCATCAGCTGGACGACGGTGGACGGGAAGTACTCCCGGATGTCGCCCAGCCAGCGGGCCACCTGCGGGGCCGAACCGCCCAGCCCCGCGCTGCGCCGCCCGCCGCCGCGGCCGGCCCGGCCGCCCTGCTCGGGCGCGCCGCGGTAGAGCGCGCCGAGGGCGCCGTCCATCGCGGCGTCCCGGCCGCGCAGGGTGCAGCCGGTGCCGTCGGCCTCGCCGCCGAGCACCAGCCGCCAGCGGCGCAGCCGTTCGTCGGTCGTGGGCGCTGCCATCTCGTCCTCCTGCTTCAGCGGGTACCGCGGTGATCGGGTGCGGCCGGTCGTCGGGTGCGGCGGGTCGTCGGGTGCGGCGGGTGTGTCCGCTGCTGCGAGGGTCAGGTGTTGCGGCCGGCGGCCTGCCGGGGGATCCGCGGGCGGATGCCTAGCAGCAGGGCCACGACGGGGACGGCGGCGTCGGCGCGGGCGCGGTCCAGTTCGCCCACCGGGGCCCGGTCCGCCGGGGGGCCGCCGAGCGGACCGGCCGCGACCCGGCCGCCGATGGTCGTCCGCACGCCCGCCTCCAGCCCGGCGAAGGTACGGCGCAGCAGCGGCAGGACGTCGGTGAAGACCTCGCCGCTCACCCCGGTCAGCCAGGCGTCCAGCAGGGCGAGCAGCCGGGGGTCGTGCAGCAGCAGGGCGCCGCCGCCGGTGAGGAAGCCCTCGACCCAACCGGCCGCGTCCGCGGGGGCGTTGGCGACGGACAGGACCAGCCGCAGTCGGCGGCCGGCCTCCTCGGAGTCGAGTCGGCCGTCGTCCAGCAGCAGCCGGACGGCCCGGCCGCGGAGCAGGCCCGGGGCGCCGGTCGCCGGGCCGCCGGACGGCTCGCGGGCGGCCAGTGAGCGCAGGGCGGCGGCCCAGCGGTCGGCCAGGCCGGCCAGGCCGTACGGGTCCGGTGCCCGGTCGGGGCCGGCGGGGGCGGCGGGGTTGCCCGGGTGGGCAGCGTCACCCCGGCCGTCGGGACCGTCCCGGTCCGGTGCGGCGTCGGCGGCCGGCGGCCCGGCGGAGGTCAGCAGGCCGATCGCGCCGTGCACCTCGTCGAGGCGGCCGCGCATCGCCGCCGCGCTCTCGGCGTCCAGCCCGACGCAGCCGGGCGGCAGTCCGACGCAGATCCGCTCGGCCAGGCCGGCCGCCGCCCCGGCGAGCGCGCCGTCGTCGGTGCCCCGCACGTCGCCGTAGCGCAGCGCGCGGACCAGCGCGGGCAGCGCGCCCGCCAGGTGCGCGACGTCGGTGTCCAGGGCCGCGCAGTCGGCGAGCACCCGCATCACTGCGGGCAGCGCGCCGGACAGCCCGGCCAGCAGGCAGGTCTCCACCAGGCCGGTCAGTTCGGCGAGTTCGACGGCGGCGCGGGCGGTGCCGACCGCCTTTCCGGTGGCCGCTTCCTCGACCGTGGTGCCCCACTGGGCGGCCTCGGCGATCCGGACCGCGAACTCCGGCTGCCAGCACAGCCGCCAACTCTCCCGGAACGTCCCGGTCGAGTTGACCGAGGAGCGGGCCGGCACGCCCCAGTCCACGCCCAGCAGCCGCAGCCGGTGCAGCAGCCGGGAGCGGGCCGCGTCGGTCTCCTTGCGCAGGTCGAGGTCGATGTCCTTCGGCGTGGCCTCGGGCTTGAGTCGCAGCGAGCGCTGCAGCCGGGCGAGGTCGCGCTGCAGCGGAACCGCCGGTGCGGCGTCCGGGACCTCGCCGAGCTCGTCGCCGATCACCAGGCGGTCCCGGACCAGCTCCAGGGCGACGTCCGAGCCCTCGCAGAGCACCGCGCGGACGGCGTCCAGGGTCTCGGTCAGCCCGGCGAGCGGGCGACCGCGCAGGACGGCCAGGGTCTCGGCGAGCCGGACCGCCTCGATGACGTGGGCGGAGGAGACCGGGTGGTCCTCGGCGCGCAGGAGGTCGGCGGCCCGGGTGAGCCAGCGCGGCACCGGGTCGCCGTCGGTGGTGAACAGGTGGTGGTACCAGCCGGGCGAGTGCACGCCCGCGCCGTACCCGGTGGCCGGGGAGAGCCGGCGGTGCGTCCAGGGCACCCAGGTGATGTCCGTCCGCACCTTCTTCGGCAGCTCGGCGAGCAGCGCCCGGTCGTGCGCGACGGTGGGCATCGTCTCCAGCGCGGGGACGTGGAAGGCTCCGCAGACCACGGCGATCCGCCGGTGCCCGGCGCGGCGGGCGGCGCGGATCTGCTGGCGCATGTACGCCTCGCGCAGCAGGTCCCGGCGGGACTCGCCGAGACCCTCGGCGCGCAGCGCGCCCATCGCCTCGGCGACGGCGGCGAACGGGGCCAGCGCGTCGGTGCCGGGCGCGCGGTGCTCGACGACGTCCTCCCACCAGCGCTCCGGGTCGTCGTGCCCGGCCGCCTCGGCGAGCAGTGCCAGCGGGTCGACGGGCAGCTCGCCGGCGTCGTCGGCACCCGTGGCGTCGGATCCACCGGTGCCGTCGGAACCGGCGGTGTCGTCGGAACCGGCGGTGGCCTCGGGCGCGCGCGCGAAGCCGTACCCGGCGGGCAGGTCGATGAAGCGGACCGGCAGGTCGTGCTCCACGGCGTGCCGGATCGCCACCCACTCCGGGGAGAACGCGGCGTACGGCCAGAAGGCGGCCTTCGCCGGGTCGTCCACCGCGTGGGCGAGCAGCGCGACCGGCGGCACCAGGTCCTTCTCGGCGGCCAGGTGGACGATGCCGTCGGCCTCCGGCGGACCCTCGACGAGCACCGCGTCCGGCTGCCACTGCGCCAGCGCGGCGGCCACCGAACGGGCCGAGCCGGGGCCGTGGTGGCGGATGCCGAGGAGAGCGACCTCCGCGGTCATGCCGTCACCTCGCGAGCGGCCCGGTAGAAGTCCTTCCAGCCGTCGCGCTCGCGCACCACCCCTTCGACGTACTCGCGCCAGACCGCCTGGTCCGCCACCGGGTCTCGGACGACGGCGCCGAGGATGCCGGCCGTCACGTCCCCGGCGCGCAGCACGCCGTCGCCGAAGTGGGTGGCCAGGGCCAGGCCGTTGGTCACCACCGAGATCGCCTCGGCGGTGGAGAGGGTGCCGCTCGGGGTCTTGACCTTCGTCCGGCCGTCCACCGTGATCCCGGCCCGCAACTCCCGGAAGACGGTCACCACGCGCCTGATCTCCTCGGCGCCGCCGGGCAGTTCGGGCAGCTCCAGGGAGCGGCCGAGCTGGCCGACCCGGCGGGTGACGATGTCGACCTCCTCCTCCAGCGAGCCCGGCAGCGGCAGCACCACGGTGTTGAACCGGCGGCGCAACGCGCTGGAGAGCTCGTTGACGCCGCGGTCGCGGTCGTTGGCGGTGGCGATCACGTTGAAGCCGCGCACCGCCTGCGTCTCGCTGCCCAACTCCGGCACCGGGAGAGTCTTCTCGGACAGGATGGTGATCAGGCTGTCCTGGACGTCGGCCGGGATGCGGGTCAGCTCCTCGACCCGGGCGATCTTGCCGTCGGCCATCGCCCGCATCAGCGGCGAGGGCACCAGGGCGTCCGGGCTGGGGCCGCGGGTGAGCAGCTGGGCGTAGTTCCAGCCGTACCGGACGGCCTCCTCGGGGGTGCCCGCGGTGCCCTGCACCAGCATCGTGGAGTCGCCGCTGATCGCGGCCGCCAGGTGCTCGGACACCCAGGTCTTCGCGGTGCCGGGCACGCCGAGCAGCAGCAGCGCCCGGTCCGTCGCCAGCGTCGTCACGGCGACCTCGACCACGCGGCGCGGGCCGATGTACTTGGGGGTGATCCGGGTGCCGTCGGGCAGTTCGCCGCCGAGCAGGTACGTCGCCACGGCCCATGGCGACAGCTTCCAGCGCTCCGGGCGCGGACGGTCGTCCTGCGCGGCCAGGGCGGCCAGTTCGCCGGCGAAGGCGTCCTCGGCGTGCTGCCGCAGAACGTCGGTCATGGGGGCTCCTTGAGGTCGGCCACCGGGGCACACGGGTGCCCCGGGGCAGGATGATCGGGGGGAGCCAGGTCGGCGTCCCGGCCTGTGGGAACCACCCTGCACCGTCCCACTGACAACGCCCGCCGACCCCGGGAAGGGCGCCGGACGGTCAGTCAGCCACTGTCAGTGCCGCCGCCTACGGTCGGTCGCATGGAGGAACGCTGGAGCACCGAACACGTCCTGTCCCTGGCACCTGACGCCGCATCGCAGAAGGCGGCGGGCAAGCTCTCCTCGCCCGCGTCGTGGTCCGGCACGGGCGCCGACGGCACCGCGGTCTGGGGCGAGTGCAAGGGCAGCGGCCGCACGCCGTACCGCACCGTGATCGAACTCGTCACGCCCGCCTACAACTGCACCTGCCCCAGCCGGAAGTTCCCGTGCAAGCACGCGCTCGGACTCCTCCTGCTGTGGAGCGGCTCCCCGGAGGCCGTCCCGGCCGCCGAGCCCGCCGACTGGGCGGCCGACTGGCTCCGGGCCCGCCAGGAGCGCGCCGAGAAACGCGCGGCGGCGCCGGTCGACCCGGAGGCCGCCCGCCGCCGGGCCGAGAAGCGCGGCGCCCGGGTCGCGGCCGGCGCGGCCGAGCTGCGGCTGCGCCTGGCCGACCGGATCCGACACGGCCTGGCCGACCAGTCCGCCGCCGGCCCCTGGGAGGAGGTCGCCGCCCGCATGGTCGACGCGCAGGCCCCCGGCCTGGCCGCCCGGGTCCGCGAACTCGACGCCCTGCCGCAGGAGCGGCGGCTGGAGGAGTACGCGATGCTCCACCTGCTCGCCACCGCCGCCACCCGGCTCGACGAGCTGCCCGCCGAACTGGCCGCGAGCGTCCGCGCCCGGGTCGGCTACACCCTGGACGCCGCCGAGGTGCTGGCCGGCCCCACCGTCCGCGACCGCTGGCTGGTGCTCGGCAGCCGGGACACGTCCGACGAGCGGCTCACCACCCGCCGGGTCTGGCTGCGCGGCGCCAAGACCGGCCGCCCCGCCCTGCTGCTGGCCTTCGGCCGCCCCGGCCAGGCCCCCGACCTCGCCCTGCCCACCGGCCACCTGCTGGAGGCCGAACTCGCCTACCACCCCGGCGCCCGCCCGCTGCGCGCCGTCCTCGGCACCCGCTACGGCGCCCCCGAGGCGGGCCCGGCCGACCCGCCCGCCGGGCTGACCGTCGCCGAGGCGGTGGCCGGGTACGGCACCGCCGTCGCCGACGACCCGTGGCTGGACACCTGGCCGACCGTCCTCACCGACGTCGTCCCGGTCCGCACCCCGGACGGCTGGTACCTGACGGACGGCCACCAAACCGTGCCCGTCCGTGCCTCGGCCGTCCCGGAGGCGGCGCTGTGGCGCCTGGCCGCGGTCTCCACCGGCCGCCCGCTGACGGTCTTCGGCGAGTACGGCCACCAGGGCTTCGCCCCGGTCACGGCCTGGCCCGCCGGGCACCGACCGGTCGGCCTCACCAATTCCTAGGAGCACCGAGAATGACGATCACCCAGGACCCGTGGGAGACCCTGCACACCAGCGCCCTGCTCGGCACCGACCGCCGCCCGCTCCCGGCCACCGCCCTGCCGCTCGCCGACGCCGTGGACCGGACCGACCCGGCCACCGCCCTGCTGGAGCTGGCCGCCCTCGCCACCGTCCGCCGCCGGGCGGGCGCGCTGCCCGTACCGGCCGCCGAGCCGCCCGGCCCGCCCGCGCCCGAGGACACCCGGCCGGAGCTGCCCGAGCCGGCCGCCCGCCGGCTGGCGGTCCTGCTGGCCGGCCGCACCGGCGGCAGCGGCGGCACCGCCGGCGGCACCCTGGCCAACCTGGCCGAGCTGCTGCCGCAGTGGCTCGCCACCGCCCGCGCCCGGGGCCTGCGGCCGCCCGCCGCGCTGATACCCGGCCTGCTCGACGCCGCCCGCGCTCGCGGCGAACTGCGTTCCGACGCCGTCGCACTGGCCGGCCCGCTGGGCCGCTGGCTGGCCGAGCGGAACCCCGACTGGCGGTTCGTGCTGCGCACCACCACCCAGGAGCCGGCCCGGCAGCAGGACGACCCCGCCGACCACCAGCTGTGGCACGAGGGCCTGTTCGCCGAGCGCGTCACCCACCTCACGCTGCTGCGCCGCCGGGACCCGGCCGCCGGCCTGGAGCTGCTGCGGAGCACCTGGTCCACCGAGCGGGCCGAGGACCGCCTGCTCTTCCTGGACTCCCTCCAGGACGGCCTCTCCCCCGACGACGAGCCGTTCCTGGAGGCCGCCCTCGGCGACCGCAGCAAGAACGTCCGCGCGACCGCCGCCGAACTGCTCTCCACCCTGCCCGGCTCCGCCCTGGCGCGTCGGATGGGCGAGCGCGCGCGGACCGCCGTACGCCTCGCCGGGAGCGGCACGCACCTGCTGGTCACCCCGCCCGCCGAGTGCGACGCGCAGATGCAGCGCGACGGCATCGCGCCCAAGTCCCCCACCGGGCGCGGCGAACGGGCCTGGTGGTTCGGCGAGCTGGTGGCCGCGGCCCCGCTCTCGGTCTGGCCGGAGAGCACCGGCCTGACACCCGAACAGCTGCTCGCCCTGCGGGTCGGCGACAGCATCGACGAGACCAGCAGCAGTTGGGCCGACGACCTGCGGGAGGCCTGGGCGCGCGCCGCCGTCCGCCAGCACGACGCCGGCTGGGCCCGGGCACTGCTCGGCCCGGCCCCGGTGCCGCCCACCCGCGGCGCCGGCCGGGCCCGTGCCCCGCGTGCCACCGGCGCCCCGGCCAAGCTGCTGGCCGTCCTGCCGCCCGAGGAGCGGGCCGCCTGGACGGCCGCGTTCATCGAGGTGCACGGGCTGGGCGAGGCCTTCCAGCTGCTCGGCGCCTGCGCCACCCCGTGGACGCCGCCGCTGTCCACCGCCGTGGTGAGCGCCCTGGCCCGGGCCGCCGCCTCCGGCGCGTACCCGTGGAGCCACAGCGGGGTGCTCGGGATGACGGAGCGCGCGCTCGCGCCCGAGACGGCCGGCGCGGTGGAGGAGCTGGCCGCCGGGGCCGCCCCGGACTCCGCCTGGGCCGAGACCTTCGCCCGGCTGGCCGGCACCCTGCGCTTCCGGGCCGCGATGCTCGCGGAGCTGGCGGGCTGACGCCGGGCGGGCAGTCCGAACGGGCCTCCGGCCGGGCAGTCCGGACGAGCGGTCCGGCGGGCCGGGTGACGAAGCGGCCCCGGGAACGGCAGGGCGGGCCGGCCCCGAGGGACCGGCCCGCCCGTCCTGCCGACGATCAGCTCACCCGAGGATCAGCTCGCCCGCAGGTTGGCCTCGACCCAGGCGACCACGTCCCGGGTGGGCGTGCCCGGGGTGAAGATGTCCGCGACGCCCATCGCCTTGAGCTCGGCGATGTCCTCGTCCGGGATGATCCCCCCGCAGAAGACCTTGATGTCCGCCGCGTCGCGCTCCTTCAGCAACTCCAGCACCCGCGCGCACAGCGTCATGTGGGCACCGGAGAGGATCGACAGCCCGATGCCGTCCGCGTCCTCCTGGATCGCGGTGTCGACGACCTGCTCGGGCGTCTGGTGCAGCCCGGTGTAGATGACCTCCATACCGGCGTCGCGCAGGGCACGCGCAATGACCTTGGCGCCACGGTCGTGACCGTCGAGCCCCGGCTTGGCGACCACCACACGGATCGGCCCCGACACACTCATCACTGCCTCCTGGACATCGTTGTCCACCACCCCACCGGGCTTCGTGGGCCACGGGCGCGGTTAACGGTCAATAACCAACCTGAGGGGAGGTTAGCGCCACCCGGCCCGCTTGACCGCGCCCCCTCCCAAGAGGAGGGCAAAGTCACAGCTCCAAGCCTTGCTACCAGCGGGTATACCCATCCTTCCGCCGACCTCCCCACAGACCCCCCGAGCGCCCCCTTGACAACCGGAGGTTTTTCCGGCGCGTCGGCCTTCCGGCTACAGTCACGGCTGTTCGACCTCGACCGACGACGTCCGTGACCGAGGCCCACCGAGGAGGCAGCCCCCGATGGCTCCCGAAGCAGCCGCCCGTCCGACCCGTGCGCAGCTGCGCCTCGCCGCCCGCGAGCAGTCCCGCGCCGAGCGCCGCGGTGCCGCCAAGGCGGCCACCCGGACGGCGCTGCTGCGGGTCGCGCTCCCGTCGATGGCCGCGCTCGGGGTCGCCGGCGCGGCGGCCGTCACGGTGGTGCAGGAGCAGGACGGGCGGGTGCCGTCGCAGGCCTCGGCGGCCGACGCCCCGGACAACACCGCCGCCCGGACCGCGGCGCGGCAGGCCCTCGCGACCGGCGACCAGGCCCAGGCCTCGCGCGGCGACGCCCGCCGACCGCTGGCCGGCACCCAGCCCACCGACGCCCGGCCGAGCGACCCCCCGACCGCGCAGCCCGCCGCCGAGCCGGCCCCGGAACCGGTCAAACCCAAGGTGGTCATGCCGGTCGCGCAGCACGGCCTCGGCGAGCTGTTCGGCGAGGCGGGCACCCACTGGGCCAACCGCCACACCGGCATCGACTTCCCGGTCGACGGCGGCAGCCAGGTCATGGCCGTCGCCGACGGCACGATCCGCACCCAGTGGAACCCGTTCTACGGCTACATGTCGGTCCTCAAGATGTCCGACGGCACCGAGGCCTGGTACTGCCACCTGCGCGGCTACAAGATCCGCAAGGGGCCGGTGAAGCAGGGCGACGTCATCGCCTTCGTCGGCAGCAGCGGCAACAGCACCGGGCCGCACCTGCACTTCGAGATCCGGCCGGCCGGCAGCGGGCCGATCGACCCGCTGCCGTGGTTCCTGGCCAACGGCCTGGACCCCCGCTAGCGCTACAGCTTCTCGACGGGCGCGTAGCGCAGCAGCAGCTGCTTGCGCCCCTGCGTGCCGAAGTCGACGGTGGCCTGCGCCCGGTCGCCCACGCCCGTCACGGCCACCACCGTGCCCAGCCCGAAGCTGTCGTGGGTGACCCGGTCGCCGACGGCCAGCGAGACGCCGTCGCGCTCCACCACCTTGCCGCCGCGCCGCGCGGACTGCCCCCAGCCCGCCTTCGGCGAGGCCGAGGCCGAGAACGACGACGAGGACGAGGACCCCGAGGACGAACGCGAACTGCCGCCCCCGGACGAGGACTTGCCCCAGGACGAGCCCGAGGAGTAGCCGCGCTGGGCCGGCGCCTGCACCGCCCCGGTGCGCTTCCACTCCACCAGCGTCTCCGGGATCTCCTCCAGGAACCGCGAGGCCGGGTTGTACGCCGGCTGCCCCCAGGCGCTGCGCAGCACCGAGCGGGTCAGGTACAGCCGCTCGCGCGCCCGGGTCAGCCCGACGTACGCGAGTCGGCGCTCCTCCTCCAGCTCCTTGACCTGGTTGAGCGCCCGCATGTGCGGGAAGATCCCGTCCTCCATGCCGGTCAGGAAGACCACCGGGAACTCCAGGCCCTTGGCGGTGTGCAGGGTCATCATCGTGATGACGCCGCGCCCCTCCTCGTCCTCGTCCGGGATCTGGTCGGAGTCGGCGACCAGCGCGACCCGCTCCAGGAAGTCGGCCAGCGAGCCGACCGGCGGCGCGCCGTCCTCCTCGGCGTCCGGCCGCTCGCCCGGGTCCTGCTCGTACTCGAGGGCGACGGAGGCGAGTTCCTGCAGGTTCTCCACCCGGGTCTCGTCCTGCGGGTCGGTGGAGGACTGGAGCTCGGCCAGGTAGCCGGTCTCCTCCAGGACGGCCTCCAGCACCGCCGCCGGACCCGCGCCCGACTCGACGACCTGGCGCAGCCCGGCCATCAGGGTGTTGAACTTCTTGACGGCGTTGGCCGAGCGCGCGGCCATCCCGTACGCCTCGTCCACCCGCGCCAGCGCCTGGGCGAAGGAGATCCGCTCCCGCGCGGCCAGCGCGTCGATCATCGCCTCGGCCCGGTCGCCGATGCCGCGCTTGGGCACGTTGAGGATCCGGCGCAGCGGCACGGTGTCCTCCGGGTTGGAGAGCACCCGCAGGTAGGCCAGGACGTCCCG
This sequence comes from Kitasatospora sp. NPDC034023, assembly GCF_055575795.1. NCBI lineage: Bacteria > Bacillati > Actinomycetota > Actinomycetes > Kitasatosporales > Streptomycetaceae > Kitasatospora > Kitasatospora sp. NPDC034023. The sequence continues at coordinate 115,978 of NZ_JBVIRY010000021.1, forward strand.
GACCTCCTTGCGCTCGTAGAAGCGCACCCCGCCGACCACCTTGTACGGCAGGCCGACCCGGATGAACACCTCCTCGAAGACCCGGGACTGGGCGTTGGTCCGGTAGAAGATCGCGACGTCGCCGGGCTTGGCCTCGCCCTTGTCGGTGAGCCGGTCGATCTCGTCGGCGATGAACTGGGCCTCGCCGTGCTCGTCGTCCGCGACGTAGCCGATGACCTTCTCGCCGTGGTCGCCGGCCGTCCAGAGCTTCTTCTCGCGGCGGTTGGCGTTGCGCTCGATGACGGCGTTGGCGGCGCTCAGGATGGTCTGCGTGGAGCGGTAGTTCTGCTCCAGCAGGATCGTGGTCGCGTTCGGGTAGTCCTCCTCGAACTGGAGGATGTTGCGGATGGTCGCGCCGCGGAAGGCGTAGATCGACTGGTCCGCGTCACCGACGACGCACAGCTCGGCCGGCGGCACCTCGGCGAGGTGCGCGGCGGCCGGGTTCACGAAGTCCCCGTCCGCGGTGCGCTTCGGCGCGGCCGCGACGGATCCGCCGCTCAGCTCCCGGACCAGCATGTACTGGGCGTGGTTGGTGTCCTGGTACTCGTCGACCAGGATGTGCCGGAACCGGCGCCGGTAGTGCTCGGCGACGTCGGGGAAGGCCTGCAGCAGGTTCACCGTCGTCATGATGATGTCGTCGAAGTCCAGCGCGTTGGCCTCGCGCAGCCGCCGCTGGTACAGCGCGTACGCCTCGGCGAGCTTCTTCTCCATCGGGTTGGCGGCCTGGTCGGCGAAGGTCTCCTCGTCGATCAGCTCGTTCTTGAGGTTGCTGACCTTCGCCGTGAAGGACTTCGGCGGGAACTGCTTCGGGTCCAGGTCGAGGTCGCGGCAGACCAGCGACATCAGCCGCTGCGAGTCGGCCGAGTCGTAGATCGAGAAGCTGGAGGTGAACCCCAGCTGCTTGGACTCGCGGCGCAGGATCCGCACACAGGCGCTGTGGAAGGTGGACACCCACATCGCCCGGGCGCGCGGGCCGACCAGTGCCTCGACGCGCTCGCGCATCTCGCCGGCGGCCTTGTTGGTGAAGGTGATCGCCAGGATCTCCCCCGGCTGCACCCCGCGGGCGCCCAGCAGGTAGGCGATCCGGTGGGTCAGCACCCGGGTCTTGCCCGAACCGGCGCCGGCCACGATCAGCAGCGGCGACCCCGCGTGCAGCACGGCCTCGCGCTGCGGGTCGTTCATCCCCTCCAGCAGCTGCGCCGGGTCGATCACCGTACGGGCGGCGCCGTTGCGGTACCAGGCGTCCCGCTCCGCGTCAGCGGAGTGGTCGGTCCGGAACAGCCCGTCCGGGATCGCCTCCTCGTACGCGTCGTACGGAACGTCGTCCTCGTACGGCGGGGGCTCCTCGTCGATGGGCGCGTCGGGCTGCTTCGACCCGGCGGCAAGTGCCTCGAAACCGGGGAGCGGAAGGTCGTCAAAGAGGCTACTCATGGCACTCCGAGTCTATGGCCACCCACCGACAAGCCCGCCCGGCCCGGAGGAACCGGACCGGGCGGGCTCGACGCCGGGGGTGATCAGACCAGGCGGCGGGCGGTGGCCCAGCGGGTCAGCTCGTGGCGGTTGCTCAGCTGGAGCTTGCGCAGAACGGCGGAGACGTGGCTCTCGACGGTCTTCACCGAGATGAAGAGCTGCTTGGCGATCTCCTTGTAGGCGTAGCCGCGGGCGATCAGGCGCAGGACCTCGCGCTCGCGCTGGGTGAGGCGGTCCAGGTCCTCGTCGACCGGCGGGGTGTCGGTGGCGGCGAAGGCGTCCAGGACGAAGCCGGCCAGTCGGGGCGAGAACACGGCGTCGCCGTCGGCGATCCGGAAGATCGCGTTCACCAGGTCGGTGCCGGTGATGGTCTTGGTGACGTAGCCGCGCGCGCCGCCGCGGATGACCCCGATGACGTCCTCGGCGGCGTCCGACACCGACAGCGCCAGGAACTTCACCCCGCCCTGCTCGCCCATCACGCCGACCGAGCGGCGCAGCACCTCGACGCCGCCGCCGCCGGGCAGGTGGACGTCGAGCAGGACCACGTCGGGCCTGGTCTCGGCGACCACGCGGACCGCCGAGTCCACGTCGTCGGCCTCTCCGACCACGTCGATGCCGGTCACGTCGGTGCGGCCGATCTCGGCCCGGACCCCCGTCCGGAACATCCGGTGGTCGTCCACCAGGACGACCCGCGCGGTACGCCCGGAGCCTTCGGCCGCGGGGACCCCCATCGGCGCTGCCTCAGTCATTCGTTCTCTCCATCTCCAGCTCGACCTCGGTACCGCCGCCCGCCGCCGGCCGCACCCGAGCGGTGCCGCCGTTGCGCTTCATCCGGCCGATGATCGACTCCCGTACGCCCATCCGGTCCTCGGGCACCGTGTCGGGGTCGAAGCCAGGGCCGTGGTCGCGGACGAACACCGACACCGTCCTCCCCTCCACCTCGGCGTAGACCTGGACCGGTCCCCCGCCACCGTACTTGGCCGCGTTGACGGTCGCCTCCCTCGCGGCCTGCATCTGTGCCGCGATCCTCTCGTCCATCGGGCAGTCGCCGACGATGACCAGCTCGACCGGGACGCCGTGCCGGTCCTCGACCTCGGCGACGGCGGCGCGCAGGCTCTCCGCCATGGTGTCCGGGGCGGCCTCGGCGGCGGCCTCCGGGCGGTACAGCCACAGCCGCAGCTCGCGCTCCTGCGAGCGGGCCAGCCGCAGCACCTCCTTGGGGTCCTCGGCCCGGCGCTGGATCAGGGTCAGGGTGTGCAGCACGGAGTCGTGGATGTGCGCGGCGATCTCGGCCCGCTCCTGGGCGCGGATGCGGGCGGTGCGCTCGGCGCCGAGGTCCTGCCACAGCCGCAGGCCGTACGGGCCGAGCAGTACCAGCACCCCGGCGAGCACCGCGAGCGAGGCCTCGATGACCGAGCCGAGCGCGGAACCGCTGCCCTGCATGGCGAGCAGCGCGATGGTGCCGGCCACCGTGAGCAGCACGCCCGCGCCGACCCGGGTGTAGGCGCCGCGCCGCTTCTCGCCCTCCTCGATGCCGAACCAGCGCTGCCAGCGCGAGTCGTCGGCCTGCCGCCAGACCAGCGCGACGCCGACGCCGATCGCCAGCAGCGGCCAGGTGTACGGCTTGGCGGTCTGCCAGCCGAGCACGTTGAGCAGGGCGATCAGGCCGATCACGACCATGACCAGGGCGGCGAGCTGGGCGAGGCCGCCCTGTCCGCTCTTGCCGGTCGGCGCCGCGGCTTCGCCCTCCGCGAGCGGCGCCACCGGCTCGCCCTGCAGGGTGTGCTGGAGCAGTTGACGCAGCCGCCCGAGCCAGCCGCCGGCGGGGCCCTTGCTCAGCAGGCCGCTCTGCAGCCCGGGCGCGGCCGGCACGAACACGCCGTTGAGGTACACCCATTGGGCGCCGCCGCGCTGCGAGGGCTCGCCGATGCCGATCGGCACCACGAACCAGAACGCGGCGTACAGCAGCGCGCCGATCCCCTGCGCGAAGAACAGCAGGACGAAGGCGAGCCGCACCCAGCGCACCGGCAGCCCGAGGTGCACCGCCAGACCGTGCGCGACGCCGCCGAGCATGCGGCCCTGCGGGCTGCGGTAGAGCCGGCGGTACGGCGGCTTCCCGCCGTCGGACGCGTTGGACTCGGCGCCGGCCGACGGCACGGCGTCGGAGGCGATGGTTCGGGGGTCGGTACCGGGGGCTGCCACGCCACCGATGGTTCCACGCGCGGCCCCGCGGGCGCATCAGGGTGTGTCCCTAGCCCGTATCAGGGACAAGTCAGGGTACGGGCAGGGGCGCTCCCGGTTGGGCCGGACCCGTACCTGCCGGAAGGATGGTGTCCATGACCGAGGACCCCCGCATCGAGGAGGCCGGGCCCGCCGCCCCGCCGGAGCCGGAACGCCCGCCGCTGACCAGGGCCGAGCACCGCCGTGTGGTGGCAGGCGTCTGCGGCGGCCTCGGCCGGCACCTGGACATCGACCCGGTGGTCTTCCGGGTGGTCACCGTGGTGCTCTGCCTCTCCGGCGGGCTCGGGCTGTTCCTGTACGGCCTGGCCTGGCTGATCGTCCCGACCGACGACCCGTCCAAGGGCCGCGGCGGGCGCACCGAGCTCCAGCGGGTGCTCACCGGACGGGTGGACGGCCAGTCGGTCGGCGCGGTGCTGCTGACCGTGATCGGCACCGGGGTGTTCTTCTCCTCGATGGGCGACGGCGACCAGATGTTCCCGCTGCTCCTGCTCGCCGGCCTGGTCTTCCTGGCGGTGCGCTACGACCCGGACCGCCGCCGCGGCCGGGGGCGTGGCCGCCGGCACGGGGGTCCGTACGACCGCCACTTGCCCGGGTCCGAGTCCGAGGGCCACCTCTGGCCGCAGTCGGCGCCGGACGAGGCTGCCCGCGCCCGGCACGCCGCCGACCGGGCCGCCGGAACGGTCCCCGCCGACAGTCCCGCCCCGGGCGCGAGCGGGTACCTGTGGGACCCGCGCCACCCCGAGCGCAACCCGTACGGCGCCACCTCCGCGACCGCGACCCCGCCGTTCGGCACCCCGGTGCCGCCGGTCGGCGGCCCGGCCCAGCCCTGGTGGCAGCGCGCCGACCTGCCCGAGGGCGACCCGCTGCGCAAGGAGCACCCGAAGCGCCGCTCCGAGCCCGCCGTCGTACGGCACCCCCGGGAGCGCTCGGCGCTCGGCTTCTTCGGCTTCCTGCTGGCGATCGGCGCGGCCGCCGCGGTCTGGTCCGCCTCGTCGAACCACCACAACCCCACCGTGCTGAGCGCGACGGCGCTGGCCGCCGCGCTGCTGGTGGTCGGCCTGACCCTGCTGGTCGGCGCGAAGTTCGGCCGGGCCCGCAAGCTGGCGGCGACCGGCCTGCTGCTCACCCTGGCGCTGGCCTTCGTCGGCCACTCGCCGGACTCGATGAGGAACGCCGTCGGCGATCGCGACTGGACGGTCACCGCGGCGTCCGACCTTCACGACCGGTACAACCTGGGGGCGGGCAACCTCCGGCTGGACCTGTCCGGGCTCGCCCCGGCCGGCGGCACCCTCGCCACCAAGGTCGACCTCGGCGCCGGCGACATGACCGTCACCGTGCCGGCCGACGTGACGGTGAACGTGACCGCCCGGGTCGGCCTCGGCGACGTCACCGTCCCCGGCGACCGCAGCAACAGCACCGGACGGCACAGCTATCTGATCGACCCGGCCGACGGCCAGGCCTCCAAGGGCACGCTCAACCTCGAACTCGGCATCGGGCTCGGCAACATCAAGGTGGTCCAGCAGTGAGGAAGCACCGGCTCGACCTGTTCTCGCTGATCGCGGGCGCACTGTTCACCGTGCTCGCCGTGCTCTACCTGGTCGCCGCGCTCAACGACCAGTCGGTGAACGGGCGGATCGTCATCCCGGTCACCTTCATCGTGCTCGGCGTCGGCGGCCTGGCCGGCGCGGTCGCGGCGGTGGCCCGGCGCGGCCGCCCCGGCCGCGAGGAGTAATCCGCCCCGAGTCGCCGCCCCCGGACTCCCGCTCCCGAGCGAGCCCCCGGCCCTGGGCCTCAGCTCTGCTGCGGGCCCAGGGTCAGCTTGTCCCCGTCCTTGGTGACGGTGTACTTCGGCAGCGGCTTGACCGCCGGCCCGTTCACCACCGCGCCGGTCGCGGCGTCGAACCGGGAGCCGTGGCAGGGGCAGTAGAGCCGGCCGTTCTTCGGGGCGTCCACGGCGCAGCCGGAGTGGGTGCACACCGAGGAGAGGCCGCAGTACTGGCCCGCCGTGGGCTGCACGATGTAGACGGCGTCCCCGGTGGCCGGGTCCTTGACCTGGGCCGAGCCGCCGACCGGCACGCTCGCGGCGGACACCGTGGGGGCGGGCCCCGGGGCGGCGGAGACCGGGGCCGCCGACTGCTTGGGCGCGGCGCCCTTGTCCCGGCCGAAGGTGCGGGTCAGCGAGCCGGTGAGCAGCCCGGCCCCGCCGATCGCGACGGCCGCGATCCCGCCGTCCACCAGTGCCCGGCGCCTGGCGTGGTCCTCGCCCAGCCCCCGCGCGCGGTCCCGGCCGGCCCGGCGGGCGAGGTAGCCGTCCACCGACAGGTACGGGGTGCCGGCCAGCACCAGCGGGGTCCAGGCCATCAGGTAGGCGAGGTCGTTGCCGAGGTAGTACGGCGAGACGCTCCAGCTGACGGTCAGCCAGAGGCTGAGGTTGAGGAGCGCGCCGCCGAGCGCGGCGGCCCGGCCCCAGAGGCCGAACAGGGTGCCGAGGCCGACCGCCAGCTCGCCGAAGGCGATGGCGAGCGCGAACAGGGTCGGGTGGTCGAGGGCGGGGCCGAGCAGGAACAAGATCGGGCTGCCGCCGGCCTTGGCCGCCTGGGTCTGGGAGACGAAGGAGGCCGGGTCGCCCGCCCCGGCCAGGTAGTGCGCGTCGGAGAGCTTGTCGAGGGCGGCGTACCCGAAGGTGACGCCGAGGAAGAGCCGCAGCGGGAGCAGTGCGTACCTGGACCCGAGGGCCCGCCGCTGCGCCGCCCGGTCGGCCCGGTCGGCCGCTCCCCCGCCGGCCGGCACCGAGTTGCTGGCCTCCGACATCCCGCACACCTTCCCTCTCGGCCTGTCACTCCCTGACAGGTCCGGTCCGCATTCTGCCCGCTCCTGACCGCTTTCGGTGGGAGGTCCCACCCGGGGAACGGCGCCCGCACCGCGAACGGCCGCGCCGCCGTTCCCTTCCATACGGGAACGACGGCGCGACCGTTCAGGCTCCGGTCGTCGGTCTAACGGCCGGCGGGAGTGGTCACTCCCACTCGATGGTGCCCGGCGGCTTGCTGGTGACGTCGACGACGACGCGGTTCACGTCGCGGACCTCGTTGGTGATCCGGGTGGAGATCCGGGCCAGCACGTCGTACGGCAGGCGCGACCAGTCCGCGGTCATGGCGTCCTCGGACGAGACCGGACGCAGCACGATCGGGTGGCCGTAGGTGCGGCCGTCGCCCTGCACGCCCACGCTGCGCACGTCGGCGAGCAGCACGACCGGGCACTGCCAGATCTCGCGGTCCAGACCGGCCGCGGTCAGCTCCTCGCGGGCGATCGCATCGGCGTCGCGGAGCAGGTCCAGGCGCTCCTCGGTGACCTCGCCGACGATCCGGATGCCCAGGCCCGGGCCCGGGAACGGCTGACGCTGGACGATCTCCTCCGGCAGGCCCAGCTCCTGGCCGACCATCCGGACCTCGTCCTTGAACAGCTTGCGCAGCGGCTCGACCAGCTGGAACTGCAGGTCCTCGGGCAGGCCGCCGACGTTGTGGTGGGACTTGATGTTGGCGGTGCCGGTGCCGCCGCCGGACTCCACGACGTCCGGGTACAGGGTGCCCTGGACCAGGAAGTCGACCGACTCGCCCTGCTCGCCGGCCTCGGCGATGATCTCGGCCTGGGCCTGCTCGAAGACCCGGATGAACTCCCGGCCGATGATCTTGCGCTTCTCCTCGGGGTCGGTGACCCCCTTCAGCGCGCTCAGGAAGCGCTCGGCGGCGTCGACGACCTTCAGCTGCACGCCGGTGGCGGCCACGAAGTCCTTCTCGACCTGCTCGGTCTCGCCCTTGCGCATCAGGCCGTGGTCGACGTAGACGCAGGTCAGCCGGTCGCCGATGGCCTTGTTGACCAGGGCGGCCGCGACCGCGGAGTCCACGCCGCCGGACAGGCCGCAGATCGCGCGCTTGGTGCCGACCTGCTCGCGGATCAGGGCGATCTGCTCCTCGACCACGCTGCCGGTGGTCCAGGTCGGAGCGATGCCGGCGCCGCGGTAGAGGAAGTGCTCCAGGATCTGCTGACCGTGGTCGGAGTGCAGCACCTCGGGGTGGTACTGGACGCCGTACAGGCGGGCCGCGTCGTTCTCGAAGGCCGCGACCGGGACCACGTCGGTGGAGGCGGAGACGATGAAGCCCTCCGGCGCGGCCGAGCAGGCGTCGCCGTGCGACATCCACACCGAGTGCTGCGCGGGGACACCCTCGAACAGGGTCGAGCCGGAGCGGGAGACGGTCAGCGGGGTGCGGCCGTACTCGCGGGCACCGGTGTTGTCGACAGTGCCGCCGAGGGTCACGGCCATCAGCTGGAAGCCGTAGCACATGCCGAAGACCGGGACACCGGCCTCGAAGATCGCGCGGTCGATCTGCGGCGCGCCCTCTTCGTAGACCGACGACGGGCCGCCGGAGAGGATGATCGCCTTGGGGTTCTTGGCGAGCATCTCGGCGACCGGCATGCTGCTCGGCACGATCTCGCTGTAGACCCGCGCCTCACGCACCCGACGGGCGATGAGCTGGGCGTACTGGGCACCGAAGTCGACCACCAGGACGGTGTCGTTGTCCGGCGCGGACTGGACGGGAATTGCAGAGGACACAGACGGCCTTCCGGCAGCGGTATCGAGGTGTCACGCGGAGCCGCCTCCCCCTGCGGGGCTGCGGTGGCGACGGGCGTGGGGTGTCTGGCTCCGATTCTACCGGGCTGTCCGGTTTCACTCGTCTGCCCATCCAAAGGACCGTGACCGGACGGGGCCGCGATTCGTTGCTTCAGACGACCGCACGGCCGCGCCGCGTCCGCCAGACGCGCCGACCGACCCCCGCGGGGGCATCGCCGTACGGCTGCAGGACCACGCGTGGAGCTTCACCCCAGTCCACCGGCGCATGTGGCGCCGCCGCCCGGCTCCGCCGGGAGCGCGGCTCCGTGGGACCGTGCGCGGGTGCCGCGGTCGGCGAGCAGGGGACAGCGAACCCGGCCGCGACTGGGCCGAGAGGTGGGACGGCCGGAGTCCGGGGACGCCCGGGACCGGCCGTCGCACCCCCGGCCCGATCCGGGGCACACCCGGCGCACGCCCCCGGCCGTCCCGCGCCGCTACGCGCGTCCCCGTGCGCCGCACCCTCCCGACCACTACGCACCGTGATCATCGGCGGTCGCCCTGACAGCAAATGGACAGGGTCGAACTGTGCCGAATCGGTTGCAGAGCGAGCCCCTCGTCCAGCACGATGCTCGTTGTAAGCGGTTCTCCCGGCGACCTGACGGCTCACCGAGAGGGCCCGCCGACGACGTTCCGCAGCCGCCGCCCAGCCAGGCGACAGCGGTTTTCACTTCACGCTCCGTGAGCGAGGGACCGGCGCAGACCTGCGCGCCGCCTGCCGCTCCACGAGCGCGCGCCCCAGACCGCCGGCCACCCACGCCGGAGCCGCGAGGGCGCGACCCCAGGCCAACCGACACGACGGCGCTCCTCCCCCGGCGCCGTCACCCCAGCACCGGCGCGGCCCTGACGCCGAGTGCTGAACGACAAAGGGCCCCGCTCCCCCGCGGGGCCCTTTGCCCGTTCCGGACGCCTCCGCCCCCCGGTCCGGCCGCCCTGTGCCGTCCGGACCCTTCGGACCTCAGGGGTGCTCGCGCCAGACGCTCGGGTCCACCGACTCCTCGCCCCGGGCCTGCGGCGCGTCGGCGGGGACCGGAGTCCCGGCCGCGGGGGTGGGCGGCGCCTCGTGCGAGCCCAGCACCTCGCTCACCCCGGCCCCGGGGGCGGTCGGCCCGTCCTGCGGCACGGCGGCCTGCGCGGGGACACCGTGCGGCGGACCGCTCTGCACGGGAGCTCCCTGCGCCGGACCGCCCTGCGCGGGGACGCCGTGCGGCGGCGTCGGCCCGTACGGCACCTCCGGCGGCACGGGCGCGGGCGCGTACGGATACGGATGCGGATGCGGAGCAGTGCCCGGCGCGCCCCCGCCGCGGACCGCCGCCAGCAGTGGCGGCACCAGCAGCGCGCCGGCCACCGCCCAGGCCGCGTTGGCCGCCAGGACGGTGAGGAAGGTCAGCCCGACCGAGTTCTCCTGGGACACCGCCGTGTCGGTGGCCCGGCTCCAGCCCGCCACGGACGAGGTCCGGGTCATCATCGCCCCGGCCACCGCCATCAGCGCGGTGAGCGCCGTGGCGTGCACCGCCGCCAGGCGCAGCCGGTCGGCCGCGTCCAGCTGTCGCCGGTACGCCGTCCAGCCGAGCAGGCCCGCAGCGGCGAGCGCCAGCAGGCCGGCCCAGCGCCAGTCGGCGGTCACCTGGTCGCGCAGGTCGAAGAAGGAGAGGTCCAGGTCCTCGCTGCGGTCGCCCCAGGACGTCTTGCCGCCGGTCATGCCGCTGTGCGCCTGGAAGGTCGCGCCCGAGCCGAAGCCGAGCAGGGTGAGGCCGAGGTTGGGCAGGAAGGCCAGCGACAGCCCGGTCTGCCCGCCGCTCGTGCTGTTCGCCGCGACCAGGACGAAGGCCGCCGTCGCGGACAGGGCCACCGACAGCGCCATCGCCTGGCCGGCGGTCAGCGCGGCCACCGCCCAGCCCCGCACCGACCGGCTGCGCCAGGCGGCCCAGCGCAGCGCGTCGGTGCCGTAGACGGTGAAGGCCAGCAGTCCGGCCAGCACCACGGTCCAGCCGACCGCCTCCGGCCAGCCGGCGCCCGCGGTGATCACCGGCCGGGCCAGGTCCTGGCCGCTGGTACCGGTGTAGTCCGGGATGTCGTAGGTGTCCTGCGGCTGCCAGGTCGTACCGCCGACCGCCCAGAGCACCGTCGTCACCCCGGCGAGGACCAGGGCGGTGCGCAGCGCCTCACCGGCGGCCTGGACCCGGGTCAGCTGGCCCTCCACCGCCTTGCGCCGCCGCAGCCCGGCCCGCAGGCCGAACCAGAGCGCCAGGCACCACAGGGCGGTGACGGTCATCGGCGCCACCCGGAAGACGATGTCCATCCGTTCGGCGTGGCCCCGGCTCAGCGGGCTCTGGTACCCGAGCTTGAACGGCGCGCCGAGCGCGTTCAGCGCCATCGACAGTGTCGCGCCGAAGCGGTCGCCGAAGTCGGGCGACCGGAACCGGTACTCGTACTGGTAGTCGCCCGGGATGGCCGCGATCAGCGCGGCCATCAGCAGCACGACGGTCGGCGCGACGGCCGCCCTGAACGCCGGGCGCCAGTCGGGCCCGGTCAGCAGACGGCGGACGGGCGGCGGCTGGGTGTACGGCGTCCCGGCGCCCCACGTGCCCACCGCGGGCGGGGCAGGCGGGGCAGGCAGAGGCGGGGCCACCGCAGGCGGGGCCGGCAGGGGCGGGGCCGCGGCGGGCGGGGGCGGGGGCGGAGGCGCGAGCGGCCGCCCGCACGAGCCGCACGCCGACGCCCCCTCCACCGAAGTCGCGCCGCACGATGCGCAGTTGGCCATGGACCGGTTCCCCCCGCTCGACGAGTCCCTGGGTTGCCCCAAGGAGCCCGTTTATCCCATCGGACCCGAACGGATGTCAACCGGGAACAGGGGCAGGCGGATTGGGGGGTCGGACCGGCTTCAGCCGCGCTTCTCGGGAACCTCCGGGACGGGCAGCAGCGGCAGTCGCAGCGCGCCGAACGCGCTCTCCGGCACGGCCGGCCGCACCGGCGCCACCGGGGTGACCCGCCGGTACGCCTGGTCCTGCGCCGGGCGCCGGTCCGCCTCGCCCTTGTTCGGCCACATCGACAGGGCGCGCTCGGCCTGCGCGGTGATGGTGAGCGAGGGGTTGACGCCGAGGTTGGCGGAGACGGCCGCGCCGTCCACCACGCTGATCCCCGGGTATCCGTACAGCCGGTGGTACGGGTCGACCACGCCGGTCTCGGGGGCGTCGCCGATCGGGCAGCCGCCGAGGAAGTGCGCGGTCATCGGGATGTCGAAGATCTCGCCGACGGTGCTGCCCGCGAAGCCGTTGATCTCGTCGGCCAGCGCCTGGGCGCCCTTTTCGGCGGCGGGGATCCAGGTCGGGTTGGGCTCGCCGTGGCCCTGGCCGGAGGTGAGCCGGGGCTTGCCGAGCGGGCCCTTCTTCAGCGAGACGGTGATCGAGTTGTCCAGCGACTGCATCACCAGGCCGATGATCGTCTTCTCGGACCAGCCGCGCTGGTTCATCGAGCGGGCGAAGGTCACCGGGTGGCGCACCGAGTTGCCCAGGTAGCGCAGCCAGCGCGGGACCGCTCCGCCACCCTTGACCTGGGCGATCGACAGCGCGCCCATCGCGTTGGAGCCCTTGCCGTAGCGGACCGGCTCGATGTGGGTGTTGGCGTCCGGGTGGATCGAGGAGGTGATCGCGACGCCCTTGGTGAAGTCCGCCTTGGTGCCGTAGCGCCGGTCGGTGGTCTGCGCGCCCACCAGGGCCTCGGAGTTGGTGCGGGTCAGCTCGCCGAGCCGGGCGGAGATCCGGGGCAGGTGCCCGGCGTCGCGCATCCGGTGCAGCAGCGACTGGGTGCCGTAGGTGCCGGCCGCGACGACCACCCGGGCGGCGGTGATGGTCCGCGCGCCCGCCTTCACCCGGTCCGTCTTCGAGCGCGAGTCGGTGCGGCGCACGTCCACGGCGAAACCGTGGTTCCCGTCGGCACCGGGGAGCTCGCGGATCCGGGCCACCGTGGTGAGCGGGTGGATCTCCGCGCCGCCCCGCTCCGCCAGGTAGAGGTAGTTCTCGGTGAGCATGTTCTTGGCGCCGTGCCGGCAGCCGGTCATGCACTCGCCGCACTCCACGCAGGCCTTGCGGGCCGGGCCGGCGCCGCCGAAGTACGGGTCGGCGACCTCGTCGCCGGGCGCCGCCTTGGCCGTGCCGTCGGTGTCCTTGCCGTCGCCGAAGAACACCCCGACCGGTGCCATGTGGAAGGTGTCGCCGACGCCCATCCGCTCGGCGGCCGCCTTGAGGTGGACGTCGGAGGGGGTGACGGTCGGGTTGAGCCGGACCCCGAGCATCCGCTGCGCCTGGTCGTAGAACGGCGCCAACTCCTCCTGCCAGTCGGTGATGTGGCGCCACTGGCGGTCCTCGAAGAAGGCCTTCGGCGGCACGTACAGGGTGTTGGCGTAGTTCAGCGAGCCGCCGCCGACCCCGGCGCCGGCCAGGATCAGCACGTTGGCGAGCAGGTGGATCCGCTGGATGCCGTACAGCCCGAGCTGCGGAGCCCACAGGTAGTTCGGCAGGTCCCAGGAGTTCCTGGGCAGTTCGTCCCGGTCGAAGCGCCGTCCGGCCTCCAGGACGGCGACCCGGTAGCCCTTCTCGGTCAGCCGCAGCGCCGCGACCGATCCGCCGAAGCCGGATCCGACCACGACCACGTCGTAGTCGAACTCCGTCGCACCGCCGGACTCCACCATCTGCCACCGCTCCTTCGCCGGGATGAACATGCCTGTGGGAACCGCGAGTCGGGCCCCGCACGACCGCGGGGCCCGGCTGTCGCGGGGGCCTACCTGAAGCGCAGCGCCTTGAGCGCGCGCAGCCCGCCGGTCATCACGGCGGCGAACTGCTTGTCGTCCAGGCCGAACGAGGGCGCGATCGGCATCAACCGCTGGGTCGCGATGGTCTGCGCCTCGGTGAAGCGCAGGATGCCCTCGGCGCCGTGCCGGCGGCCCAGCCCGGAGTCGCCCATGCCGCCCATCGGGGAGGCGACCGAGCCGTACGCGGCCGCGTAGGCCTCGTTGACGTTGACCGTCCCGGTGCGCAGCCGGGCCGCGACCGTCCGGCCGCGCCGCCGGTCCCTGGTCCAGACGCTGGAGTTCAGGCCGTACGGCGTGGAGTTGGCGGCGGCCACCGCCTCGTCCTCGGTGTCGAAGCGGTAGACGGAGACGACCGGGCCGAAGGTCTCCTCGGCACAGACCGCCAGGTCCGGGGTGACGCCGTCGAGGATGGTCGGCTCGAAGAAGAACGGGCCGAGGTCCGGCCGGGCGCGGCCGCCGGCCACCACGGTGACGCCCGCCTTGACCGCCTCCTCCACGTGCCGGGTGGTGGTCTCCAGCTGGCGGACGGAGACCAGCGAGCCCATGTCCGCGCCGTACGCGAGGCCGCCGCCGAGGCGCAGCGCCCGGGTGCGGGCGGCGAAGCGCTCCAGGAACTCGTCGGCCACCGAGCGGTGCACCAGCAGCCGCTCGATCGAGATGCACAGCTGCCCGGCGGAGGAGAAGCAGGCCCGTACGGCGCCCGCGGCGGCGGCGTCGAGGTCGGCGTCGGAGAGCACCAGCATGGCGTTCTTGCCGCCGAGTTCGAGCGAGGCGCCGACCAGCCGGGCGGCGGCGCGCTGGGCCACGTCGCGGCCGGTGCGGGTGGAGCCGGTGAAGGAGACGTAGTCGGCGTGCTCCACCACGGCGGGGCCGATCACCGGCCCGTCGCCGATCACGACCTGCCACAGGTCGCCCGGCAGCCCGGCCTCGACCAGCAGCTCGCGGGCCCACAGCGCGGTCAGCGCGGTCTGCGTGTCGGGCTTGTTGACCACGGCGTTGCCGGCCACGAAGGCGGGCAGGGCGTCGCCGATGGACAGCTCCAGCGGGTAGTTCCAGGGCGAGATGTGGCCGATCACGCCCTTGGGGCGGCGGGCCTCGACCGCGTGGGTGAGCACCGGCAGCGCGCCACCGTGCCGCTTGTCCTTGAGGTACGTGTGCGCGGCGCGCCCGTAGTGCCGGGCGGCCATGGCGACGGCCAGCACCTCCTCGAAGGCGTGCAGTCGGGCCTTGCCGGTCTCCGCCTGGATCAGGTCCAGCACCTCGTCCTGCCGCTTGAGCAGCAGGTCGTGGAAGCGCAGCAGGACGGCGGCGCGGCGACGCACCGGCAGCGCGGCCCAGGCCGACTGGGCGCGGCGGGCCAGCTGGAAGGCGACCTCGACGTCGGCCGGGGTGGACTGAGGCAGGCCGGCCAGCCGCTCGCCGGTCAGCGGGGCGACGGTGTCCACCAGGTCGGGCTCGCCGGCGGCGGTGACGCCGGCGGCCAGCCGGTCGACCAGGGAGCGCGGGACGGCCGCTGCGACGGTCCGGCCGCCGCCGGGGGCCGCCGGGTTGCCGGCGCCGGGGTGTTCGGTGGCCACTGCATCTGCTGTGAGGTCCGACATACGGCGCAGCCTAGGCCTTCGGGGGCCGGTCCGGTACCCGTCGGTAACAAGAATCTGCCGCAGTCGGGCGAAAGCGGACGCTCCGGCCGTCGAAGCGTTCCGGCCGTCGAAGCGTTCCGACGTGGGCGCCGTGGGCGCCGTCGGCTCAGCGGGTCGGCGCGAAGTAGTGGAGCACCGCGTTGAAGCGCTGCTCGGCCTCGTTCCACTCGTTGCCCCGCTCCGGGCTGGACGAGTAGATCGCGTAGCTGGTGCCGTCGTCGTCGATGAACTCGGCCTCGATCGCCCGCCGCCGGCCGCCGCCCTGGGCGGCGTAGCTGAACTCCCAGACGGCCGCCTCGTGGCCGTTGACCGCGACGCTGGTCATCTTGTGCTGCTTGTAGTCCTTCAGGGACTTGGAGACGGAGCTCTCCATCTGCCGCATGTGCTCCAGCGGCTTGACCGACTGCCCGACGGTGACGGCGAACTGCAGGTAGTGCGTCTTGTTGTCGGGGCTGTAGTAGATCTGGTTGTCGGACGCGGCGGTGCGCTGCCAGGCCGGGGTGCCCGAGGGCAGCGGGAAGCGGAAGCCGGCCGGGTCGTCGACCCAGTGGTAGCCGTCGGGCGCCGCGCTCGGGGGGCTGGCGTCGCTGCTGGGCCCCGGTCCGGTCGACTCGACCGGACCGGTCGGCGTCGGGTCGTCGGAGCCGTCGCCCACCACGTGCTGGGTGGCGAGGAAGGTCCCCGCGGCCGCCAGCAGGCCGACGGCCACCGCGATGGCGACGATCTTCGCGGTGCTGCGGCGCTTGGCCGGGCCGCGCGCGGGCGTGACGGAGTGCGGTACCGGCGCGACGGGCGCGGTGTGCGCCTGCCCGGCGGCCACCCCGCCCCCGGAGGTGTCCTGGACGGCGGGGGCCACGACGCCGGAGGCCGCGACGGCAGCGACTGGGGCGGCTGCGGCGGGGTCACCGGCGGACGCCCGCGGCTCGGTCGGCCCCTCGGAGCCCTCGGTGCTCCCGTCCGGGGCCTCCGCGGCCTCCGCCCGGTGCTCTCTGCGGTCCACCACCGGTACCGACTGGGTGGGCAGCCGCACCGGCGCGACGGCCTTGAAGCCCATCGTGTGCCCGGCCTGCACCTCGGCCAGCATCCGGGCCACCTCGTCCGCGGTCGGCCGGTCAGCCGGGTCCTTGGCCATCAGCGCGGCCAGTACCGGCCCCAGCGGCCCGGCGCGGCGCGACTCCGGCAGCGGCTCGTCGACCACCGCGGCCAGCGTGCTGATCGGCGAGTCCCGGCGGAACGGCGACTGGCCCTCGACCGCCGCGTACAGCGTGGCCCCGAGGCCCCACAGGTCGGAGGCCGGGCCGGGCCGCTCGCCCTGGGCGCGCTCCGGCGCCAGGTAGTCCGGCGAGCCGACCAGGTCGCCCGGCCGGGTCAGCTCGGTCGAGCCCTCGTACTTCGCGATGCCGAAGTCCAGCAGCACCACCCGCCCGGTGCCGCGCTCCAGCAGCACGTTGGCCGGCTTCACGTCCCGGTGCAGCACGCCCAGCTGATGGCCGCGGTGCAGGGCGGCGAGCACCTGGCTGCCGACCTCGGCGGCGGCGCGCGGCTGCAGGGTGCCGTCCTGGCTGATCACGTCGGCCAGCGAGCGGCCGTCGACCAGCTCCATCACGATCCACGGCCGGCCGTCCTGCTCCAGCACGTCGTGCACGGTGATCACACCGGGGTGCTTGATCCGCGCGGCCGCGCTGGCCTCGCGCTTCATCCGGGTGTGCAGGATCTGCAGGTCCTCCTCGGGCAGGTGGTTGACGGTCAGCTCCTTGACCGCGACCTCCCGGTCGAGCATCCGGTCCCAGGCCCGCCAGACGGTGCCCATGCCGCCCCGGCCGAGCCGCTCGCCGAGCTCGTACCGCCCGGCCAGCAACCGCTCCGCCTCGGCCGCCTCCGGCCGGTCCTGCACGCCCATCCGCGACCGCTCCCCCACACATTCCGCCTGCCGTCACCGCGACGGATGGCCTGGTGCAGACCACTGTTCGAACAAATCCCACGCACACATTAGGCGTACGGTGCCGCCCTCGGTAATCACGCCCACCTCCCGGACCAGCGGTGCCGGATCCGCCCGGGCCGTCAGCCTGCGAACAGCACCACGGCGACCATTCCCAGCGCCAGCAGGACAAAGACGCCCCCCACCAGCAGCGGACCCAGGAGGGAGGGGGGTATCCGCGGCGGTTTCACCCCGCCACCGGGCCCGTTACCGGCGCCGTCGCCCGCCCCGGCCTTCCCGGAACCCCCGGCGTTTCCACCCCGTCGGCCGACCCGGGCGCCCCGGCGCGGCCGCACCGGCACCAGCGGCGCCTCCGGCTTCAGCGTCACCGCCCGCGCCACCCGCTCCTCGTCCACCGGCTCCGGCGCGCCCGCCAGCAGCTCCACCAACTCGCGCCACACCGCCTCCGCGGTCGGCCGCAGCACCGGGTCGGGCTGCAGCAGCCGCTCGACCAGCGGCCCCAGCGGCCCGCAGACCGCCGAGTGCTCGCGCCGCCCGTCCCGTACGGCCGTCACCAGCTCCGGCACGCCGCCCTCCGGGTACGGCGAGCGGCCGGTGACCAGCCGGTGCACCAGCACCCCTAGCGCCCAGCAGTCGCCCGCCGGGCCGCCGTCCAGCGGCCAGCGCTCCGCCACCGGGCCGACCAGGGTGGCCCGTACGTCGTACCGGCGCCGTCCGCCCGGCCCGCCGAGCTCCTCGGCCAGCGCCTCCTCCGCCACCCCGGCGAGCAGTCCGCCGAGCATCGCCGCACCGTCCTCGCAGAGCAGCACCGACTCGGCGGTCAGGTTGCCGTGCGTGAGCCCGGCCCCGTGCAGCGCCCGCAGCGCGCCGGCCAGGTCCGCCGCCAACTCGGCCGCCCGGTACGGCGGGACCGGCCCGCCGACCAGCAGTTCGGCCGCCGTCAGCCCGGCCGGCCGCTCCTCCGCCGTCCACAACAGCTCGCCCTCGACGAAGGCCCCGACCCCGCGCAGCAGCCGCGGGTGCGCGGCCGGCGCGGCCGAGCCGACCGCCGCCACCCGCCGCACCAGCCGGTCCGCCTGGGCGGGTGCCACGTCCTCCGGGTCCTGACCGGCGGTCAGCAGCGCGGGCAGCTCCAGGGCACGCAGCAACACCGATTCGCCGGTCCGCTCGTCCACCGCCTGGGCGCGGAAAGGTTCGGGACGGTCCGTCAGCCGGTACCGTCCCGCCAGCAACTGCCCGGGGCCGCCTCGCATGCCAGTTCCTCTCGCTCACCGAGCAGCCTACTGAGCGGCTCCTTTACGCTCGGTCCCATGGACTGGACCGATCTGATCGACACCGCCTTCAAGGTGACGGGAAACAACAACCAGGCGAACCGGGCGGAGGCCGTCCGCACGGTCGAGGGGACGGTCATCGACGGCGAGAAGCCGGTCGCCTCCACCGCCGGGCGCCACCCCGACCACTTCCGCAAGGGGATGCTCGTGCTGACCACCCATCGGCTGCTCTTCCTGAAAGACGGGAAGCCGCCGGTACCGGTTCCGCTCACCGCCGTCACCGACGCCACCGTGACCCGCACCAAGCTCAACGGCGAGGTGCTGACGGTCGTCGCGCTGACCGGCTCGCACCGCTTCGAGGACGTGGTCAAGGCCGACGTCTTCGCCGAGCAGGTACGGGAGTCCGCCCGGCTCGCCCGCACCGCCCCGCCGGCCGCGCCCGCCGCCGCCGCCGCACCGACGGACCCTGCCGCGCTCGGCGAGGGCGAGCAACTCGTCGGCCGACTGGAGCGGTTGGCCGCCCTGCACGCCTCCGGGGCGCTCACCGAGGACGAGTTCACCCGGGCCAAGCAGCGCCTGATCGGCTGAACCCGTCCCCGCTGAACCCGTCCCCCGTGGGCCCAGCGCTGGCTACGGCGCGGGCTGGAAACTGCCGAAGACGACGTCCCGGACCGGGGCCTGCGCGGACCACTCCGCGTCCGGGACGATCCAGTAGATCGAGTAGCCGTACTTGGCCGGAGTCCCGGTCACGAAGCCGCGGTTGAGCGAGTGCGTCTTGGGCGTGCCGCTGGTCCACTCCCAGTCCGCGGCGTTGGTCCACTGCCGGTAGGAGATCGCGGACAGGTTCAGCCGCTGGTAGTTGCTGACCTGGCCGCGCAGGCCGGGCTCGGACTCCTGCCAGTCGGCGACGGCGCTGGCGCCCGGCGAGGTCGTCCACTCGATCCGCAGCTGGCTGCCGTCGGCCGCGTTCTTGAAGATCCTCCGGTTGGCGTCCGAGCTGCTCGGCTGCAGCCAGTCCGGCAGCACGACCGAGAAGCCGCTCGGGTCCTTGTACTCGTGGTACCCGGCCGGCACCGCGCCGCCCGGTGCGGGCTGCGCCGGGGTCTGGGCGGGCACCGGGGGCTGCACGGGAGCCGCGGGCGTGGTGGCGCCAGGCGTGGTGGCGGGCTGCGCGGGCACGGGAGCGGCGGGCGTGGTGGCGTCCGTGCCCGGCGTCCCGGGGGCGGTGCCGGCGGGCACCGGCTCCGGCGCGGGCGGTGTGGCGCTCGGCGTGGCGTCCGTGGTCGCCGCCCCCGGCGTGGTGGCGCCCGCGCTGTGGGTGGCCGCGCCCTTCGTGTCGCCGGTGCCGCCACCGAGGGCCTGGACCACCGCGACCACTCCCGCGATCAGCAGCAGCACCACGACCACGGTGGCGATGGCCAGCCGTCGCCGGCCGGTGCGCGGGTTCGCCCCGGCGGCCTGCGTCGCGCCCAAGGTCCACTCGCTGGTCACCGGCCGGATCGGCTCGGGCACCGGCTCCGCCGCCGCCGTGACGGGCTCCGCCACGGCGGCGGCGGGCGGCTCCTCGTCCCGGGCCCGGCTGCCCACCCGGACCGTCCCCAGCAGCCCGCCCACGGTCCGCTTCCGGCCGTCCTCGGGCCTCTTCGGCTCCGGCTCCGACTGCGGCTTCGCCTCCGCCGGCGGCTTCGACTCGGACTCGGCCTTCGACTCCGCCGCGGCGGCCGGCTTCCCCATCGGCACCGCGTGCTCGGTGGTCGACTCGGCCCTCACGGTCGCGTCCGCGACCACCCGCTTGAGCATCGACCGGGTCTGCGAGGCGTCCAGCCGATCGGCCGGGTCCTTCTCCAGCAGCCCCTCGATCACCGGCCGCAGCGCCCCGGCGTTCACCGGCGTGACCAGGTCCTCGGTCATCACCGCGGTCAGCGTGGCCAGTGCCGAGCCGCGGTCGTACGGCGGCCGCCCCTCGACCATCGCGTACAGCGTGCCGCCCAGCGACCACAGGTCGGCCGGCGGCCCGGGCTTCTGCCCGCGGGCCCGCTCCGGGGATATGTACGAGGGCGCGCCGACCAGCATGCCGGTGGAGGTGACCGAGGCGTCGCCCTCCACGCTGGCGATGCCGAAGTCGGTCAGCACGACCCGGCCGTCCTCGCCGATCAGCACGTTGGAGGGCTTCACGTCCCGGTGCAGGATGCCCAGCGCGTGCGCGGCGATCAGCACGCCCAGCACGTCGAGCGCGATCTCGGCGGCCCGGCCGGGCGCGAGCGGCCCGTCCTCGCGGATGACGTCGGCCAGCGAGCGGGACTCGACCAGCTCCATGACGATCCACGGCCGGTCGTCCTCGTCGACCACGTCGAAGACGGTGACCGCGGAGGTGTGCCGGATCCGGGCGGTCGCCTTGGCCTCGCGCAGCGTCCGGACGATCAGCCGGTGCTTCTCCTCCTCCTCGACGCTGGCGTTCATCCGCAGTTCCTTGACCGCGACGGTCCGGCCGAGCATCTCGTCCTCGGCGCGCCAGACAGTGCCCATGCCGCCGCGTCCGAGCACGCCGTTCAGGCGGTAGCGGCCGGCCAGGAGGCGGCCGGTGGAACCCTTCGCCTGGGTCATTCGGAACGTTCCCCCATGTGCTGCTGGCGGTCGTGGTGACGGCGCGTCGGACCGGCCGGGCCCGAACGCCCAAGCCTCCATCATCCCCTGTCCCGGGGGCCCAGGACCACCCGCCCCCCGCTCCAAGCTGGGACGAACCGGAACGGGTGCGGCGCTCCGTGCCCGATCTGTGATCGAAAACTCGCCAAGATCCGTTCGATTCACTGCTACCGTTCGGCAGCTCATCGTCTTTTCCGGGGGGATTCGACGCCCATGACCGCACCCGCACCGGGCACTGACGGCCCCTCGGCCCGGCCGCGCACCGCCCAGCACTACTCGGTCGCACCCCCTCCGACCTCCCCTGACGGCTACGTGGCGCCCGGCATGCCCGGCGCCCCGGTGACGGGTTACGACCCGGTCACCCCCGCGCCCCGGACCACCCCCCGCCGCCGCACCGCCCTGGCCGTCGCCCTCGCCGTCCTCGCCATGCTGCTCGGCGGCCTGGCCTACGGCTGCGCCCCGCTGCGGGCCGCGGACAGCCTCGGCTGGCTGGCCATCGCCCCGGCCGGCCTGGTCGCCCTCCCGCTCGGCCTGCTCGGTGGCCGGAACCGGCTGCTCCCGCCGCTCGGCGCCCTCCTCGCGGCCGGCGCGCTCCTCCTCGGCCAGCTGACCGAACACCTCCGCCGGGTGCACGCCGACGGCCCCGGCCCGCGAGGGCTCCTGTACGACACCCTGACGACCTGGCGTGCCGACCTCCGCCCGCTCGACGCCTCCTTCTACGCCATCGCCCTCGTCGGCGGCTTCCTCCTCACCCGCCGCACCGCCGACCGCGGCTGACCCCCACGGACGACAGCCGCCCCCCGGCCCCCGGACAGCCCGAAGGCCCCCGCCCGACTCCTGGAACCCAGGGAGTCGGCGGGGGCCTTCGTCGGGACGCGACTCAGCGGTCGAGCGCCGGGGTGACCGTCACCTCGACCCGCTGGAACTCCTTGAGCTCCGTGTAGCCGGTGGTGGCCATCGCGCGGCGCAGCGCACCGAACAGGTTCATGGTGCCGTCCGGGGTGTGCGACGGACCGGTGAGGATCTCCTCGGTGGTGCCGACCGTGCCGAGGTCCACCCGCTTGCCGCGCGGCAGCTCCTCGTGGACGGCCTCCATGCCCCAGTGGAAGCCCTTGCCCGGGGCGTCGGTGGCGCGGGCCAGCGCGGCACCGATCATCACGGCGTCGGCGCCGCAGGCGACGGCCTTCGGGATGTCGCCGCTGTAGCCGACGCCGCCGTCCGCGATCACGTGCACGTAGCGGCCGCCGGACTCGTCCATGTAGTCGCGGCGGGCGGCGGCCACGTCGGCGACGGCGGTGGCCATCGGCACCTGGATGCCGAGCACGTTGCGGGTGGTGTGGGCGGCACCACCACCGAAGCCGACCAGCACGCCGGCCGCGCCGGTCCGCATCAGGTGCAGGGCCGCGGTGTACGTGGCGCAGCCGCCGACGATCACCGGGACGTCCAGCTCGTAGATGAACTGCTTGAGGTTGAGCGGCTCGGCGCCGCTGGAGACGTGCTCGGCCGAGACGGTGGTGCCGCGGATGACGAAGACGTCGACGCCGGCGTCCACCACGGCCTTGGAGAACTCGGCGGTGCGCTGCGGCGAGAGCGCGGCGGCGGTGACCACGCCGGAGTCGCGGACCTCCTGGATCCGCTGCTTGATCAGCTCGGCGCGGATGGGCGCGGCGTAGACCTCCTGCAGCCGGCGGGTCGCGGTGGACGCGTCGGTGATCGAGGCGATCTCGTCCAGCAGCGGCTGCGGGTCCTCGTAGCGGGTCCAGAGGCCCTCGAGGTTCAGCACGCCCAGGCCGCCGAGGCGGC
Organism: Kitasatospora sp. NPDC034023; assembly: GCF_055575795.1. Taxonomy (NCBI): domain Bacteria; kingdom Bacillati; phylum Actinomycetota; class Actinomycetes; order Kitasatosporales; family Streptomycetaceae; genus Kitasatospora; species Kitasatospora sp. NPDC034023. The sequence continues at coordinate 138,497 of NZ_JBVIRY010000021.1, forward strand.
CGATGGCGATGGCCTGCTGCGGCGAGACCACACTGTCCATGGGGGCTGCCAGGAACGGCAGCTCGAAGCGGTAGGCGTCGATCTGCCAGGCGATCGAGACCTCCTTCGGGTCCCGGGTACGGCGGCTGGGGACGACGGCGATGTCGTCGAAGGCGTACGCCCGGCGGCCGCGCTTGCCTCGCCCGATCTCGATCTCAGTCACTTCGAGCCCTTCTGCTGTGTTGCTCATGCCCGCCGGGTCACCCCGGCCGCACCCAGTATCCCGTACTACCGGCGGCCCCGCCCCGACGGCCCGTTCCCCGGACGGGCGAGGGCCCGCCGCTGCGGTGCAGCGGCGGGCCCTCGGTGGTTCGTGCCGTACGGACCGGTCAGCGGGTCGAGTAGTTCGGCGCCTCGACGGTCATCTGGATGTCGTGCGGGTGGCTCTCCTTGAGGCCCGCCGAGGTGATCCGGACGAAGCGGCCCTTGCTCTCCATCTCGGCGATGGTGCCGGCGCCGACGTAGCCCATGGTCTGGCGCAGACCGCCGACCAGCTGGTGCAGGACGGCCGACAGCGGGCCGCGGTACTGCACCTGGCCTTCGATGCCCTCGGGGACGAGCTTGTCGTCCGAGGCCACCTCGGCCTGGAAGTAGCGGTCCTTGGAGTAGGAGCGGCCCTGGCCGCGGGACTGCATGGCGCCCAGCGAGCCCATGCCGCGGTAGGACTTGAACTGCTTGCCGTTGATGAACAGCAGCTCGCCCGGGGACTCCTCGCAGCCGGCCAGCAGCGAGCCGAGCATGACGGTGTCGGCACCGGCGGCCAGCGCCTTGCCGATGTCGCCGGAGTACTGCAGGCCACCGTCGCCGATGACCGGCACGCCGGCCGCCCGGCAGGCCAGCGCGGCCTCGTAGATGGCGGTGATCTGCGGGACGCCGATGCCGGCGACCACGCGGGTGGTGCAGATGGAGCCGGGGCCGACGCCGACCTTGACGCCGTCCACGCCGGCGTCGATCAGCGCCTGGGCGCCGTCGCGGGTGGCGACGTTGCCGCCGACCACGTCGACCCCGACGGCCGACTTGATCTTCGCGATCCAGGCCAGCGCGTTGTGGCTGTGGCCGTGCGAGGTGTCCACCACGAGGAAGTCCACGCCGGCCTCGACCAGGGCCTGGGCCCGGTCGAACGCCTCGGCGCTGGCGCCGACGGCGGCGCCGACCAGCAGCCGGCCCTCGGCGTCCTTGGCGGCGTTCGGGTACTGCTCGGCCTTGACGAAGTCCTTGACGGTGATCAGGCCCTTGATCCGGCCCTCGTCGTCGACCAGCGGCAGCTTCTCGATCTTGTGGCGGCGCAGCAGTGCCATCGCGTCGACGCCGGAGATGCCGACCTTGCCGGTGATCAGCGGCATCGGGGTCATGATCTCGCGGACCTGGCGGCTGCGGTCGGACTCGAAGGCCATGTCGCGGTTGGTGACGATGCCGAGCAGCTTGCCCGCCTCGTCGGCGATCGGCACGCCGGAGATGCGGAACTTGGCGCACAGCGCGTCGGCCTCGGCCAGCGTGGTGTCCGGGCCGACCGTGATCGGGTCGGTGACCATGCCGGACTCGGAGCGCTTCACCAGGTCGACCTGGTTGGCCTGGTCCTCGACCGACAGGTTGCGGTGCAGCACGCCGACGCCGCCCTGGCGCGCCATCGCGATGGCCATCCGCGCCTCGGTGACCTTGTCCATCGCCGCGGAGAGCAGCGGGATGTTGACGCGGACGTTCCGGGAGACCCGCGAGGACGTGTCCACCTGGTTCGGCAGCACCTCGGAGGCCCCGGGCAGCAGCAGGACGTCATCGAACGTGAGCCCGAGCATGGCGAACTTCTCGGGTACGCCTGCGGCGTTGTAAGACATTTGGGGGGTACCTTCCGTGGCCGGCCTTATCCGCTCACGCCCTGAGGGTGGGGGCGCATTCATCGCTCACTCGCGCAGACCGCCGAAGCCGGGTGCAATGGGAGGATCCTCCAAGGGGACCCCGCGCGCACCCGTGAAACTTTGGCAACCCGCCCAGGCGCCGATACCCCATGGTACTGGCACCGCGAATGTGTCCTCGTGTGCCCTTGACAACAACCCCGCCCCGTTGCTTGCCCCAACCCCAGCCGACAGCCCCAGCCGACAGCTACCCCCAGTGGCCAGCCGGCGAGAACGGCCGAGGTCAGGAGGACTCCTCCGCGAGCGCCCGCAGCCGGCTGAGCGCGCGGTGCTGGGCCACCCGGACGGCCCCCGGCGACATGCCGAGCACCTCGCCGGTCTCCTCCGCCGACAGCCCGGCGGCCACCCGCAGCAGCACCAGCTCGCGCTGACGGGCCGGAAGGTTGGACAGCAGCTCCTTCGCCCAGGCCGCGTCGCTGCTCAGCAGCGCCTGCTCCTCCGGGCCGAGCGCCTCGTCCGGCACCTCCGGCAGGTCGTCCTGCGGGACGACGGTCGAACCGGGCCCGCGCATCGCGGCCCGCTGCAGATCGGCGATCTTGTGGGCGGCGATGCCGTACACGAAGGCCTCGAACGGCCGCCCCTGGTCCTTGTACCGGGGCAGCGCGCAGAGCACGGCGACGCAGACCTCCTGCGCGACGTCGTCCACGTGGTGCCGGGCCCCGCCGGGCAGCCGGACCAGCCTGGCGCGGCAGTACCGCAGCGCCAGCGGGTGGACATAGGCGAGCAGGGCGTCGATCGCCGGCCCCTCGCCGCGCACGGCGGCCGCGACCAGCTCGCCCACCAGCGGCGAGCTGCCCGTACCGAGCACCGGCGGGCGGCGTAGTCCGACGTCGGCACCGGAACCGCCCGGGCCGTCGGAATCGGCGTACGACGGATCGTGACCCGGGCCGGAGGGCTCGGCCTCCACCGGGTCCGCCTGGCCGGACGCACCGGCGACGTCGTCGCGCATCGGTCCATGGTGCCTGGTCGAGCGGGAAAACGCGGCACCGCGTCCGGAGTTGTGCACCGGAACGTTATGCGCTGCGGCACCGTAGGGCGTGCCGCGCACCACCGGCCCCTCCTGCACCGTGCCGCCTCCCGCCCCGCCGTCGGTGGTTCCGTCCGTCGCGCCGTCCGCCGAGTGTCCTGCGGCTGCGTGGTTCGCCACAGTGCCTGTCCGCTGGTCCCCGAGGTGCTCCACTCCTCCATGGTGCAACCTCGGGACCGTAACGTCACACGCCCGTGCGGCATCCGCCCCGGGGATCACCGGTGGCGCGCCGCACCCGGCGGCGCCGCCGGTGGTCAGCGGACCAGGCCCCAGCGGAAACCCAGCGCCACCGCGTGCGCGCGGTCGGAGGCCCCGAGCTTCTTGAACAGCCGTCGGGCGTGCGTCTTGACGGTGTCCTCGGACAGGAACAGCTCGCGCCCGATCTCGGCGTTGCTGCGGCCGTGGCTCATGCCCTCCAGCACCTGGATCTCACGCGCCGTCAAGGTCGGCGCGGCACCCATGTCGGGGCTGCGCAGCCGGCGCGGGGCGAGCCGCCAGGTCGGGTCGGCGAGGGCCTGGGTGACGGTGGCCCGCAGCTCGGCGCGCGAGGCGTCCTTGTGCAGGTACCCGCGGGCGCCCGCGGCCACCGCGAGCGCGACACCGTCGAGGTCCTCGGCGACGGTGAGCATGATGATCCGCGCGCCCGGGTCGGCGGACAGCAGTCGCCGGACCGTCTCGACCCCGCCGAGGCCGGGCATCCGGACGTCCATCAGAACGAGATCGGAGCGGTCGGCCACCCAGCGGCGGAGGACCTCCTCCCCGTTCGTCGCGGTGGTGACCCGGTCCACACCGGGTACGGTCGCGACCGCGCGGCGAAGCGCCTCGCGGGCGAGCGGGGAATCGTCGCAAACGAGAACGGAAGTCATGACTGTCGTCCTCCGCAGCTGATCCGCGTCACGTTGAGCCTCCTGGCTGGTACGAACCTCTCCGACACGGCCGATCGGCGGCAGACTCCGTGCTGATCGCCCCAACTTGCCCGCGATCGTTCCCGATGTCCGACGCCCGCTAACCGCCTCCGCACTTCCAACGACCGTCACTCGAATGAGTTACGGCCTTCAGGGCCATCTCCACCACTGTACGTGGCCGACTCGTTACCGATCAGCCGCATCGCGGTGCACACGCCGCACTTTTCCGCAGCTCGCGCGCGGTGGGCGTGCGACCCGCACACCGATTCGGTGCGTCGCGCGCCCGTTGGCCACCCAATTGCCACGCCCGCGCCCGCCGAAGGCCCTTGCCCACTTTGCCCGTTTTTATAGCTTTCGTATGGTCATTGACTGTTGTGCCAGTGTGTGGGTGACTTGTCCATGGAGTCGCCTTAAGTCATATTTCCAGGTGTCCACACCAGTGCATCGAAGCCCCGCCGTACCGCTCGGCAGCAGCCCGCCGAGTTCCCGGCCTGCGGCCGACGGCCTCTGAAGGGAATGAGCCATGGCAGATTTCTCCCGCCTCCCCGGTCCCAATGCGGACCTCTGGGACTGGCAGCTCTCCGCAGCCTGCCGTGGCGTGGACAGCTCGCTCTTCTTCCACCCGGAGGGCGAGCGCGGGGCCGCGCGCAGTTCGCGCGAGGCCAGCGCCAAGGAGGTCTGCATGCGCTGCCCGGTGATCGCCGAATGCGCGGCGCACGCCCTGGCGGTCCGCGAACCGTACGGCGTCTGGGGCGGGATGACCGAGGACGAGCGCGAGGAGATGCTGGGACGCTCGCGGCACCGGCTGGTGGAGGTCCCACTGGCCCCGCCGGCGGTCGCGCAGCGCTAGACCCGCCTCCACGACGCGCCGTGAAGAAACGTTTCTTCGCGGCGCCTCAGCCCGCTCACAGTCGGTACGGGACCTACGGGAGTTCCGTCACCCACCGTCAGCGGGCGCCCGCCGCCTCGGCCAGCCGCTCCAGCATCAAGGCCACAGCCGGCACCTCGGCCAGGTCCGGCAGGGTCAGCGCGACCACCCGGCGAACCGCCGGCGCCCCCGAAGCCGTCCGCACCGGCACCGTCGACACGCCGTCAGGGCGCACCGACTGCAGGGCCAGCCGGGGCAGCACCGCCACCCCCAGCCCGGCCGCCACCAGGCCGACCACCGCCGGGTAGTCGTCCGTCGCGAAGTCGATCCGGGGCTCGAATCCGGCCCCCGCGCAGAGCTCCACCAGGTGCCCCCGGCACTGCGGGCAGCCGGCGATCCACTGCTCCCCCGCCAGCTCGGCCAGCTCCACCGGCCCGCCCCGCCCGGCCAGCGGGTGGGCGGCGGGCAGCAGGCCCACCAGCGGGTCGTCCAGCAGCGGGGTGACCACCAGATCGGACCAGTCGGTCCCGGCCGACAGCTGCTGGGCCTCCAGGTTGGCCTCGGCCCGCGCCTCGCGGGGGGTGCTGTGCGCGGACACCGGCAGCGCGGCCGCGCCGTCGGACTGCGGGTAGCGGAAGGCCAGCGCGATCTCGCACTCGCCGCCGCGCAGCATCGCCAGCGACTCCGGCGGCTCCGCCTCGACCAGCGACACGCGCACCCCCGGATGGCCGTCCCGCAGCCGGGCTACGGCGGGCGGCACCAGGGTGGAACTCGCGGTCGGGAAGGAGACCAGTCGCACCCGGCCGGCCCGCAGTCCGGCGATCGCGGCCACCTCCTCCTCGGCGGCGGAGAGCCCCGCCAGGATCCCGGTGGCATGCTTGAGCAGGACCCGCCCGGCCTCGCTGAGCTGCATCCCGCGGCCCGAGCGGACCACCAGCGGGGTGTCCACGGACTTCTCCAGGGCCTTCATCTGCTGACTGATGGCAGGCTGCGTACACCCCAGCTCACGGGCGGCGGCGGAGAAGGAGCCGGTGCGGGCGACGGCACGCAGGACGCGCAGATGGCGGGCCTCGATCATGCCTTAGTTATAAGGCAATCTTTGCGTTCTGCAAAATTCTACTGATGATTGAAGCCTCAAGCCGCGCCGCCCCGAGCGGCGTCACGGGCGAGCGGGCGAGCAAGCGCCCCGAGCGGCGTCACGGGAGAGCGGGCGAGTAACCGCCCCGAGCCGAAGGGGCGCGCCGGTGCCGAAAGGGAGAAGCGAGGGAGCGCCGACCGTCGACACCGGGTCAGAGCGCCCCGGAGGCGAGTGGGCGAGTAACAGCCGGAGGCCCGGCCCGACACCCCTCGCGGGGTGCGGACCGGGCCTCCGGTCAGTGGTTCGGACCTCAGTGCGAGTGGCCGTGACCGTGGGAGTGGCCGTGACCGTTGTCGGCCTCCTCCTCCTTCTTCTCCACCACGAGGGTCTCGGTGGTGAGCAGCAGGGAGGCGATCGAGGCGGCGTTCTCCAGGGCGGAGCGGGTGACCTTGACCGGGTCGATGACGCCGGCCTTCAGCAGGTCGCCGTACTCGCCGGTGGCCGCGTTGTAGCCGTGGCCGGTCTCCAGCTCGGCGACCTTGTGGGTGATGACGTAGCCCTCGAGGCCGGCGTTCTGGGCGATCCAGCGCAGCGGCTCGTGCAGCGCCTTGCGGACGACCGCGACACCGGTCGCCTCGTCACCCGACAGGCCCAGGCCACCGTCCAGCACCTTGGCGGCGTGGACCAGGGAGGCGCCACCGCCGGCGACGATGCCCTCCTCGACCGCGGCACGGGTCGCCGAGATGGCGTCCTCCAGGCGGTGCTTGCGCTCCTTCAGCTCCACCTCGGTGGCGGCGCCGACCTTGATGACGCAGACGCCGCCGGCCAGCTTGGCCAGGCGCTCCTGCAGCTTCTCGCGGTCCCAGTCGGAGTCGGTGGCGGCGATCTCACCCTTGATCTGGGCGACGCGGCCGGCCACGGCCTCGGTGTCACCGGCACCGTCGACGACGGTGGTCTCGTCCTTGGTGATGGTCACGCGGCGGGCGGTGCCCAGCACGTCCAGGCCGACCTGGTCGAGCTTGAGGCCGACCTCCTCGGAGATGACCGTGCCGCCGGTCAGGGTGGCCAGGTCGCCGAGGATCGCCTTGCGGCGGTCGCCGAAGCCCGGGGCCTTGACGGCGACGGCGTTGAAGGTGCCACGGATCTTGTTCACGACCAGGGTCGACAGCGCCTCGCCGTCGACGTCCTCGGCGATGATCAGCAGCGGCTTGGTGGCACCGCCCTGCAGGATCTTCTCCAGCAGCGGCAGCAGCTCCTGGATGGAGGAGATCTTGCCCTGGTTGATCAGGATGTACGGGTCCTCCAGGACCGCCTCCTGCCGCTCCGCGTCGGTGACGAAGTACGGCGACAGGTAGCCCTTGTCGAACTGCATGCCCTCGGTGAAGTCCAGCTCCACGCCGAAGGTGTTCGACTCCTCGACGGTGATGACACCGTCCTTGCCGACCTTGTCGATCGCCTCGGCGATCAGCTCGCCGACCTGGGTGTCCTGCGCGGAGAGGGACGCGACGGCGGCGACGTCGTCCTTGCCCTCGATCTCGCGGGCGATGGAGAGCAGGTGCTCGGAGACGGCGGCGACGGCCTTGTCGATGCCCTTCTTCAGGGCGGCGGGGCCGGCACCGGCGGCGACGTTGCGCAGACCCTCGTTGACCAGGGCCTGGGCCAGCACGGTGGCGGTGGTGGTGCCGTCACCCGCGACGTCGTTGGTCTTGGTGGCGACCTCCTTGACGAGCTGCGCGCCAAGGTTCTCGTACGGGTCGTCCAGCTCGACCTCGCGGGCGATGGTGACACCGTCGTTGGTGATGGTCGGGGCGCCGAACTTCTTGTCGATGACGACGTTGCGGCCCTTGGGGCCGATGGTCACCTTGACGGTGTCGGCCAGCTTGTTGACACCGCGCTCCAGCGAGCGGCGGGCGTCCTCGTCGAACTGCAGGATCTTCGCCATGTTCCCTATTCCCTCGGGGCTGCGGCCGGCCCGGCCGCCGAACTACGTGAACCAACAACCACGCCCCGGGCCACTGTCACGAAGGACACGGATCCGGGGCGGGTCGGGGACGACTTACTTCTCGATGATGGCGAGAACGTCGCGAGCGGAGAGCACCAGGTACTCCTCGCCCTGGTACTTCACCTCGGTGCCGCCGTACTTCGAGTACAGGACGATGTCACCCACGGCGACGTCGAGCGGCAGACGCTGGCCGTCCTCGAAGCGGCCCGGGCCGACGGCCAGGACGACGCCCTCCTGGGGCTTCTCCTTGGCGGTGTCCGGGATAACCAGGCCGGAGGCCGTGGTGGTCTCGGCGTCGAGCGGCTGGACCACAATGCGGTCCTCGAGCGGCTTGATGGCAACCTTGCTGCTGGTGGTCACGTCCGAGCTCCCCTTCGGAGATTACGGGGTTTTCTAACGGGTAGGGCGAGCCTGCGGGTCTGCCGTCGCGGGGGTCAGACACACGTTCTCGCATTAGCACTCCCCCGGTGGGGAGTGCCAAGGACGACCATAGGCCTGTGTTAGCACTCAGTCAACCAGAGTGCCAACGACGCGCCCGTGAGGTCCGGGAATGACGGATGAGTACTCGTACTCATGTGCGCCCGGCCGACCGCTCGACACACTCGTGCCATGACCGATACCCCGGTACGCGTAGGACCGTCCCGCACCGACGACATCCTGCTCTCCGCGGTTCTCCTGCCGGTGCTCGCGGTGATCCCGCTCGTCGCGTTCTGGCTGACCCTCCGGCTCGGCTTCGCCGCCACGGACGCGGCGGACGTGATCGTCCCCGTCGGGCTGCTCATCGGCGTGGCCGCCGGCCTCGGAGTGCCCCTGTCCGTCGCCTTCCGTACCCGGCGTGCCGGGTACGCGGTCCTGCCGGCCGCCGCCGCCGTGGCGCCCTTCCTTGTGCCGGGCTGGGCGATGGCGGACTACCCCGGCCTGTGACCCGCGAGAATGGCCCCGTGGACACCGAGAACCTCCAGCCGCTGCTGACGCCCGAGGGCCAGGCCCTGCTCGCCGAGTTGCGCGAGTTCACCCCCGAGGAGGAGCTGGCGCTGGCCACCCGGCTGCGGCGCGAGCACCCGGCGGAGCTGGTGTCGGCGGCCTTCGGGCAGGCGCGGCTGCGGCAGCGGGCGCGGGCGAAGTTCGGGGCGGACGCCGACCTGATGTACTTCACGCCCAACGGGGTCGAGCAGTCCACCCGGCGCAGCGTCGCCGAGTGGCGGGCGCGGCGGTTCGCCGAGCTGGGCGTGCGGCGGCTGGCGGACCTGTGCTGCGGCATCGGCGGGGACGTGCTGGCGCTGGCCCGGGCGGGCATCGAGGTGCTGGCCGTCGACAAGGACCCGGCGGCCTGCGCCGCCACCGCCGCGAACGCCGCCGCGCTGGGCCTGGCCGAGCTGGTCGAGGTGCGCTGCGCGGACGTCGCCGACGTGGACGTGGCCGGCTACGACGCGGTGTTCACCGACCCCGCCCGGCGGACCTCGCGCGGCCGGGTGTTCGACCCGGAGGCGTACGCCCCGCCGCTCTCCTGGGCGGTCGAGGCCGGCCGGCGGGCCCCGATCGGGGCGCTGAAGGTCGCGCCGGGCATCCCGCACGAGGCCGTCCCGGCGGACGCCGAGGCCGAGTGGGTGTCCGACCACGGCGACGTCAAGGAGGCGGTGCTCTGGTTCGGCACCAAGGCCGCCCACCCGCACCGCGCCACCCTGCTGCCGCAGGGCGCCGTCCTGACCGGCGGCGACCTGCCCGACCCGCCGGCCGGCCCGGTGGGGCGCTACCTGTACGAGCCGGACGGCGCGGTGATCCGGGCGCACCTGGTGGCCGAGGTCGCCGAGCAGGTCGGCGGCCGGCTGATCGACCCGAAGATCGCCTACCTGACCTCGGACGAGCTGGTCGCCACCCCGTACGCGCACGCCTTCGAGCTCACCGACGTGCTGCCCTTCCACATCAAGAAGCTGAAGGCGCTGCTGCGCGAGCGCGGGGTCGGCACGGTGGTGATCAAGAAGCGCGGGATGGCGATCACCCCGGAGGAGCTGCGCCGCCAGCTCAAGCCCTCCGGCCCGAACACCGTCACGGTGATCCTCAGCCGGACCGACCACGGCCCGCTGATGATGCTGGGGCAGCCGGTCCGCGCGTCGTAGCGGCCTACGGGGCCCTACGGGGCCTACGCGGACTACGAGGCGGGGGCCTGGATGTAGTCCTCCAGCCGGGCCACCGAGAAGCCCTGCTCCTGGATCCGGGCCAGCAGGTCGCCGAACATCTGGGTCATCGTGGCGCCCTTGAGCTCCTTGGGGCCGCGGAAGTGCGCCAGGATGATGTCGCCGGGCTTCAGCTTCTTGTCCCCGGCCTGGTACTGCATGTCGTGGATCTGCATCGATTCGCGCCACAGCACGATCGCGCGCGGGCCGCACTCCTGCACCGAGGTGTTGAGCGTCGGGGTGTTGGCGCCGTCGCCGAACGGCGGGCGGAACAGCAGCGGGGCGGTGCCGTACTGCTGGGTGAGCGCGGCCTGGTCGTCGCAGATCTCGGACTTCTGCTTGTCCGGCGACAGCTTGCTCATCACCGGGTGGGTGACGGTGTGGTTCTGGATGTGGTTGCCCAGCGCCTGGAGCGGCTTGAAGTAGCCGTAGTCGTTCTTGACGATGTCCTTGGTCAGGAACATCGAGATCGGCACCTTGAGGTCGGTCAGCATCTCGACGAACTTCGGGTCCTTCTCGGCGCCGTCGTCGATGGTGATGAAGACCACCTTGTCGGTCGTCTTCACGTCGCTGAACACCGGCACCGGGCCGGTCCGTTCGAGCTTGACGGGCTTGTCGGCGGGCGCCGCCGGGGCGGGCGCGAGCGGGGTGAGGTTCCACTTCGCCCAGGCCGCCGCGCCGGCGACCGCCCCGGTGGTGGCGCCCGGGGAGGCGCCCCCGCCGGCCGGGGCGGCTCCGGTCGGCCGGGGCGCGGCCGGCGGCGCCGTGGTGGCGGCCGGGGCGCCGCCGCCTCCGTTGTCGCCGCACGCGGTGGCGAAGGCCAGCAGGGCCAGCGCTCCCGCCGCGTAGGTCCTGGTCCTGGTCCTGCTCCGCCCGTTCCTGCTCACCGCACCGCGCTCCCGGCTTCCGTCCAGCTTTCTCTCAGCTATGCACGGTAGCGGCGGGCCCGTGGTTCCCCGCACAGGACTATTCGACGTGCTCGCTGGTGAAGGACCAGCGGTGCACCGGGCGGCCGAGCAGCACGGCCGGCGGGTCGGCGACCGGCGCCGGCTCGCCGCTCCACCAGGTGATCAGCAGCACCCTCTCGCCCGGGGCGGAGAACAGTTCGAGGCGCTCCAGACCGGCCGTACCGCGCAGCGCGGGCAGCGCCGATTCCCGTACCCAGGCGGCGAGTTCGGCCGCGCGGCCGTCGGCCGCCCGGGCCTCCCACATCGCGGCGACGGTCATCAGGCGCCGCCGCCGAGGGCGTCGTAGGCCCGGCCGTGGACGTCCTCGTGCCCGAGGCCGGCAGCCGGGACGTGGACCTCGGTCACCGGCAGCGAGGAGTCGGCCGACAGGTCGAAGGCGGACGGCGCGCGGTCACGCCACACCATCTCGGCGCCGAGCGCCGCGACCATCGCGCCGTTGTCGGTGCACAGGCCCGGCCGGGGCACCCGCAGCCGGATGCCGGCCCGGTCGCAGCGCTGCTGGGCCATCTCGCGCAGCCGCGAGTTGGCCGCCACACCGCCGCCGATCATCAGGTGGTCGACGCCGTTGTCCTTGCACGCCTTGACGGCCTTGCGGGTGAGCACGTCGGTGACGGCTTCCTGGAAGGACGCCGCCACGTCGGCGATCGGCACCTCCTCGCCGGCCCGGCGCTTGGCCTCCACCCAGCGGGCGACGGCGGTCTTCAGGCCGGAGAAGGAGAAGTCGTACGCGGGGTCGTTCCGGCCGGACAGGCCGCGCGGGAAGGCGATCGCCTTGGGGTCGCCCTCGCGGGCCGTCCGGTCGACCACCGGGCCGCCGGGGAAGCCCAGGCCGAGCACCCGGGCGACCTTGTCGAAGGCCTCGCCGGCCGCGTCGTCGATGGTCGCGCCGAGCGGGCGGACGTCGCTGGTGATGTCCTCGCTGAGCAGCAGCGAGGAGTGCCCGCCGGAGACCAGCAGGGCCATCGTCGGCGAGGGCAGCCGGCCGTGCTCCAGCTGGTCGACGCAGATGTGCGAGGCGAGGTGGTTGACCCCGTACAGCGGCTTGTCCAGCGCCCAGGCGTACGCCTTCGCGGCGCTGACGCCGACCAGCAGCGCGCCGGCCAGGCCGGGGCCGGCGGTGACCGCGATGCCGTCCAGGTCGCTCGCCTTGACCCCGGCGGTGTCCAGGGCGCGCTGGATGGTCGGGACCATCGCCTCCAGGTGGGCGCGGCTGGCGATCTCCGGGACGACGCCGCCGAAGCGGGCGTGGTCGTTGACGCTGGAGGCGACCGCGTCGGCCAGCAGCGTGGTGCCGCGCACGATGCCGACGCCGGTCTCGTCGCAGGAGGTCTCGATGCCGAGGACGAGCGGTTCGTCAGCCATGGGGGGTGTCCTCAATGTCCTTCGGGTCGGTGCTGTCGGTGCGGTCAGTGCGGTCAGGGCTCGGGTGGTCGAGGCGCATCACCAGCGCGTCGACGTTGGCGGGCTGGTAGTAGCCGCGCCGGATGCCCACCGGTTCGAAGCCGTGGCGCTCGTACAGCCGCTGGGCGCGCGGGTTGTCCACCCGCACCTCCAGCAGCAGCTCGGCGCAGCCGCGCCGGGCGGACTCCCGGATCAGGTCGGTGAGCAGCGCCGTGCCGAGGCCGCCGCCCTGGTGGCGGTCGTCGACGGCGATGGTCTGGACGTCTCCCTCGCCGGCGATCGCCATCAGCCCGGCGTAGCCGACGATCGCGCCGTCGGCGGCGGTGGCGACGGTGTAGTGGCGGGTGCCGCCGGGGTGGGCCTCGGCCAGCTCGGACCAGAACATCCCGGTGGACCAGGCGTCCTCGGGGAAGAGCCGCAGCTCCAGTTCCATCACCGGCGCGATGTCCCACCAGCGCATCGGGCGCAGGGTGGTGCCGTGGTTCACGCCGGGAGCACCGCCTTGTAGCCCGCCGGCACCTGGGCGTCCGGACGGCGCAGGTACAGCGGGACGTTCGGCAGCAGCTCGCGCCCGGCGGCCAGCTCGGCGGCGGCGAAGCCGGCCAGGGCTCCGGCCGACACGTGCTCGGGGCCGTGCGCGCCCGGGAAGGCGTCGGGGTACAGCAGCGCGCCGGCGCCGACGGAGCGGTGCTGCGGGGGCAGCTCGGCCGGGCGGTCCACGCCGGGGCCCTCGGTGCGGCGGCCCTCAGCGTCGTACGAGGCCCAGTAGACCTCCTTGCGGCGCGCGTCAGTGGCCACCGTGAACGGCTCCCCGCTCAGGCCCTCGACCTCGGTCCGGGCCTGGAAGGCGATCGCGTCCAGGGTGCAGACGCCGTGCACCGGCAGCCCGAGGGCGTGGCCGAGCGCGGCGGCGGTCACCAGGCCGACCCGCAGGCCGGTGTACGGGCCCGGGCCGACGCCGACCGCGATGCCGGTCAGCCGGTGCTTGTCCACCCCGGCCGACCTCAACACCCGGTCGATCGCGGGCAGCAGCAGTTCGCCGTGGCGTCGGGCGTCGACCTGGTGGGCCTCGGCCAGGACGGCGGTGCCGTCGTGGACGGCGGCGGTGACGGCGGGGGTAGCGGTGTCGAACGCGAGCAGCAGCACGGGTCAAGGTTAGACCGACGTTGGGCCGACCGGCCGATCGGCAAGGTGTACCGACCGGGAACACACATCCGAGGCGCTGCGACCCCGACGGACGGACCTGGCACGATAAGGCGGTACGTAAAAAGACGGCAGCGGGAGCGGCACGTGGCGAAGATGGGTCCTGGAGTGGTGGTCACGGGGCTGACCCTGGGGGCCCTGGCGGTGGTGAGCCTGCTGGCCTTCCAGGCCAACGGCGCCCAGGACCGGGCGGGCGCTCCCAAGCCCTCGGCCGCCACCACCACGGCGGCCGGCACGGCCACCGCCGCGGCGCCGAGCGCCTCGGCCACCCCGACCGTCCCGCCGCTGCCGGCCACCTCGGGCACCGGCACGCGGGTGGTCTACTCAGTGAGCAGCCACTACGTCTGGCTGGTCGACCCGAAGAAGATCCCGCAGGTCGCGGCCGCCTTCCAGGTCGTTCCGGGCACGGTCGAGCCGGCTCCTGGCAGCTACGCGGTGTACAGCCGCACGGCGACGACCACCGGGACGGACGGCCGGCAGATCGAGCACGTGGTGCGCTTCGCGCAGCAGGCCGGCGTGGTGTTCGGCTTCAGCGCGGCGGTGGACGGCGCGACCCCGACCGCCGACCCGAAGGCCAAGACCGGCGGTATCCGCAGCGGCCGCGCCGAGGGGCAGCTGCTCTGGGACTTCGCGCCGAAGGACACCAAGGTGGTCGTGGTCGCCTGAGGGCGCCGCACGCGCAGGCCGACCTCACGCGCAGGCGGATCTCACGCGGCCCGGGGCGTCTTCGCCTCGGGCTCCTCGGCCTGTCTCGGCTCCGGCTCGGGCGGGGTGGACACCGCCTCGGCGGCCGCGCAGGCGGCCAGCAGTGCCCGCATCGGCTCCCCCGGAGCGCAGCGGGCGGACTCTCCGGCCCCGGCGGCGCGGACGGCGCGTTCCGGGGCGGGGGTGGTGCTCGACATGGCGCCTCCCTAGTTAGGCAGACCTAACCGCAGCACCCATCCCACCACGCGCGGTACTCCGCCCGCAACATCTTGCCGACAGCCTGTCGGCAAGATGTCGCGACCCGCCGCCGCTCCGGTCCGGCGGGCTACTCCTGTCCGGCCAGCTTCGCGAGCTCCACGTCCGCCCAGCGCGGGCCGATGCCGGTCAGCAGGACCCGGCGCGGGTCCTGGTCGTCCCCGTCGGCGGTGTCGCCCAGGGCGCGTTCGATCCGGACCTCCAGCCGGTCCTCGGACAGTCGCTCGACCTTGCCCTCGCCCCACTCGACCACGACCACCGACTCCGGCAGCGAGACGTCCAGGTCGAGGTCCTCCATCTCGTCCAGGTCCCCGCCCAGCCGGTACGCGTCCACGTGCACCAGGGCCGGGCCGCCCACCAGCGAGGGGTGCACCCGGGCGATCACGAAGGTCGGCGAGGTCACCGCCCCGCGGACCTGCAGCCCCTCCCCCAGGCCCCGGGTCAGCGTGGTCTTCCCCGCTCCCAGCTCGCCGGAGAGCAGCACCAGGTCCCCCGGCCGCAGCAGCGCGGCCAGCTCCCGGCCGAGCCGGCCCATCCGCTCCGGGGTGGGGACGGTGAGAGTGGCGTGCGAGCCCATGCGCGTGTCTTGCCCTTCGGTCCGTACCGGCGCACCGACCACCGGCCGCCACCGCTACCGTGCCACATCGCCGCCCCCGGGTGCGGCGGGCGGGTGCCGGGACGGGGCGTCAGGCGGGGTCGACGGCCGGTTCGGTGGCCGTCCCGGCAGCGGTCCCGGCAGCGGGCTCGGCAGCGCTCTCGGCGGCCGGTCCGCGGGCCAGGTCGAGGACGGCCCCGGGCAGCGGCGCGGCCCCGGCGAAGTCGGTGGCCCGGCGCAGCAGCAGTGCCAGCTTGCGGTCGACCAGCTCCGGGCGCTCCAGCATCACCAGGTGCCCTGCACCGTCGGCCAGGACCAGTTCGGCGCCCGGCAGCCGCTCGGCCATCGCCTCGCTGTGCGCCGAGGGCGTCAGCAGGTCCTTCGTCCCGGCCAGCACCAGGGCCGGCAGGCCGCGCAGGGCGGCCAGCGCCTCGTACTTCTCGTGCGCGCCGAACACCGGGTAGAACTCGGCGACCACGTCGATCGCGGTGGCGTCCAGCAGCTGCTCGGCGAAGCGCACCACGCCGGGGTCGACGTCCCGGCTCCCGAAGGAGAACCTCCTGTAGAAGACGGCGGTCACCTCCGAGCCCAGCCGCCTGGTGGCCTCCACCAGGTCGACCTGGCGGCCCAGCAGCTTCACCATCCCGGGCGCGACCTTCTTGAACAGCTTCGCGCCGGCCTTGGGCAGGCCGAGGTTCACCTGGTTCCAGTCGCCCGCGAGCGTGCCGATCAGGGCGACCCCGGCGACCCGCTCCCGGAACAGCTCGGGGTGCTGGTCGGCCAGCGCCATCACGGTCATGCCGCCCATCGAGTGGCCCACCAGCACCAGCGGCCCGGTCGGCGCGACGGCGTCGATCACCGCCTTGAGGTCGCCGCCCAGCTGGTCGATGCCGGCCGGCTCGCCCGCCAGGTACGAGCGGGAGCGCTCGGAGCGGCCGTGGCTGCGCTGGTCCCAGAAGACCAGCCGCATGCCCTCGCGCAGCGCGGCCCGCTGGAAGTGCCAGCTGTCCTGGTTGAGGCAGTAGCCGTGGCAGAACACCACGGTCAGCGGCTCGGACGAGTGGATGTCACCGTCCGGCAGGTCCCAGCCGGCGCCGTCCAGTTCCACGTACAGCTCGGTGCCGTCCGGCGCGGCCACCGTCCTCGGGCGCCCGCGCAGCGAGCCGTACGGGGCGCTCGCGTCCAGCTCGACCCGGGCCCGGCGGCGCATCGCCCGCCCGACGGTCAGCCGCTCGATCGCCACCCCGGCGGCCGCGCCGGCCGCCAGCACGCCGACCGAGATCCCGATCACGCCCGCCCGGCTCACCCCGGAGGCCGCGCCGGCCGCCTTGGCGACCGCCGCGACCGCTCCGTCCCCGGTCGGTGTCTCGGTCATGCCGACGTGTCCTCGGCGTGGCTGCCGCCCAGGTAGCGGCGGGGTACCCGGGCGCCGATCCGGGTGACGATCTCGTACGCGATGGTCCCGCAGGCGCGGGCCCAGTCCTCGGCGGTGGGCTCGCCGCGCTCGCCGTTGCCGAACAGCAGCGCCTCGTCGCCGACCCGGGGAGTGTCCCCGCCCAGGTCCACGACGAACTGGTCCATCGCCACCCGGCCGGCCACCGTGCGCCACTTGCCGCCGATCTGCACCGGGCCGGTGCCGCTGGCGTGCCGGGGGACGCCGTCGCCGTAGCCGAGCGGGACCAGGCCCAGGGTGGTCGGTCCGGGCGTCGTGTAGTGGTGGCCGTAGCTGACCCCGTGCCCGCCGGGGACCTCCTTGACCAGCGCCAGCCGCGCACCCAGCGCCATCACCGGGCGCAGCCCGAAGTCGGCCGGCGAGCCCACCTCGGGCACCGGCGACAGTCCGTACGCGGCCAGGCCGGTGCGGACCAGGTCGAAGTGCGACTCGGGCAGCAGCAGGGTGGCCGGCGAGTTCGCCAGGTGCCGCACCTCGGGGCGCAGCCCGGCCGCCTCGGCCGCGGCCAGGGCGGTGCGGTAGGAGTCCAGCTGGGCCTGGATCGACGGGTGGCCGGGCTCGTCGGCGGCCGCGAAGTGCGACCAGACGCCGACCACGGTCAGCAGCCCCTCGGCCTCGGCGCGCCGGGCGGCGGCCACCAGCCGCGGCCAGTCGTGCGGCTGGCAGCCGTTGCGGCCGAGGCCGGTGTCGGCCTTCAGGTGCACGCGGGCCGGGATGCCGGTCTCGCGGACGGCCGGGAGCAGTTCGTCCAGCGCCCACTGGCCGCTGACCGAGATGTCCAGGTCCGCGCGGAGCGCCTCGCGCCACGGCCCGCCGGGTGTCCACAGCCAGCACAGGATCCGGGCGTCTTGCGGACGGATGCCCGCGGCCCGCAGCGCCAGCGCCTCCTCGGGCGTCGCGCAGCCGAGCCAGCCGACCCCGTTGGCGACCGCTTCGCGGGCGCACTCGACCGCACCGTGGCCATAGGCGTCCGCCTTGACCGCGAGCATCACCGCCGCGCTGCCGACGCGCTCGCGCAGCGCGGCGAGGTTGCCGCGCAGGGCGGCGAGATCGATGGTCGCCTCGGCCCGTACGCCGTCGGTGAGGGTGGCGGTGCCGATCGTGTTCGCAGTTGTCATCAGGGTCAGTCTCCCAGACGTCCCGGAGTCCTCGCCGAACGGCCCATCGGCGCGGCGGCCGACGACCGGGCCTCACCCACCGCACGGACCTGCGGTGAACCGCTCGTCACCGCCTGCTCGGACGCCGGCAGCGGAGCGTTCGGTTCCGCTCCGCCGACTCGCCCAGGCGATCCGCCGCACCGCCGGCTCTCCCCGGCCGCCCGCCGCACCGCTAGCGTTCCCGGACCGCCCGCCAGACCGCGGGCAGTGCCTCGGCCACCGCCAGGGCCGTCACGGGCGCGCCCGGCGCCCCCGCCGCCTCGCGGCCCGCCAGGCCGTGCAGGTAGGCGGCCACCGAGGCGGCGTCCAGCGGCGACAGGCCCGCCGCGAGGAGCGAGCCCGCCAGCCCGGCCAGCACGTCGCCGCTGCCCGCGGTAGCCAACCAGGAGGTGCCGGTGGGGTTCACCCGGACGGCGCCGCCCGGGTCGGCGACCACCGTGGTGGAGCCCTTCAGCAGGACGGTCGCGCGGTAGACGGCCGCCAGCCGGCGGGCGGTGGCCAGCCGGGCGGCGGCCAGGTCGTCGGCGGCCGGCGGCGGGGTGCCGTCGGCGCCCGCGAGCAGCCGGGCGGCCTCGCCGGTGTGCGGGGTGAGCAGGGTGGGCGCGGTGCGGCCGGCCAGCGCGGCCGGGCCGAGCCGGCCCAGCTCGGTCAGCCCGTCCGCGTCCACCAACACCGGGACGTCGCTCGCCAGTGCCTCGGTCAGCGCCTGCCGCGCCCCCTCGCCGCCGCCCGGCCCGACCACCCAGGCCTGCACCCGCCCGGCCCCTGCCGGTCCGCCCTCGGTGACCAGCGTCTCCGGGAAGCGCCGCACCACCTCCTCGGCCGCCGCGCCCACGTACCGGACGGCGCCCGCGCCGCCCCGCAGCGCCCCGGCGACGGCCAGCAGCGCCGCCCCCGGGTAGGTCGCCGAGCCGGCCGCCACCCCGACCACCCCGCGCCGGTACTTGTCGCTCTCCGCGCCCGGCAGCGGCAGCAGCGCCGCCACGTCCGCGTGCTGCAGGGCCGTCACGTCCGGTTCCGGCGGCTCCAGCCCGATGCCGACCAGCTGCACGGCGCCCGCGTACGAGGCACCCGGGTCGACCAGCAGCCCGGGCTTGTACGTGCCGAAGCAGACCGTGACGTCCGCGCGCAGCGCCGCGCCCGGCACCTCACCGGTGTCGGCGTCCACCCCGCTGGGCAGGTCCACCGCGACCACCACCCCGCGCCGCCCGGCCTCCGTGTACGGCCGGGCCTCGGGGCGCAGCCCGCCCCGGCCGCCGATGCCGACGATCCCGTCCAGCACCAGGTCCGCGCGCGAGAAGTCGGCCAGGCCGACGTCCCGCTCCGCCGTCACCCGTCCGCCGGACGCCCGCAGGGCGGCCAGCCCGCCCGGGTGCGCCCGCTCCGGCGCGAGCAGCACCGCCGTCACCCGCGCCCCGCGCCGGGCCAGCGCGGCTCCGGCGTACAGGGCGTCACCCCCGTTGTCCCCGCTGCCCGCCAGCACCACCACCCGGCTGCCGTACACCCGTCCCCGACGCCGCGTCAGCAGCCGCGCGCACGTCGCCGCCAGCCCGACGGCCGCCCGCTGCATCAGCGTGCCCTCCGGCAGCCGCGCCATCAGCACGGCCTCGGCGGCCCGGACGGCTTCCACACGGTGGGCATGACGCATGACGGCGCTCCTCCAGCGGTCGGCTACCGCCGACGCTATCCCGCAGGAAGCACGACGGCGCCCCTGCGGTAGGACACAGCCACCGCAGGGGCGCCGTCACCGGCGGGCACGGACCTACTCGACGGTGACCGACTTCGCCAGGTTGCGCGGCTGGTCGACCTCGTGGCCCTTGGCCGTGGCCAGCTCGCAGGCGAAGACCTGGAGCGGGACGGTGGAGACCAGCGGCTGGAGCAGGGTCGGGGTGACCGGGATGCGGATCAGGTGGTCCGCGTACGGCACGACGGCCTCGTCGCCCTCCTCGGCGATCACGATCGTGCGGGCGCCACGGGCCCGGATCTCCTGGATGTTGGAGACGATCTTGTCGTGGAGGATCGACCGCCCGCGCGGCGAGGGCACGACCACCACGACCGGCAGCCCCTCCTCGATCAGCGCGATCGGGCCGTGCTTGAGCTCGCCCGCCGCGAAGCCCTCGGCGTGCATGTACGCCAGCTCCTTGAGCTTGAGCGCGCCCTCCAGGGCCACCGGGAAGCCGACGTGGCGGCCGAGGAACAGCACCGAGCGGGCGTCGGCCAGGGAGCGGGCCAGCTCGCGCACCGGCTCCATGGTCTCCAGCACCTGCTCGAGCTGCTTCGGCGCGTCGCCGAGCTCCTTGATGACGGCGAAGATCTCGTCGCCCCACTTGGTGCCGCGCACCTGGCCCAGGTAGAGGGCGACCAGGTAGCAGGCGACCAGCTGGGTCAGGAACGCCTTGGTGGAGGCGACCGCGACCTCCGGACCGGCGTGCGTGTACAGCACGGCGTCCGACTCGCGCGGGATGGTGGAGCCGTTGGTGTTGCAGATCGCCAGCACCTTGGCGCCCTGCTCACGGGCGTGCCGCAGGGCCATCAGGGTGTCCATGGTCTCGCCGGACTGCGAGATGGCGATGACCAGCGTGCCCGGGCCCATGATCGGGTCGCGGTAGCGGAACTCGGAGGCGACCTCGACCTCGCAGGGGATGCGGGTCCAGTGCTCGATCGCGTACTTGGCGATCATGCCGGCGTGGAAGGCGGTGCCGCAGGCAACGATGACGACCTTGTCGACCGACCGCAGGTCGGCGTCGGAGATCCGCAGCTCGTCGAGGGTGAGCCGGCCGTCGGTGCCGATCCGGCCGAGCAGGGTGTCGGCGACGGCCTTCGGCTGCTCGGCGATCTCCTTGAGCATGAAGTAGTCGTAGCCGCCCTTCTCGGCGGCGGAGGCGTCCCAGTCGACGTGGTACTCACGCACGTCGGCGGGGGTGCCGTCGAAGTTGGTGACGGTCACGCCGCTGCGGCGCAGCTCGACGACCTGGTCCTGGCCCAGCTCGATCGCCTCGCGGGTGTGCGCGATGAAGGCGGCGACGTCCGAGGCGAGGAAGTTCTCGCCCTCGCCGCGGCCGACGACCAGCGGCGAGTTGCGGCGGGCACCCACGACGACGTCCGGCGCGTCGGCGTGCACGGCGACCAGGGTGAAGGCGCCCTCCAGCCGGCGGCAGACCACCCGCATGGCCTCGGCGAGGTCGCCCTGGTACGACTCGCCCAGCAGGTGGGCGACGACCTCGGTGTCGGTCTCGGACCGGAGGGTGTGGCCGCGCTCGGCGATCTCGGCCCGCAGCTGGGCGAAGTTCTCGATGATGCCGTTGTGCACCACGGCGACCCGCAGGTCGTCGTCCAGGTGCGGGTGGGCGTTGGCGTCCGTCGGGCCGCCGTGGGTGGCCCAGCGGGTGTGGCCGATGCCGGTGGTGCTGCCGGGCAGAGGGGCCTCGGCGAGCGACTTCTCGAGGTTGGCGAGCTTTCCGGCCCGCTTGTCGGTGGACAGGCTCCACTGCCCGTCGGAGTCCTGTACCTGCACCGCGACACCGGCCGAGTCGTAACCCCGGTACTCCAGGCGCTGCAGGCCTGCGATTACTACGTCGAGGGCGGACTGCGCGCCCACGTATCCAACAATTCCGCACATGCGTGCCAGCATAAGGGCGGTTCTGTGGCCGTATTCCCGCCTTGCGAGAACGCTGCGTGACCGACACCACAACCACCGTGAACGCCGCTACGGCTCACAATGGAGCATGTGCTGACCGAACTCTGTACGCGGGGCGACACCACGCCCGGCCCGTCGCCGTCCCCCTACGTCGACCTCAGCAGGGCCGAGTGGAGCGCGCTGCGCGAGCGAACGCCGCTGCCTCTGACCGCCGAGGAGGTGGAACGGCTGCGCGGTCTGGGCACCGCTCTCGACCTCGACGAGGTGCGCGACATCTACCTGCCGCTGTCACGGCTGCTGAACCTGTACATCCATGCCACGCACGAACTGCGCGGCACCCTGGGCACCTTCCTGGACACCCCGGACACCGAACGCACCCGGACCCCGTTCATCATCGGCGTGGCCGGCTCCGTCGCCGTCGGCAAGTCGACCACCGCGCGCCTCCTCCAGGCGCTGCTGGCCCGCTGGCCCGAGCACCCCCGGGTCGAACTGGTCACCACCGACGGCTTCCTGCTGCCCAACGCCGAGCTGCGCCGCCGCGGCCTGATGGCCCGCAAGGGCTTCCCCGAGTCGTACGACCGCCGGGCGCTGATGCGCTTCGTGGCGGACGTGAAGGCGGGCAAGGAGCGCGTCAGCGCGCCGGTCTACTCGCACCTGGTGTACGACATCGTGCCGGACGAGCGGCTGACCGTGGAGCGCCCGGACATCCTGATCGTCGAGGGCCTGAACGTGCTCCAGCCGGCCCTGCCCGGCAGCGACGGGCGCACCCGCCTCGCGGTGGCCGACTACTTCGACTTCTCGATCTACGTCGACGCCCGGACCGACGACATCGAGCACTGGTACCTGGACCGCTTCCGCAAGCTGCGGCAGACCGCCTTCCAGGACCCGAACTCCTACTTCCTCCGCTTCACCGAGGTGCCGGAGGAGGAGGCGATGGAGTACGGCCGACAGGTCTGGCGCACCATCAACAAGCCCAACCTGCTGGAGAACGTGCTGCCGACCCGCGGCCGGGCCACCCTGATCCTGCAGAAGGGGGCGGACCACAAGGTCCGCCGGGCGCTGCTGCGCAAACTCTGACGACCCGACAGAGAGCCCCCGCCGGAACCCGGATGCTGTTGGTTAACTCCGCCCCGTTGGATCTCATCCAACGGGGCGGAGTGCTGCGAAGGGTGAGATGCGGGTTTTGGCGAGTGGTCTGCCG